>CAZONU010000190.1:0-9400 GCA_964581145.1 uncultured Planctomycetia bacterium
GTTGAGGCCCAGGTTGAGCACCGTGTCCATCATCCCGGGCATGGAGACCGCCGCGCCGCTGCGCACCGAGACCAAGAGCGGGTTGGAGCCTGTCCCGAAAGTCTTGCCGGTGAGCTTCTCCAGCTTTCTTAGATTTTTGTCCATCTCCCTGGCCAGGACCTTCTGGAGCTTGGCCTGGCCCATGGAGTAGTAGGCCTCGCAGGCCTCGGTGCTGACGGTGAAGCCGGGGGGCACGGGCAGGCCGATGGCGGCCATCTCCGCGAGGTTGGCGCCCTTGCCGCCCAAGAGGGCCTTCATGGCGGCCCTGCCTTCGGCCTTCCCGCCGCCGAAGAAGTAGATGTATTTCCTGGCCATGGAATCCTCCATTGGTGAGCGCGCGCGGCGGCCGGCTGGCCGCAGCAGTCGAATGAGGGATGTTATTCGGCCCCGCCGGGGTGTCAAAAGGAGAAAGGGGATGGCGCGCGCGGCGTCGGGACCGGCTTCCGCTGCGACGCGGGGGACAATTGCGAAAAGACGGAAGGGTCTGGCGGGGCGGCGAGCTTCGCGTATAATGGCGCCGGAGGGGGTTATGACGGCGGTTGGCGAAAGCCCGGCGAGGGTGAACTACTTCTCCTATGACGCCATGCTCCGCCGCTTCGCCGTAGAGGAAAGCACCGGTGTGTCCTACTTCACCTGGGACGCTAACGGCATGAACCTGCTCGCTGAGCGGGACGCAAGCGGCTCTGTCACAGCCTACTACACGCATGGCTACACGCCTGTGGATGGGATCGGAAGCCTCGTTGCAGCCAAGCGCAATGAGGCCGGCGCGTCGTACTACCAGTACCCCGTCTACGACCACAGGGGCTCTGTTGTACGGCTTCTGGACGAAAACGGCACCCCCACCGCTTACTTCGAGTACGACGCGTGGGGCAATCAGCTCAAGGACCAGGTCCTCTCCGGCACCGCGTCGAACAGGTTCAGATACCAGTCCAACTGGATCGAACTCGCCGACGATCCCGACAAGGTGCTTGAGCTCACCCCCACCCGGCTCTACCATGCGGGCGTAGGGAGATTCCTGGGGAGGGATAAGGATGGTGGCGTAGCAGGTGGTTACCATTATGCCATCAACAACTCGGTGGCGTTCGTTGACGCGAACGGATTGGACCCCACAGTGCCCAAGCCCAAGCCCAAGCCCAAGCCCCAACCATGGGATCCATTCCCCTCTCGGATTCCGTGGTCTATGATAGGTAGCGGGCTGTGGTACTTGGTGTATGCCTCTGGTCAGGATCCAGTTGCTCACCTTCACACGACCGTCCAGAAGCCGCCGAGTAAGAAAGAAGCAGAAGAAGCATGGAAGAAACTAAAGGAGAAGACCAAGCGACAGGTGCAGGAAGCTCGTCAGGCACTTGCGAAAGCGAGCAAGAAGACTGCCCGGAAGCTTCTACACGAGGCCTACGGGGTTATGTACGCTGCTACGGTAATCCCCGGCTTGGGTGGGCCCGTCAATCTTCCCGGGATAATTACCGCGAGAAACGACATGTATTTTCCCATGAAGGAGCAAGATGGATGTGAGGTCGCCACATATAGCGTTTGGTCATTACCGCGCATTGCGGTCCCGGAACGAGAGTTCACAACATCGCAACCATCCATGAAGTTGTGGCTGATCGGACTGGCAGCGGGTATTGGCCAAAGCGTTGTGTTAGCCGACGCGACCGGACCGGGGGCCCGCGACGCCAAATCCTGGGAAGGTTATTTCTATGCGTTAGGCGGCAATCTTGGTCCTGTCCAGGGCGAATTCTTCTGGGGTTTACCGAAGAGGTTTCCGAGGTGGTCAGGTATATCTTTTGGGGGAGGAGTAGGCGCACCGTTCGGAGGATATCTTGCGCTAACCGCTTACATTCTCGTGCGCGGGCCACGGAGACTGCCTCCAGAAGTATGTTGCCTCATTGATATGGGGCTCAGAGCCGTCGATGTGGTGTCGCTGAGTCCTCATGCGCGTTGGGCGTACAACAAGATCCGAAAGTTGCTAGCCGGCGGTCCTGCTTCGCAGGCGAGCCCCTGATGAAATCTAGGCGCGTCACTTTCTGGCTGCTTGCCATCCCTGTGGTCGTCGTGATTGTCGGAGGAGTTCTGTGGGAAAAGATCGGCGCAGATTTCTACTATCACTACACCAGACCCCGCGCCAAGGAAGCCTGCAAGATGCTCGACGCCCCGTCGTTCATCCTTGTACATAAAACCTGTGTCTATTCAATTTCCTTCTCGTCTGATGGCCGCACCTTGGCTGCATCTAAGAGAGATGAAACCATCGATATCTGGGACCTGTCCGGCAGCGAGATGTTGGGTGTGCGCCGCCGAAAATTCCACTCATCGGGGAACCGTTGCCAACCGCTGGCCGGACATGATCCGACCAGCATAGTTGCGTGCGTCACCATTTCACCCAAGGGCCGCATACTGGCATCTGGCAGCAGTGATAGAACAGTACGGGTGTGGAATATTGCCACGCGTAAGGAACGGCTCAAACTGGAAGGCCATACTGAAAGAATAGAGGCTGTCGCATTCTCCCCAGATGGCCAGCGATTGGCTAGCGCTAGCCTGGATGGTACCGTGCGGCTATGGGATATCGCTTCCGGTCGCATGCTGAGGATACTGAAGTGGCACCGCGACGGAGCAAAAGCAGTGGCCTTTTGCCCGAAGGGCGGAACGCTTGCTTCTTGTGGCAATGACGGGAATGTGGTGCTGTGGAAAACCGAGACAGGTAAGTGTCTCTTTCGAAAACACGGGCATGACGACCACGCATCGGCCATTGCGTTTTCCCCTGAAGGGAGCCAATTGGCATCTGGCAGTTCCGATGGCCAGATAGCCATCTGGCAAGTGCCAACAGGGAAGCTGCTGCGTAGGATTATCGTGAAAGGGTATGGTCGAGAGGTTCAGTCGCTTGCATACTCTCCTGACGGATCGATTCTCGCATCGGCCATCGACGACCGGGCAGTGTACCTCTGGGACGTGCAAAGCGGGATGAAACTCCTGAGGCTCGACGGACACGACGGCATAGTCTACACTGTGGCTTTTTCCAAAGACGGGACAAAGCTCGCTTCCGGCAGCATCGACACAACGATCCACGTGTGGGACTGGGCCAGAGTGAAGAAGGTGGCCAAGGAAGAGTTGAACAAGATTAGCGGCGGAGAGAAAAGGGAAAAAGCCAAACCAGGCGAGTAGACCGCAGGATCCAGCAGTCCCGGATTGTCCCGTTCACCATTGATTCTGGGACTGGTCCAAATACCCCTCGCGGTTCGACTTTCCCAAATCACCCTTCCTCAGCTCCCTGCGCGCCAGCCGAACCGGGGTCCGTAATCTGGTGATTTTGACCCTTTACATCCCCACGAACTCCAGGAAGTTTCCGGAGAAGAGACGCCCGACCCCGCCCCCTTGCGCCCCGCCACGCCCCGCCCTGCCACTTGATCTTGCATTGCCGGCCGCGTGCGGGGACAATAGCGCGCGGATGGGCCGCTCGAAAGCGGCCGGGCGATGCTGGGAGGAATCGGGACATGCTGAGGAAGATTCTTGCGGGGGCGGCGGGCCTGCTCCTGGCCGGATCGATGGCCCTGGCCGGCGAGGGGCCGGCGATCACGGTCGAAGCCAGGCTGGACATCGGCGTCGTCGAGGAGATAGTCTCCTCGATAGAGGGCAACGACGTCATTGAGTACGACGGGCTGTCCATCCAGCCCTCGGTGGCGGTCAACGCGCAGTTCAGCGAGCAGTGGAGCGCCAGCCTCCAGTTCCGCGGGCTGTTCGGCTTCGAGGACGACGACGCCGAGGTCGTGGGCACCGACGGCGAGTCCACGTTCGACATGTTCGAGATCGGCGGGTTGGCCGGCTACACCTTCAAGGTCAACGACCAGTTCTCGGTCACTCCGGTCCTGGGCCTCTCGTGGCAGAGCTGGGACCTGGAGGGCGACGACTCGTCCGGTGACACCGGGACCTTCGAGACCAGCCTGCTCTTCCTGGATTTCGGCGCCAAGATGGCCTTCACGGTCAACGACAAGGTCAGCATCCGCGGCGCGCTGATGCTGGCCATCCCGGTGGCCGGCAGCACCGAACTCGACGCCCCGGGGATCGACGAGGACGCCGACGTCGACGGCGGCTTCCGCTTCGGGATCAGCGGCGGCGTGGAGTACAAGCTGAACGACAAGGTCACCCTGGTCGGCGGCCTGGCCTACACCATGGCCGATGTCGACTGGGACTGGGGCAGCAGCGTGGACGGCGAGGACGAGCTGGACAGCTTCGCCCTGCGGCTCGGCGTGGTCTTCAGCTTCTAGCCGCGTCGCAGTTTCGAGGAGTTGCACCGGGGCTGCCGGTTTCGGCCGGCGGCCCCGGCTCTTTCCGGACCGGAGCCCGCAATCAGCCGACCGCGGGCCGGGGGCCGGTTGCACTCGCGCCGGCGCCCGCAATCCTGTAAACTCGCATGGTCTGGAAGGCCGCGCCTCCGGGGAGGACTTGTCATGGGAAAAGCCGCCAAGGAACGCCCCTTCGACGACCTGACCCGCTTCACGCTCAGCCGCGAGCACATCCGGACCCTGGAGGAGGAGTTCTGCCGGGAGCGTCAGGTGGTGCTGCTCGGCGAATCGCCCCCGGCCGGGGCTGAGCCGGTCCCCCTGGGCCTGCTGGACCTCTCCGACGACGAGCTGGTTCTCGACGTAGAGAGGAAAATCGGCCGGCGGGCGCGGCGCATTCAGCTCAACGCCTTCGAGCTGGACACCGCCCTGGGCTTCGGCTTCGGCGCGGAGGCCGCCCCGGAGGGCTCGGTCAGCCTGGACATCGGCACCGGGCGGCTGGTCCTGGACCACGACCGGCAGATCGCCTTCGAACGCGGGCAGAGCCCCGCGAAGATGGTCGCGGACCTCCTCTCCCGGGCGGTGGCGAGCCGGGCCAGCGACGTGCACATAGAAACCTACGCCAACGACGTGGACGTGCGCCTGCGGGTCGACGGGGTCCTGCAGCAGGTGGCCACGCCGGTCAGCGGCGCGAACGTCAGGAGGGTGTGCTCCTACCTCAAGGTCCTGGCCGAGCTGGACATCGCCGAGCGCCGCCTCGACCAGGACGGGCGCATCTCCACCGTCTACCGCGACGCGGGAGGCAACGCCCGGCAGATCGACCTGCGCGTCTCGGTGCTGCCCGGGCCGCACGGGTCGGACATCGTTCTGCGCCTGTTGGACGAGAACCGCATCAGCATCAGCATGGACAGGCTGGGCCTGGAGGCGGCCACTTACGGGAAATTCAGGGAGGTCATCAGCCGGCCCGGGGGGATCATCATCGTGGCCGGGCCCACCGCCAGCGGCAAGACCACCACCCTGTACTCCGCCATCCGGGCGATAAACACCGACGGCAACAAGATACTCACCGTGGAGGACCCCGTCGAGTACGAGATCCCCAAGGTCAACCAGAAGCAGGTCAACACCCGGATGTCCTTCGCGGACTACTCCCGGGCCTTCATGCGCCAGAACCCGGACGTGCTGATGATCGGCGAGGTCCGCGACGAGGAGACCGCGGCCATCGCCCTGCGCGCCGCGCAGATGGGCCACCTGGTCTTCACCACGCTGCACGCCCGCGACGTCCAGTCGGCGCTGGGCCGGCTGCTGGTGCTCTCCGACGACCGGTCGCTGGTGGCCTCCGGGCTGGCGGCGGTCCTCTCCCAGCGGCTGGTCCGGCGGGTGTGCCGGAAGTGCGCGGAGGCGTACCAGCCGGACCCGGCGGCGCTGCGCCGGCTGCCGGGTCTGCCGGCGGACATCGCCCACGTCCGCGGGGAGGGCTGCGCGGCCTGCAACGGGGTCGGCTACCGCGGGCAGATCGGCGTCTTCGAGCTCCTGGCCTTCAACGACGAGCTGCGCGACCGGGTCTGGCGGGGCCAGCCCCTGGAGCCCGACTCCCTGCCCGGGTTCCGGACCATGCTGGACGACGCCATCGACAAGGTGCGCGCGGGGGTCACCACCGTCGAGGAGGTGCTCAGGACGGTGCCGGCGGCGGGGTAGGCGAGGCCCCCGGCCGGCGGCTACCCGGCGGCGGCGCCGACGGCGAAGACCTCCAGGGCCTGGGCCAGGCGGGCGTCGAAACTCCTGCCGACCGCGCCTATCTCCCGGACGCCCAGGCCCAGGCGCCTGGCCAGCGTCCCGAAGAGGTCCTTGTCTATCCGGGGCACGTCGTAGTAGCCGACCTTCTTGGCGGCGGCCAGCATCTCGCCCACCGCGGTTATCGCCGCCAGGGTGTCCGCCGGGCTCGGGCCGGGCCGGTGGTGGGAGCCCACGGCCTCCGCCAGCCGCTGGGGGAAGCGCCACTTGATGAGCACCGCCCGGCCCAGGTCCTGGTGGTCGAAGCCCAGGTCGTCCTTCTCCACCTTGTGGAGCGGCTCGCGCAGCTTCCAGGCCAGCGCGGGCAGGTCCGAGAAGCGCGCGGGCGCGTACTGGTCCTCGAGGATCACCCCGATGTCGTGCACCAGCCCGACCAGGAGCGCCTCGGGGGCCAGCGCCCGCACCGCGGAGACCTTGCTGGCCCCGGCCAGCAGCTCGTTGAGCGTGGCCACCGCCACGGAGTGCTTCCAGACGTTGGGCCGGCTGTAGCCGTCCGAATCCACCGGCGACTCGAAGAGCTTGGACACGCTCAGCCCCAGCGCGGCGTTGCGCACGTTCTTGAGCCCCAGGCGCACCACCGCGCTGCGGATGTCCGCGGTCTTGTGCACCAGGCCGAAGAAGGCGGAGTTGGCCATGCGCACCAGCTTGGCGGCCAGCACCGGGTCGGTCGCCACCGCCGCGGCCAGCGCCCTGGCGTCCGAGCGGGGGTCGTCGCAGACCCTCAGGATTTCGTAAACCACCATAGGGAGGCTGGCGGCCTCGCCGATCTCCCGGACCAGGGCTTTCATCCAACCGACGTTCCCGGGCATAATTCTCCCCTTCCAGGTGTCCGAAACCCGATCACTGGCACATGCTGCCCCGGCCCGCCGCCTCCCGCGCGGCGGGTGCACGTAGTAATCTACCTCGGATATTCGGATATAAGGAATCGTCAAATCCCTGCGCGCGCGACAGTGCGGCCCGGCGATTCGCCCCGAGCCGCCGCCCCGGCGAGGGATTGCGGATAGGACGGACGTTTTGCTGCTGGAGAGCAAAGCCCGCCGTCGACCGGTGTGTGCCGCAGTACAGCAATCTGAATGCCAAGGGAACCGTGTAAGGAGATAACAGCGCGTGGTGGCGCGCAAGACTTGCAGAAGCCAGTGCTTGGGACTTCGCAGGGGTTTCCGTTTACCTCGAGGGATGGAAACTGTCCCGGTGCGAAACCGGCTCGTTATGCGGCACGCAAGGGGGCAACTCTATGGATTGCCGGACGTTGCACGGATCGCCGCAATTTGCATCATGTGGCGGACTCAGGACCGACATTTGCTTTGAGCCGACATTTGATGTGATGAAAAGCGGGCTGAGGAAAAGTCAAGCGGCCCCGCGCCTATATCCACCTCTTGATCCAGCTGCGGATGCCCCCGGAGGCCTTGACCATGACCACCGGCTTCTCCAGCCGCTGGGCGATGGACTCCGGCACCGTGTCGGCCGTGAGCTGGCGGAGGAGCGGCTGGCGGGTGGTGCCCATGACCACCAGGTCGTACTCGCCCTCCTCGGCCTCCTTCAATATGGCCGCGGCGATATCCGGGCCCCCGACAGTCTTGGTCCTGATTCGCTCGGCGGGCAGCTCCAGGCCCCCGCTGTGGGCGGCGACGTACCCGTCGAGGTCGAACTCCGGGCCGGGGCCCGGGCGCTTCACGGTGAAGGCGGTGACCTCGCCGTCCTCGGCCTCGGCGAGGATGGCGGCGACCTCCAGGGCCAGCGCGCCGTTGGGCCCGCCGGCCACCGGCGCCAGCACCCGGCGGTAGGCCTGGTAGGCGCAGCTCTTCATGACCACCACGTCGCAGGGCGCGCGCTCGATGACCGGGTCGACGGTGCTGCCCAGCCGCCAGGCGTAGCGGTGCGCGCCGCGCCAGCCGAGGATGAGCATGTCGATGCGCTTCTGGCGCACGGCGCTGACGATGCCCCGGGCCACGCTGCGGCAGTAGCGCAGGGTGGTGCTCAGCGGGAACTGGGGGGCGAGGTAGAGCATGGTCTCGACGATGCCCTCCTTGCCCTCCAGCATGTACTTCTCGGCGTCGGAGAGGGGCACCTGCTCGGGCACCGGGACCATGTGCAGCAGCTCCACGCTGGCGCTGCGCGCCCGGCAGAGCTTGTAGGTGTTGCGGACCATCTCCACGGCGGTCTGGGGGTTGGCCACCGCGACCATCACCCGGTACTGGCCGCTCTCGGTCTCCGGCTCGCGCTCCTCCTCCTCCAGAACCAGGATCTCGTCCGCGGTGGTCACCGCCCGGCTCCTGGAGTAGGCGAAGTAGACGGTGGCCCCGACGGCCACCCAGCCGGCGGCGATGGCGCAGGCCTGCCAGCTGAGCTCGTGCATGAAGGCCAGCAGGGCCAGCTGGCAGAGGATGGCCAGGACCGGCGGCAGCGGGAAGAGCGGCATCAGGAAGCCGTAGGTCAGCTCGTCGCCCATGTTCCGGCGGATCTTGATGGCGCAGACGTTGACCAGGAAGAAGAGCAGCAGGAACATCGCGCTGGCGCTGGCCGCCACCGTGCGGGTCTTCAGGCAGGCCACGCTGACGACGATGACCCCGGTGAAGACCAGCGCCACCCAGGGGGTCTTGCGCCGCGCGGAGATCTTCGCTAAGAAGGCCGGGAGCATCCGGTCGCGGCCCAGCGCGTAGCTGGCCCGCGTGGCCGAGTAGATGGTGGCGTTGAGCGCGCTGGTCGAGGCGAAGATCACCGCCAGGGTCAGAAGCAGGTTCCCGAAGGGCATCAGCCGGCCCACCGCCTCGCCGAAGCCGGTGTCCCGGAACTGGCCGATCCACTCCCAGGGGGCCAGCGGCTCGCCGAGCGCCCGGCCGTTCCCGGCGACCTCCCGGACCAGGTCCGGCCCGGCCTCCACCGACACCACCGTGGCGAAGGCGGTGAGCACGTAGGTGACCGTGACGATGAACACCGAGTAGATCATGGCCTTGGGCAGGTTGCGGCGCGGGTCGATGGCCTCGTCGCCGGCCTGGGCGATGACCTCGTAGCCCTCGAAGGCCACGTAGGTCAGGCCCATGGTCACCAGCAGCCGGCTCCATCCGGCGGGCATGAAGGGCTGGAAGTTGGTCATCCGCTCCGGGTGCCAGACGGCCACGCCCAGGCCGACGGCCCCGATGGCCAGCAGGAAGAGGGTCTGGCCCAGCGTGAAGACCGCGCCGATCTTGCCGGTCTCCGAGGCGCCGCGGTAGTTAACATAGAGGAGGAGCACGGCGACCAGCAGCGCGATGGCCTTGGTGGCGGCCAGCTCCGCGTAGGCGTCCGGCACCAGGTAGGCC
>CAZONU010000191.1:0-9352 GCA_964581145.1 uncultured Planctomycetia bacterium
AGGAGCCCGATGGGCCCCGCCCCGATGACGAGCACGGTCTCGCCGTAGCGGACGGTGAGACCCTCTATGCGCACGCCGCTCGCGGCGGGGGAGGCGTTCTCCGCGGACACGTTCCAGCCGTCAGCCGAAGCGGTAGTGCTTGCGGACCGCTTCCGATATTTCCCAGACACAGGACAACCCTTGCGCGAAAGAAACCAGGTCGCCGGTGCCGAACTCCACGATCTCGCCGCCGTCCTTGGGGGTGACCTTCACCCTGCCCTCCAGAAGCAGGCAGGTCTCCGGCTGGTCGTAGTGCCAGTCGAAGGTGCTGACTTCCTTCTCCCAGATGGGCCAGCTCTTGATGCCCTTCTCGGCGACCTCCTCCTCACTGGGCTTGCGGACCTCAATCCCGGCCATGACCTCCCTCCTTTCGACGGGGCCGATTATCCCCCGCCGCGCGCGGGGGTCAAGCAGCGGAGGGTCCCGCGGTCTCGGCCCCGAAGCATCCGCGCTCCACGGCTGAGCCTCCTGGAGGTGGGGAGGCAGCAGACAGTGGACCACCGCATGGCTGGTACGCTCACCGGACCACCGCAGCGTTGACACCGCGTGAGCCAGATGCCAGCTTTCCCACTAAGATGCTGTAAATAAGGTGCTTAGCGCAAGGTGGTTTCCTCCGAAAGTCCGCCAACAAAGTGGCATCGAAGGTGTATGTAGACCATAGTAAGTCCACCGATTAGACCAGGGCGATACCATGGCCAGGCTGGAAACCAGCAGCAACTCGCGGGTTAACGGCGGCCGCTCAGCGGCCCGGCTGGCCGCGCTGCTCCGCGAGGAGATATCGGAGGGGCGCATCCCCAGCGGGGAGTTCCTGCGCACCGAGCGCCAGCTGGCCATCGAGCACGGCATGGCGCGCATGACCGTCAGGCGGGCGCTCAAGACCCTGGAGAGCGAGGGGCTCATCGCCGCCGAGCCGCGCCACGGCTACCGGGTGCTGGCCCGGGCGGCCGACCCCGACAAGGGTTTCCCGGTGGCCTACGTGCTGTCCAGCCAGAACGATGCGACCGGCTTGGACCCGCTCCACCAGATGATCCTGGGGGCCTTCCAGCGGGCGGCCAGCCGCCGGGGCTGGTCGCTGCTGGGGGTCAACTCCGGAGACCGCCCGCAGGGCGAGGTCATGGAGCAGCTCCGCGCCGCGCGGGTCTGCGGGGTGGCCCTGGACACCGTGAATCGGGACCTTCTGCGGCTCGTCGACAGGGCGGGGATTCCCGCGGTGATGGTCGACGCCTGGCTGGAGGACTCGCCCTTTGACCTCGTCTTGCAAGACAACTACCGCGGCGCTTTCCTGGCCGCGCAATACCTGGTCGGGCGCGGGCACGAGCGCATCGCCTGGCTGGGCCCGGTGGGCGCGACCGGCCACAGCCGGGCGCGCTTCGGCGGGGCGGTGGCCGCGCTGGCCGGTGCCGGGCGGGAGCTCCCGCCCGGGCTGCGCTTCGATGCCGGCGACTACGACGTGCGCCCCCGGGCGGGGGAGTTCCTGGACCGGCCCGACCGGCCCACGGGGATTCTGGCCCTGTGGCGCACCACTTCGCTGGAGCTGGCCGCCGCGGCGGCCGAGCGTGGTCTGGTGCTCGGCCGCGACCTGGACATCGTCGGCTGGTCGCCGGAGGAGGAGTACGAAGACTACTGCGACGCGGCGCGCGAGCACGGCCCGGTGCCGGCCGCGGTGGTCTGGAGCGTCGAGCACATGACGCGCATGACCATGAGCCGCCTGGCCGAGCGCCGGGCCGACCCGGAACTGCCGCCGGTGCGCATCAGTGTGCCCACCGGGCTGAGGCTGCCCGAGGGGGGGGAGTGAGCATGCGGACGATCTTCGGCGTCGCTCTGCTCGCGCTGATGGCGGCGGCACTGCCGGCCGCGGGGGCGGAGATTGACGAGTTCAGGGTCAAGCGCGGGGCGGTCTTTGAATTCGCACAGAAGCCGAAGGTAACGCGGCGTGGCGACCGGATCGCCATCGCGTTCGAAACCAAGGGGTATTGCGACGTCACCGTGGCCATTGAGAACGCCCAGGGCCGGATCGCCCGGCACCTGGCCAGCGGCGTGCTCGGCCCCAACGCGCCGGCGCCCTTCAGGAAGAACTCCAAGCGTCAGGCCGTCGTCTGGGACGGCAAGGACGATCAGGGCCGCTACATCGACGAGAAGGGGAGCCACGCGGTCCGCGTGTCACTGGGCTTGAAGCCCAGGTTTGAGAGGACGCTGTACCACTCGCCATACAAGCGGTTCGGCCGCAGGCCGCCGCTGATCGCTCCGGCACCCGAAGGCGTTTACGTCTACGAAGGCGACACCGTCGACAACCTCCGCCTCTTCGACCACGCCGGGAACTACCTGCGCACGGTCTATCCGTTCCCGGCCGCCAAGCTCAAGCAGGTAAAGGGCCTGCGCTGGCGCAAGACGCCGCAGGACGGCGCGCGGATGGCGTTCAAGGAGGGCTATCACCAGAGCACGTTCCTGAGCAGCGGTTACAACGCCGGCTACAACGGGAAAACCGGTCACGGGCTGCACACCCTGCTGTCCGCCAAGCACTACGACGGATCGCCGAGCTACAACGCAGCTGCCGCGTTTGCCGTCCGTGGTTCGCGGCTCGCGCTGCTGCGCTTGAGCCTCAACCGCATGGCCACCGACGGCACCAGCGGCGGCGTGGACCTGAACGGCCCCAAGACCTTCCGGGTGGTCAGGGACGGCGGGTCCTACGGGGCCACCGCCCGCAAGCCCCGCCGCGTGTTCCCCAGCAGCGTCGCATTCGGCCCGGGCGGCAAGCAGCTCTACCTGACGGGCTACAACTGGGACCAGAACCACGGCACGGGCGGCACCATCAAGTGCTGGATCCACGGCGTCTTCCGCATGGAGTACAACGCGAAGTCCGAGCCCAAGCTCTTCGCCGGCAGCGCCAAGCAGGGCGTGACCGGAACCGCTCCGGGGCAGTTCAACGTGCCCACCGCAGTGGCCTGCGACGCGCAGGGCCGGGTCTACGCGGCCGACTACATGAACGACCGCATCCAGGTCTTCAACGCCGGCGGGAAGCTGCTGAAGATCATCCCCGCGAACAAGCCCGCGCGGCTGATGATCCACCACAAGACCGGCGAGCTCTACGTCTGCTCCTTCGTGATGAAGAGCTACGCCATGCGCAAGAGCCCGGTGAGAGTCAAGGCGATCCTGACGCGCTACGGCCCGTTCGCGGACCCGCGCAAGCTGGCCAGCGTCGCGCTGCCGCTGCTCGGCCACCAGGAGAACCGCAACACCTGGGACCGGAACGGAGGCTCGCAGTACAAGGTGGCCCTGGACTCCTGGACCGAACCGCCCACGCTCTGGCTGGCCCCGGGGTCGAGCCGGTCCTGGCAGCAGATGGGCCTCAAGCTGCTGGAGGTCGGGAAGCGCAAGCTGAAGCTCAAGCGCGACTTCGGTCTCGACGCCCGCAAGGCCACGGTGCGCGATGCCCCCGCGGGGCGTTCGCGCCAGCGCATGAACGTCAACCCGCGCACCGGGAAGCTCTACGTGATGGAGGCGCTGGCTTCCCACCAGGTCGTGGAGATTAACCCCCAGTCCGGCAAGGACCGCCACGTCGAGCTGCCCTTCTCCGCCGAGGATATCTGCTTCGACGTCGACGGCCTGGCCTACCTGCGCACCGGCAGCATCGTGGCCCGCTACGACTCGCGGACCTGGCGGGAGGTGCCTTGGGACTACGGGGAGGAGCGTCGCGGGGTGCACCACTGCGGCGGTCGAGCCGGGAACGTGATCTCCGGCCTGGCGCTGCCCGGCAAGCGTTCTTCGCCCTGGTACCACGGGGGCGGGTTCGGCATTTCCCCGAAGGGGCGCCTGGTCGTGCAGTGCTTCAACTCCGCGCGCTTTTCCCCCAAGCGCGACCGGGTCAAGGATCGCACCGGCACGCTCAAGACCGACGGTAGCGAGCGCTACAGCCCCCGGCTCTACCCGGGAAGACGCAGGTGGGGGGAGATTCACATCTGGGACCGACACGGCAAGAAGCTCCGCGTGGACGTCGTCCAGGGCATGGGCATTACCGATGGGGTGGCCATCGACAACGACGATAACATCTACGTGCTGGCCAACCCGACGCGTACAGCCGGCGGGAAACACGTCCTCAACCCCAAGACCGAGACGCTGATGAAGTTCAAGCCGGGCAGGGGCCGCGTGATTTCCTCGCTCGGAGGCGGCTCGGTCCCGGTGCCATTGAAGAAGGGCGGCGCCCCCAAGGGCCCCGTGAGCGTGAAGGGCCACTACATGGGCGGCGCCTGGGTGCAGGGCGCGGAATGGTTCTACGGCGGCGTGGGCTTTGCCGGCAGCCGCTGCGTGTGCTGGAACGCGCGCTTCGCGCTCGACTACTTCGCGCGCACTTTCGTCCCGGAGCCCGATCACTTCAGCATCGCGGTGCTGGACACCGCCGGCAACCTGATCATGCGCATAGGCAAGTACGGAAATGTCGACGACGGCCGTCCCCTGCTCGATGGTGGCGGTTCATCGAGAACCCGTTCGATCGGCGGTGATGAAGTCGCGCTGATGCACTCCTGCTACGTGGCGACCCACAGCGACAGGCGCCTGTTCATCGCCGACGCCGGGAATCGCCGCATCCTCAGCGTGAAGTTGGGCTACCACGTGAGCGAGAGGATCAAGCTGCGCGACGTGCCCGACCGGGCCCGGAAGAGCGCGCGGTGACGGGGAGGAAAGAGCAATGCGAAGGCTGATACCTTTTCTGGCTATTGCCCTGGCCGGGGGGGCCGCTCTGGCCGGCGAGGTGAAGTTCACGACCAAGCCGACGGCGGCCAAGGCCGGCGGGGAGGTGAAGATCAGCTTCGCGGTCTCGGCCAGGACCGACGTGGCGGTCGCGGTGCTCAACGCGAAAGGCGAAGTCGTCCGCCACCTGGCCGGGGGCGTGCTCGGGGGCAAGAAGCCCCCGCCGAAGCCGCTCAAAGCGGGGCTTTCCCAGGCATTGAAGTGGGACGTGCGCGACGACTTCGGCAAGCCCGCCAAAGGCGGGCCCTTCAAGGTGCGGGTGCGCGCCGGCACCGGCGTGAAGCTCGACAAGTTCATGGGCGCCGACCCCTACACGTTCGGGATTATCACCGGCCTGGCCGCCGACGAGGCGGGCAATCTCTACATCATGGGCTACGGCGGCAATCGCAACCAGAACTGCCGGACGGTGCGGGTCTTCGACGCGGGGGGGAAGTACCTGCGCACCCTGATGCCCTTCCCCGCGGATCTGGAGCCGGGCGCGATGAAGGACGTGGCCCGCTGGGATGACGTCGCCAAGACCTTTTACGCCCGGAACCTCAACAGCCTCAACCCGGAGTTCTACGCCGGGGGGCTGTCGCTGATCTCGGCATCGGCCGAGAACGGGGTGTTCTTCACCAACGGCGGCACGGTCTACAAGCTGGACGCGCGCGGTGCCGTTCCAGAGGCCAGCTTCGCGATCCAGTCGCTGTGGACCCGCAAGGAGTACGTGAAGAACTCCGGCGGGGGCCCCAACTTCCTGGCCGCCTCCCCGGACGGCAAGTGGCTGTACCTCAGCGGGCCCTACTCCAACACCAACCGCTACGGCTACAAGTTCCGGCCCAACAACCCCCCGGGAAGGGTCTATCGCGTGGGCGTGGGCCAGCCGGGACCCATGAAGGAGTTCGTAACCGTCAAGGTGGCCCACCAGGAAGGCAACGGCGGGGAGTGGACCAAGCACAACAAGCGCAACCACGGCATAGCCGAGGGCCCGGTCCACGGGCTGGCTGTCGACGCCAAAGGCAACGTCTACGTGTGCGACCGCGAGCGCCAGCGGGTGGCGGTCTTCGACGAGAAGGGCAAGGAGGTCGGCGGGCTGAAGGTCGAGAACCCCCACCGCCTGGCGATTCACCCTAAGAGCGGGGCGGTCTACGTCCTGACGCGCCACTGTGTCGGCTACTGGCGGTACAACGTCTCGGTGGTCAAGTTCAAGGGCCTCAAGGACGGGGACGCGCCGCTGGCCGTCCACAAGTTCCCGATGTCGAAGGGCGCGCGCCCGCAGATGGCCCTGGTGGCTTCGAAGGACAAGACGGTCGTCTACGCCGCCGGCGTGGCCGGCGGGCTGGTGGCCCTGGAGGACAAGGGCGCGAAGTTCGAGCCGGTCAAGACCGCCTTTGCCCCGCAGGCGGGCGTACTGGATGTCTTCAGCCGCATGGAGGTCGACTACCAGCGCGACGAGGTCTACGTCAGCGATGCTGACTGCCGGTACTGGCGCTTCGACGGGGAAACCGGCAAGGGCGGGCTGCTCAAGAGCGACAAGGGCACCTTCCACGCCACGGACCTGGCCGTGGGTTACGACGGGCTGCTCTACTTTCAGACCGGCAAGAGCTTCAGCGGACCGCTGGAGCGCTACACGCACGAGCTGAAGCCCGCGCCCTATCCCTCCGGCACCCACGTCTTGAGCAAGTACATCTACGGTCGCTACGGAATAGGCAACTGCGAGAAGGGCATCGGGGTGGGGCCGGACGGCAAGGTCTACGTCGCCTGGATGTTCGCGGGCTGGGTGAAGTACGCGGTCTCGGGCTGGGGACCGGACGGAAAGCCCATCAACGGCAAGTACAGCGACATATTCCCCAAGCATCACAAGACGGGGACCTCCGCGGGCCTCAACAAGGCGATCATCGGGCCGATCCCCCAGACCTGCGGCGGCGTGCGCGTGGACCTCAAGGGCGACATCTATCTGGGGGCGTGGTACTGGCCCAAGGGCGAGCCCTACCCCAAGGCCTTTGAGAAGGACAGGGCCTGGAAGCACATGACCGGCAGCGTGGTCAAGTTCGGCCCGGAGGGCGGGAAGTTCGTGGGCTCGGCGAGCATGATGAGCGCTTCCGCGGTGGAGGGGGCCAAGGGTTTCCACACGGGACTCGGCCCCTTCAGCCACCCGCACCTGGGCACCACCTGCTGCGTGTGCCGCATCCCGCGGTTCGACGTCGACCGCTACGGCCGCCTGGCCATTCCCAACGCCACGGGCAACTCGGTCAGGTTCGTCGACAACGCCGGCAACCTGATAGCCGCCTTCGGCAAGTACGGGAACTTCGACTCGCAGTACGTCAACCCCAACACCGAAGAGGGCAAGAAGGGCAAGCCCACGCTGTCCGTGCCGGAGATTCCCCTGACCTGGCCGAACTGCGCGGGGATCAGCCATAAAGCCATCTACGCGCTGGACGTCTACAGCCGCCGCGTGGTGCGCGCCAACCTGACCTATGCCCTCGAGGCCATCTGCCCGGCCGCCGGGGGAGCCGCCAGTGTTTCCCGCCCCAAGGCGACCGCGAGCGCGCGGAGTTCCGCGGCGCCCGGGACCGCCGGACCGGTCAGGGCGCCGACAACCAAGAAGGCCGTCGCCAGCCGCCCCGGCCGCAGCCCCAAGCAGGTCTGCACCGGCTGGTTCTCCGCGGCCAGTAACTACAAGCGCATCGGCATGAAGACCGACGCGCGCCGCTGCCTGAACAACATCATCAAGACCTACCCCAGCACCGAGTGGGCCGTGCGGGCCCGAGCCGAGCTGGCCAAGCTCTGACCGCCGCGAGGGAGGGGGGAAGATGATCATGAGAGGGCTCGGCCCGCTGCTGGCGCTGGCTGCCGTTTGCGCGCCGGCCTGCGCCGGCGAGGTGAAGTTCGCGAAAAAGCCGCGGGCCAGGAAGTCCCGCGGCAAGGTGACGGTCACCTTCGCGGTCTCGAAAGGGACCGACGTGGAGGTGGCGGTTCTTAACGCGAAAGGCGAGGTGGTCCGCCACCTGGCCGCGGGGGTCCTGGGCGCCAAGAAGGCCCCGCCCAAGCCGCTGGCGGCCGGGCTGTCGCAGACCATAGCGTGGGACATGAAGGACGACTTCGGCAAGCCGGCCGAGGGCGGGCCATTCAAGGTCCGGGTCCGCGCGGGCACCGGGGTCAAGTTCGAGAAGTTCATCGGTTCCGATCCCTACAACTTCGGGCGGATAACCGCCGCGGGGCTCGACGAGGACGGCAACATCTACGTGCAGAGCTTCTTCGGCCAGCTCAACCAGCGCCAGATGCACCTGCGCGCCTTCGACAAGGAGGGCAGCTACCTCCGCGAGCTCCTGCCCTTCCCCGCGGACCTCCCCGAGGACGCCATGGGCTCGGTGGCCCGCTGGGACGAGAAGCGCAAGACCTTCCAGCCGCGGCAGCGCAGCAACCTCAACCCGGACTTCTACGGCTGCAAGGGCAAGAAGCCGCTCGAGATGGTCTCGGTGTCCAAGAAGACCGGCATCTTTCTCAAGGGGCGGCGCAGCTACGTGCTGACCCTCAAGGGCGCCATCGACGGCTACCGCGCGCCCGCTGGCGCGCCGCCGCTGCGGGCCGCGGGCCTGGCCGGGCTCAAGACCCGGCTGACCCCCAAGGGCAGGCTGCCCCTCGACTGGGGGCGCATAACCGTCGACACCCAGCGCGACGAGGTATACGTCAACAACGGCTGCAGCCAGGTGTGGCGCTTCGACGGCGAGACCGGCAAGGGCGCCGAGCTCAAGAAGAACGGCCGGACCTTCGGGGCCACCGACCTGACCGTGGGCTACGACGGGCTGCTCTACATGCGCACCGGCCGCGGGGTGGCCAACGGCTGCGACTACTCCGGGCCGTTTGCGAGGTACACCCGGGACCTCGAGCCCGCGTCCTTCAAGGGCGGCAGCCACGTGATCTCCAAGTACATCTACAGCCGCTACGGGATCGGCTACGCCGAGCGGGGCATCGGGGTGCGGCCCGACGGCGGGGCTTACATCTCGTTCATGTACAAGTGGGTGCACTACTGCATCGCCGGCTTCGGGCCGGACGGCAAGCCCCTGGCGGGCAAGTACCTCAAGGGCGAGGTTGGCGGCAAGGGCCCCAAGGGCTCGGGCGGGTATCCCGCGGATCTGGACAGCGCGATCATCGGGCCCATCCCCCAGGCCAACGGCGGCATCCGCGTGGACCTGGCCGGCAACATCTACGTGGGCATGCTGCTCCACCCCGAAGAGCTGAAGATTCCCGAGGGCCAGGACAAGATGGTCTGGAGCTACATGGTCGGCGGCGTGGTCCGCTTCACCCCGGAGGGCGGCTACGTGAAGGGGAGTGCGGCCATGATGCGCGGCAAGGAGGCGGTGGGCGCGACCGCCTACTACCAGGGCCTGGCCCCGCTGAGCAGCGCGGGCTTCACCGCCAACAAGTGCTGCGTCTGCCGCGGGGCGCGCTTCGACCTGGACCGCTGGGGGCGGCTGATAATCCCCAACGCGGTCTCCAACTCGGTGCGCTACGTGGACAACTCCGGCAACCTGATAGTCGAGTTCGGCAAGTACGGCAACTTCGACTCGCAGTACGTCAACCCCAACAC
>CAZONU010000192.1:0-9342 GCA_964581145.1 uncultured Planctomycetia bacterium
CTCTTGAGCAGGTAGTTGGCCCCGCCGGAGACCTTGGGGTCGCCGGGCGGCGAGCCGGTGTACAGGCGGCAGAGCATGCCCACGCTGGTCATGGTCGGGTTGGGGCTGAGCCAGTCGGGCTTGTAGCGGCACTTGCCGTACTGGTCGCTGACCGTGTCGGTGAAGGTCACCGCGCCCTGGAAGGCCGAGCCCGGCACGGTGAGCTTCGCGATCTTGGCGCTTTTGAGCTGCATCACGAACCAGCCGGTGACCGAGAGGTCCGCCTCCATCCCCGCGGTGTAGCGCCAGCCGGAGCCTTTGGCCTGGTGGATGTTGACCGAGTAGTCCACCGCCTTCTGGGCCGGCCCGCGCAGGTGGCCGTTCTGGGTCATGCCGTAGGCCTCGGCCAGGGCCAGCCCGCAGATGGGGTGGTGGTAGCCCACCCCGTTGGGCTCGGTGCCCTCGCAGTCGCCGCCGATGGCCCCGTTGGCGGCCTGGCTCTTGATGATCCACTGGGTGGCCCGGCGGACGTTGTTTTTCCACTTGCCGTCGTTCTCGGTGTAGCCGGCGCCCAGGAAGGCCAGCACGGCCAGCCCGGTGACCCCCGCGTCGGTCTTCATGGTGCCTTCCCACTTCTTGGCGTCCCAGTGGCCGTCGGCGTCCTGGTGGGCGGCCAGCCAGCGCAGCGCGGCCTCCACCGCGCTCTCCGAGCCGCGGGTGCCGCCCCAGCGCGCGGTGGCCTTCTTGCGCCCGCCGCCGTCGCGGAAGCCGTAGCAGCCGGCCATCCCGCCGCCGCCCACGCCCATCACCCCGACCACCCCGGTGCCGCCCAGGGGGACGTCGCTGATGGCGTCCTGCTGCCCCCGCGCGGTGTTCTTGTCCATCTCGTTGGCGGTCTCGAAGTGGTCGTCGGGCACCGGCTCGGTGACGATCATCGGCTTGTCGATGATCTTCTCCATGGGCGCGTGGCGCTTCTTGAAGAGGTCGCGGTCGGCGTTCTCGTTGAGCTTCTCGACGTGCTTCTTCGGCGGCGGCGACTGGATGAGCACCTCGTCGCGCACCGGGTCCGCCAGGGCCACGGTCAGGTACATGCAGAGCAGAAAGACCACCGAGTGGATCACCGCGGAAACCACCCACCAGGGGGTGGCCCCGAACTGCATCTGCAGGGCGTCGAGCAGGCTGCCGCCGCTCCCCGCCGGCTGGAGCTCGTCCTCGCCCTCGCGCTCGACCTCGTCGATGGCCTCGGCAATGCTCGAGGTGTAGTTGCTGGTGGCCATGGGAACTCCTCCTGAAGGGTGCTTCCGCCATCATAATATAACGGAGAAGCCCCAAAAGAGTTCAGTCAAAACGCCCCAACTTGACGGTTTTCCGGAGCGCACAGGTGACAACCGGGTGTCCGCAACGACAAGAGATATCCCCAAGCCATTGCGGGACACCAGGTGCAGAGCGCGCCGGGCGCACTTATATCATCTGTCGTCGTCGCCCGGGCCGAGCAGCACCTCGATCTCCTCAACGGTCACCCGTGCCCCCAGCCCGGTTTTGATGACCGGGACCCCGGGCAGGGTGAAGCGGCCCCGCCTGTCGACGGTGACTTCTCCGGAGGCCAGCTCGGCGGGTTCCCCGGGCGCCCCGCGGTTCTCGGCCTTCCAGGCGAGCGTGGCGCCCGGCTTGGGCTTGAACTTGCCCAGCCGCCGCGGGGTGACGTCGACGGTGGCCCGGGCGTTTTTCTCCTTGGGCCTGTGCTCGGCGGGGGTGCCGCGCGCCAGCCGCAGCGAGAAGGCGCAGCCCGTCGCGGTCTCGGTGAAGTCGTCGTCGGTCGACTCCGGGTCGAAGTCGTTGGCCCGGCTGGACCACTCCAGCGCGGAGTTGAGGCAGCCGGCCGGGTCGCCGCCCTCCCCGGGCTTGTTGTTCGAGGACGCCTTCGCGAAGGCCAGCAGGGGTTCGCGAAGGCGCACGTCGAAGGCCCGGTTATTCGCGCCGCTCAGGCGCCCGCCGCCGTGGCCGTAGGGTCCCCAGTGCGCGAAGTAGGGGATCCGCGCGGCCTCCAGCGCGGCGGCCAGCTCCTTGAGGTCATGGACCGGCGCGTACCTGTCCCTGGTGCCCAGCGAGATTTCGATCAGCGGCGGCTCGAAGGGCAGCGGTCTCGCCGCCAGCCGCCGGGCCAGGGCCAGCGGGGTCACCGTGTCATATGAGCTTCTTTTCTCAAGGCCCGCGGCGCGCAGCCCCAGAGAGCGCGCGCCCCACACCCGCTGGAGAGCCCCCTCCCAGTAGCAGCCTTTGGGGAAGCTGGCCGGGAACTTGGTGGCCACGACCCCGGCGATCCGCTCCGCGCCGGGCCCGGCGGAGAGCACGAAGTTGAGCGCCCCGCTGCCGCCTATGGAGTGGCCGTAAAGATAAACGCGCTGCGGGTCGACGCGCGCGCGCAGGTTGCCGGGTCCGGCCGCGGCCCAGCTGACGATGCGCCCCAGGCGCCGGGCCGCGTAGGGTTCGACCGGGCCGGCGCCGGCCAGCGCCGTGCCCCGCGCCGGGGCCCAGGCCGGCGGGCCCGCGGGAGGGATCGACCGCGCCCATCCCCACCAGAAGCCGTTCTGCCAGTCCTGGGCCGAGACGTAAACCAGCCGCTTCCTGACCGGCACCTGCCCGTAGCGCACCCCCTGGGCGCGGTAGCCGTGGAGCACCACGCGCACCGGGAGCTTCTCCTCTTTCCCGACCTTGCGCGGCAGGGCCACGTGGAAGCTCCAGGCCGCCCCGCCCCAGAGGAGGCCCCCCCCCGGGCGGCTCCATTTCCGGTGGTCGCCGAACATGAGGTAGTACCAGCCGGCCGGGCCGGTGGCGGCCAGCTCCACCGCGCGGGGCGCCCCGGGGGCCTCGCTTACCGGGTCGGCGGTGGCGTTCCGGCCGGCGGCGCCCTGCTTCTCGGTGAGCTTGCCGCGCAGCCGGGTCAGGACGCAGTAGTGGTAGCGGCCCTCCTTCTTCGCCGTCCAGGCGAAGAGCCCGGTGCCGCGGGGCAGCGGCCGCCCGCCGCGGGAGCGGTCGGTGAGGGCCGCGCGGGCCAGGCCGTGGCCCACTTCATCGCCGAAGGACTCGTGGCGCAGCTCGGCGGAGCCGGCAGGGACCAGGCCGACCCGCTCGGCGGGCGCCGGCTCCCGGCCGTCGAAGGGCTCCCTCGAGCGATAAACCAGGTACTCGGCGTCGGCGCGGCCGGGCAGCTCTTTCCAAGTGATGAAAGTCTGGCCGGCGCGGTGGAAGGCGGCCATCTCGCGGACCGCGGTCCTCGCGGGTTTGGGCTCGGCGGCGCTGATTTCACCGCAGAGAACGCAGAGAGCGCAGAGAAGCGGGCTCAGAACAGAACCCGTGATTCCCCGCCACCGGTCGCGGTGTGGTATGCTCCTGGCCGTAGCTCCAGGCCCGAGAGGTTTCCCCATGACCAGTCCCCGTCCGGCTCCGCGTTCCTCTGCGCCCTCTGCGGTGGGCTCTTCTCGGGCAGGGGGGCGGCTCTGCGCTCCGGGCGGCCTGTAAGCCGGCTTCTGTCGAGGGCGGTCATTCCTCTGGGCCCCGCGTCGCCGCGGGGCTCGAGCGCCCAACCCGGACCTCACTAGCGGCGCGGACCACGCCATCGGTCCCTATTTGGGCTTGCTCCGGGTGGGGTTTGCCGTGCCGTCCCCGTCACCGGGGACGCGGTGAGCTCTTACCTCGCCGTTTCACCCTTGCCGGCCCGCCGAGGCGGGCTTAGGCGGTCTGTTCTCTGTGGCACTTTCCCTGGGGTCACCCCCGGTGGGCGTTACCCACCACCCTGTCCTGTGGAGGCCGGACTTTCCTCGAACGGGTTAACCCGCCCGCGGCCGCCCGGCCGCCCGGAGCGCGGAGCCGCCGCCTCCTGCCTTTCGGGTATTCTAACCGCCGGCCGGCGCCGGGGCCAAGGGATTTTATCCGGGGCCTCACGCGCCGGGAGAGCTCTCGGTCCGGGGCGGATTCTCCTGCTCTTTCGCGCTCCTCCGCGAGTCGGCAACCCAGACGCAGAGCCGCGCGCTCAGGAAGAGCAGCGCGAAAACGGCCAGGTGGGCGACGAGCAGAAAGCCGCTGACCAAGCCCCACACGGGGGGCCAAAAGACGTCTCCGTCAGTGAGGCCCGCCGCGGGCAGGGCCAGCGCGAGGTACAGGAACCCCCAGCAGTACCAGCGCCGCCGCAGCCCCAGTTGGAAGCAGTAGAGGACGAACCCCAGTCCCATGGCGCAGACGATGAGCCAGTCCGGGAAGCGCGAGTACCGCCAGGGGCCCAGCGCCTCCAGGAGCGGGACGGCGAAGGTCGCCAGGAAACCCAGGGGCATGCCCGCCAGGAAGCCGGCCAGCAGGCGCCGCCCCCAGCGGGGCTGCTGGCGCCTGGAGGCCAGGTACATCGGCCAGAGGCTGAGCAGGGCCAACGCCAGGCCGCCGAAGACCCCGAAGGCCAGGCCCCGGCGGCGGGCGCGGGAGGCTCCCGCCTCGTACTCGTCCCGGGTGTGGACCAGCTTGCTCTCGCGCAGGCCCACCGCGACGTTGCCGGAGAGGTCGCTCATCTTCCCCGCGTACCTGAAGGCCTGCACGAGGGCGCTTTCGCCGAGCAGGCCCTTCAGCTCGGGCAGGACGCGCTCCATGTCCCGGCCGCTGACCTCCGCCAGCGACGACGCCTCGAAGTCCATGTCCCTGAGCGGCGCGGAGTGAACCGGGCTCTCGGAGAAGACCACCAGGTCTATGCTGGTCCGGCCCTGGAAGGTCCGGGATATCTCCAGCGGGTACCAGACCGCCTCGCTGTCGAACTCGTAGATTATGGGCTCGACGCTTTTGGGGTCGGGGCCGACTTCGATCACGTCGAACACGAAGTACGGGCAGTTGTACTCGGCGACGTACTTGCGGATCAGACGGCGCAGCTCCGGGGGCACTGCGGCCCGGTCGCCGCCCAGCTCCTTGGCTTTCTTTGTCAGCCAGTCCGCGAACTCCTCGGGGCTGTTCACCCGCACGACGGTGACGTCGTGGGCGCCCAGGCGCTGGTGAAAGGTGATGGTGAAGGGCTCGCTGCCGCCGGCGTCCTCCCGGCGGCCCTTCCCGCGCCCCCGCCTGGTCGTGAACCGCACGCGGCGCTCGGCCAGGAGCTTCTCAAGCTCCTCGAAGGACTTGAGGTCGCCCAGCTTCACCCTGGGCTCGGCGGGCAGCGGCAGGAACTCTATAATCTTGGTGTTGCGCGAGGCGGACACGTCGGTGGCCAGGCAGAGGACCTCGCGGCGGCCGTCCCAGCCGATGATCGCGCGCTGGCCGGACTCGGTGAGCTTTACCGGCTGGGTGCTCAGGTGCCAGCCGCCCCGGTCGGCGCGGGACGTCCCCGGCCGGACCAGGACCAGTCCCAGCAGGCACGCCGCCAGGGGCAGAAGCCAGCGGCGAAGCCGCCGGTCAGTTTCCTGCGAGGCCATAATCCCGGCGCCCCTCCCCACCCTCTTCGGGTGTTTGCGGGAGCTATCTTACCCGCTGCGGCCCGCCCCGGCCAGAGGATTATTTCACCCGGGGCCCGGAGCGCGCCGGGGGAGGAGCCGGCCTCTGTAGCGCGGCCCACTCCAGCAGGAAGGTCGCGCAGTGCTGCACGTAGTCGATGCGTACCGAGCAGGACAGCGGGGTCAGCCGGAAGCCGCCGATGGCCCGCTTAGGGTTCGGCAGCGCGTAGGCGTTGTGCCGGTGGTAGCCGTTCTGGAGCACGTAGCGGGCGGCCAGCGACAGGGCCCGCTCGCAGCGCGCGGCGCGGGCCTTCTCGCCCGCCCGGCGCGCGACCCGCAGGGCGCTGACTATCCCTTCGCAGCGCGCGCCGGTGGCGCAGACCGAGGGCGGGTCGGACTCGTCGATGGCCCCCACCTGGTCGACGAACCGGGTGGGCCGGCCCCAGCCGGGGCGCCTGCCGGCGGGGGTGTCCTGCCCGGCGATCATGCAGTCGGCCAGGGCGAAGAGGTGCGCGCGGTAGTCGGGCTTCTCGTCCAGGCGGATCAGCTCCTCCAGGGCCTGCATGAACCAGGCGTCCGGGGGATAGATCTGACCGGCGGCCAGGCCCTTCTTCCGGTTGGCGGCGGCCTGCTGGCGCTCGAACTTGATCAGGTACCCGGCGCCGCGGTGGCAGGCGGCCAGGAGCTTCTCCTCCTTCCTGCCGCCCAGCTCGTAGAGGCGCAGCAGGCCCAGCAGCGACTCGCCGGGGTAGTAGAGCGAGACGAACTCCTTCACCGGTCGACCCTTCTTGGGATCATAGTGGCTGAGGAACTCGCCCTGGGGGGTCTGCTGGTTGAGGATAAAGCGGGCCAGGCCGTTCATCAGCTCGCGGTTGGACCTGTCCCCCCCGGCGCGCTCGCGCTCACACAAGGCCACCAGGACCAGCGCCGCCGCGCCCAGCTTGACCTTGGTGCCGTCGGGCACGTAGTAGAAGTCGAAGCGCCGGTCCTTGCGGGCGACGCCCTTGAGGTAGGCCAGGGCGCGCTCGCCGGCGAGGAAGTTAGGGTCGGGCCCGGGCCTCCCGGCGACGCGCGGACCCAGCCCCCTGCGCGCGGCGTTGAAGAGCGCGAAGGCCGCCCCCGCGTGGCGGACCACGTTGTACTTCTTCTCCTCGTAGGTGTCCGAGTAGGGGTAGTAGGCGTAGCGGAACTTGCCGCTCACCTTCTGCGCGTCGCGCAGCCAGGTCATGCCCCGCGCGGCGCTGGCGCGGCACTCCGCGGGGCTGGGCCCGGCGGCCAGCACGTTGCTGCGGTAGAGGAAGGCCGGCTCCTCGCCGGGGGCGAGCTGCACCAGGGCCACGCTCCTGTACTTGGCCAGCTGCATCTGCCCTTTCCTCCAGGTGCCGGGGGGCAGGCCGGCCAGGCGCTCCAGGCGCAGCATGTACCGGTCGCGCAGCTTGGCCGTGGAGCTCTCGTCGCCCAGGAAGCGGTCCGGGCCGATCTGCACCTGGCGGCCCCCGGCGATGGTGACCATGCCCTCGATGCCGGCCAGGAAGCGCTCCCCCGGCTGGCTGGGCTTGAGGTCGTAGAGCAGGTCGATGCGGATCCGCGCGGAGGCGAGATGGGCGGCGTCCTGCCCGCCCAGGGCGTTGCGGGTCGCCCCCGCGACCGAGAAGGCCAGGTTGCCCCCGGCGGCCCAGCCGGCCAGGGGCTCCAGCCGCCCGGGCACGTAGAGGCTGACCACCACGTAGCCGCCGGACTTGGCGAACATGCCGTCGGGCAGGTTCATCACCTTGCGGAGGGTGCCCAGCTCGCGGGTCTTGAGGGGGTCGAGGCGGGCCAGCTTGAAGAGCGCGCGGGCCTCCTCGCCCGAGAGGCGCGGGGCGTTCTTCTCGACGGGGGGCAGCCGGAAGGCGAAGGCCGGCTTGGCGGTCTGGGGTCTGACCACTTCCCCGTTCCCGTTCGCGGGGACCTTGCGGTTGCAGCCGCCGCCGGTGGTGGTGGCCGCGGCGGCCAGCAGCGCGATAAAGGCGCAGGCCTTCATGATTTCACCCTTTCCAGGTACTCCCTTAACGCGTCAAGAGGCAGCTCCTCGATGCGTTTGCCGCCGGCGCCCGCCATGCTCCGGGCGCCGAGCACCGCGTTGAGGTAGGCCTCCTCGGCGGCCTCCATGGCGCCGTTGAAGAGCTCCTCCAGGCGCTGGCCGTCGGGCACCTGCGGCTGCGCGACGGTGAGGCGGGTCTCCTCCCGCCGCGTGCGCCGGGCGTTGCTGAGGGCCAGGCAGATGTCCCCCGAGGGGTGTATCGAGTTGAGCCCCGCGCGGCCCAGGCCGATGCCCGCGCGCGCCGCAAGCCGCCGGAGCTGCCGGGCCGAGAGCGGCGCGTCGGTAATCGTGACGCAGATCAGCGACCCGGCATTAGGCGCTTCCCCCGCGCCGCGCCGGGCCTGGGCGGCGGTCAGCGCGGTGCGCGAGGCCTTCGCCCGCCCGCTGCGGACCAGTTCTTTCCCGAACGGAAATCCGGCGACGCGCAGGTACTGCACCGCGCCGGCGTTGGCCATGACCAGCGTCCCCACCGTCCAGCCCCCGGCGCGCTCCGCGACGCGGCGCGAGCTGGTGCCGATGCCGCTCTTGAAGCCGAAAGACTTCATGCCCGTGCCCCCGCCGACGTTGCCCTCCTCGACCGGGCCGCGGCGGGCCGACGAGAGCGCGCGGAAGACCTCCCGCCGGCCGACGTGCCGGCCCCGGACGTCGTCCAGCCAGTGCGGGCTGCATTCCATCACGACGGGGTTGATCGAAACGGCCTTGCGGTTGCGCTCCAGCACCCAGTCGACCAGCGCGTCGGCGGCGCGCCAGACGTTGAGCGTGCCGGTCAAGAGCACCGGCGTCTCCACCCGGCCGGTCTCGGCGATCTGGGTGAGCCCCAGGCTCTTGCCGTAGCCGTTTATCACGTGAACCGCGCCGGCAATGTTCTGCCTGTAAAGGTTCCCGGTCGCGGGAATTATCGCGGTAACCCCGCAGCGCACCGGGCCCTTTCCGGGCCGGAGCTTCCCGCTGCCGCGGACCAGGGACACCTGCCCGACCTTCACGCCGGGCACGTCGGTCAGGGCGTTGAGGCGGCCGGGGGGCATTATCCCGACGGCAAGCCCCAGGTCTCTCAACCTGGGGCGCCGCTTCGATCTCTTCCCCGACTTGCGGGCCAAGTCTTTTTCGTCCCTTACTTGTAGTAGCCCTGCATCTCTTCGAGGCTCTTGGCCTGGTAGTCGCCGGCGTGGCCGGCCTGGCCGAAGGCCTTCATGCGCGCCTCGACCACCCCCTGCATGGCCGCGCGGGCCGGGCCCAGGTACTTGCGGGGGTCGAAGGCCTCGGGGCTCTCGCTGAAGACCTTGCGGATGGCCCCGGTGATGGCCAGGCGGTTGTCGGTGTCGACGTTGACCTTGCGGACGCCGTTGGCGATGCCGCGCTGGATCTCCTCGACGGGCACGCCCCAGGCGGGCTTGAGCTTCCCGCCGTACTTGTTGATTGTCTCGCGGAGCTCCTGGGGCACCGAGCTGGAGCCGTGCATGACCAGGTGGGTGGTCGGCAATCTCCTGTTTATCTCCTCGATGAGCGTCATTTTGAGGACGTCCTCGGTGGGTTTCTTGGAGAACTTGTAGGCCCCGTGGCTGGTGCCGATGGCCACGGCCAGGGCGTCCACGCCGGTCTTCTCGACGAACTCGACGGCCTGGTCGGGGTCGGTGAGGTGCTCCAGGCCCGAGCCGCCGGCGCCGTGGCCGTCCTCGATGCCCCCCAGCGTGCCGAGCTCGCCCTCCACGCTGACGCCGCGGGCGTGGGCGAACTCGGCGGTCTTGCGGGTGACCTCGGTGTTGTACTCCAGGCTGGCCGGGGTCTTGCCGTCCTCTTCGAGGGAGCCGTGGATCATCA
>CAZONU010000193.1:0-9307 GCA_964581145.1 uncultured Planctomycetia bacterium
CTCCGGCTCGGCGAAGGGGCTCTTCTCGCCCTTCTTGGGCGGGCGCAGCTGGCCGGTTTCCTTATCAATGACCGGGCTGTCCGGGCCCATGCTCTCGGCGTTGCCGTAGCCGCCGAACTTGAGCACCGGGTTGCCGTCCTTGTCCACCACGCGCACCTGGTAGAGGCAGAGGTCCGGGTAGAACACCCGGCCGAACTCGTCGACATCGAAGCGGGTGGTCTCGCAGATACAGCCTCTTATCTCCACGTGGCTGTAGCCGAAGGCCAGCCACCGGGCGCCGGTGATCTTGGTCGGCCTCTGCATGTAGCTGTAGTACGCAGCCGCGTCGATGGTCTTGAGGCCGTTGAGCTTGGGCTTGCCCTTGAAGGGGTCGGGGCCGCCCAAGTGGAACATTCCCCCCTTGGGGCTGAACTTGACGATGCTGCCGTACATGTTGGCGATCTCGTCCTTCACGCCCCTGGGGCGGTCCTTGGACATCTTGACCTTCCCGAATATCTTCTCGAATTCTTCCGGGTAGGGACGCTCCCCGGTGTTGACGATCTCGGCGACGTAGATGTTGCCGGCGGCGTCGAACTTGGGGCCGACACATCCGTCCGATACCTTCCAGATGATCGGGTCGGTAGTGAGCTTCTTGCCGGTGGGCGAGTACATGTGCAGGGCCTTGGGCGGCCGGCCACCTGATCCGGGCGAGTGCAGCACGAAGACCTTTCCGTCCTGGCGCACGCCGAGGGTGTGCTTGGCCTCGGTCATACTCACCGGTACCCACATGCCGCCCTTGCGCTTCTTGGGCTTTTGCATCTTGCCGTACTTGGCCAGGGCGATATCGGGATAGCCGCCCTCGCTGAAGCCCAGGTGCTTTCCGTCGCGGCTGAGCTTGAACATGTGGTAGGGATACCACAGTGCGTAGAGATTGCCGTCGGGGCCGGGGACGATTTGCCCGCCGCCGCCCCCGCCGTTGCGCAGACCGGCACCGGAGGTGTTGAACTTTTCGGTCTTCCCGGTGTCCTCGTTGTAGCGGCACCAGTAGCTGTTGCTGGCCCGCCAGTAAACCTCGCGGTCCGGGCGGAAGCGATCGAGCTGCATGTCGATGAACGACCCGCTGATTGGCTCCTTGCTGGTGACCTTCCTGACCGCGAGCTTGCCGCCGCCGTCCTCGACGCGCACCAGACTGCCGCCGTCGGTGCCGATCCAGACGATGGGCCTGGGCGCGTTCGCGTCCAGGCCCATGACGTAGCTTCCGTTGCCGTCTCCGCGGAAGGCGACCTTGCCGATTTCCCTGGCGTTCTTCCAGCCGGAGTACTTGATCACGTTGATCCCGCCCCTGCCTCCGCTGGTGAGGTAGACCGCGCCGGTCTTGGGCGCCACGGCCAGCGGCCCGGGCTGGGATACCGCGAACTCGCCGACGTGCTTGCCGGTCTTCTCCGAGACCACCACCACGCGGCCGTTGGCCGTATCGGAGATGAGCAGGTTGCCCTCGCCGTCACAGGCCAGTCCGGTAGGCTTTCCTCCGAGCAAGTCCTTGCCCTTGCCGGTCTTCTCGATCTTGCCGAAGAAGGGTTCGGACGGCGCCCGCGCCGGGAGCGGCACGCGGAAGACCGCCGCGTAGGGCGTCTTCCTGTAGCTGTGGCCGGCTATGTAGCCCCACTTCCCGTCCGGCGAGACGGCCAGGATCGGCTGGCGCCCCCAGGCGCCACGGTACTTCTTGTCTTTCGAGGCAGGCACGGTCTGCATGCGCAGTTGCGGGCCGGCGGGAGGCTTCAGGCTGACGCCGCCGTCGGTGCCCACCGCCGACAGGCGCTCCGGTCCGTGGTGGCGGATGCCGCCCGTGAGCCTCAGGATGGTCTTGCCGTCGGGGGTAACCGCCATGCCGGTCTTGCGCGGCGTGTAGGGACCCTTGAACAGCTGCAGGCGGTGCGACTGGATCATGGGCGCGACCTGCCCGCGCAGCTCGAAGCCACCGAGTTCCTTGACCGCTTCCAGCTTCCTGCCGGTCGCGTAGGGCAACACGCCGCGCCTGTACCTGCCGTCGCGGCCGAAGGCGATTATCTGCTCGCCCTTCCAGACCGCCCCGCCGGGACAGTCCAGCACGTAGACCGTTCCGTCAGGGCCCACGGCCAGCCCCTTGATGTGGTTGAGCGCCTGCGGGTCCCTGAAGAGCACCTTGTCGTACTTCACGCTCATGCCGGCCGCCACGCGCACCTTGAACGGTCCGCCGGTTGCCGGCTTGCCGTAGTCGGCCTTGCCGTCCCAGGTAACGCTCTGGGAAAGGCCGGGCTTGAGCGGCTTCGGCGGGTTCTTGCCGAGCACCCCGGCGACCAGGTGGCGGACCACCTTGCCCTTGGCGTTCACGACGTAGACGGCCACGTCGGTCCCGCGGTCGACGGCGAAAGATATCTCCACCTTGCCGCCCTTCCTGGCCGCGGTGGGCTTCCTGGTGAACTTGGGCGCTGCTTCCCCGCCGAGGGCGACCGCGCTCAGCATTGCGCAGCACGCCAGTAACGTGATGGACTTCATCTCGCGTCCTCCAAACGATGCCTTTCGACCTCCTGTCGAACCGCCGAGATTCCGCCATCCATGGCGGAGTTTCGGCTCAGGACCTCGTCGCTTGCTGACCCTTCGGGCCTGCTGCGCGACGACCAGTGCTGCGCACTGGAGGGTTCCTGGCCACGCTTCACGTTTCACGTTCCCCGACGACCCGCAGCGTCGTCGGCACCTTGACCCGCAGCGCGGGCATGTGCGGGTTTTCGCGGCGCTCGGCCAGGCGGGTCATGGCCGTCTCCGCCATGGTCCGCATGCTCCAGGTAATCGCCGGGGCCGCCGCGCCGCCGTCGAAACCGGCGCAGTATTGATCCTCATAGAGCTCCTCCACGCACCAGCCGACCATCTCGTAGTCCTTCCCGTATTCGAGGCCCAGATCCCGCGCGACGCGGACAGTCTCAATGGCCAGGCCGGTCCAGAGGGCGATGAAGCCCGTCGGCCGGTCGGGCCGGGCCAGCACCTCGCGGATCTTGCCCCGGGCCCCCTGGTCGCCGGTTATGACCCGGAGTTCCGCGGGCAGCTCGAGCCCCGCGCGGGCCAGGCCGGCCACCGAGCCGCCGTAGCGGTCGGCGCTGTGCGCGTCGGTCACCTGCGGGCCGACCCAAGCGATCCTCTCGTGGCCCCGCGAGGTCAGATACTCGGCGGCCAGCAGCCCCCCGCCGTGGCCGTCCTGCATCACCGAATCCAGGCTGAACTCCGGCCGCCAGGAGTCGACCATCACCGCGGGAACCCCCGCGTCGATCACCGGCCGGATGATCTCGGGCCGCTCGGTGTCCAGGACCAAGCCGGAAGTGTGCGCCGTGCGGGCCTGCTCGAGCATCTGCGAGTAGGTCCGGTTCTCGGCGGTGACCAGCAGCATGGACCAGCCCCGGCGCCCGGCTGCCCGCTGAAAGGCTTCGATCTGCACCCGGCAGCGGACGGTCATGGCCTCCTGCGCCCTTTCCGTGGAGAACATGTAGGCTACCGGCGCGCCCCGGTCGGGGTCGTTGGCCCGGGCCAGCACCCGGTAGCCGCGCCGCGGGACGGTGACGATCAGCCCTTCCTCCTCCAGCATCTTGAGCGCGCGGCGCACGGTCTTGCGGGCCACCCCGTGACGCTCGGCCAGCCGCCGCTCGGTGGGCAGGAACTCCCCGCCCGGAGCCTGCCCGCTGACGATCCCCTCGCGGAGCAGCGCGGCCAGCCCGGCGGAGGCGCGGCCGGTGCCGTTTCCGTTCAGTGGTATCCCGGTGGTTACCATGTTGGTCTCCTGGTGGAGGTACACGATATAAGAGCATTTGTTGTCAAGAAAGCGCCGGAATTGCGGTCCCGACCGTAAGCTGCTCATCCACAACACCTTGCAGCGGGAGCCCGTGAAGCACGGCCTCTGTCTGTGCGGGCCTCGGCGCGGGAGCCTGGGTCCGAATGGGCAGAGCGAGAGGAGCTCCTTTCGGACCAGACCGGCGCTGCGGGCATTGGCACCAAGTGAGCGCAACCGGCTGGCGCGCTTACCCTTCGAGAATAGGAAACCGGTTTGCCCCCCGGCGAGTCCCTTGACGGTCGGGAGCGGCAACATATAATCCGGCGGTCGTTGCCAGTCAGCAAGCCGATGCCGGGAGCCGCCTGACTCTTGCGGGAATTCACCAAGGGACTCATCAGAGAGAACCCTCTCTTTGTATTGGTGCTGGGGCTGTGCCCCTCGCTGGCGGTAACCACCAGCCTGACCAACGCGGTGGGCATGGGCGCGGCGGTCATCTTCGTCCTGACCTGCTCGAACATCATCATCTCGGTCTTCCGGCGGCTGTTCCCCGCGAAGATCCGCATCCCGTGCTTCATCATCGTGATCTCCACCTTCGTGACCATCGTGCAGAAGGTGATGCAGGCCTACTTCCCGGACCTGGACGAGGCCCTGGGCATTTTTATCCCGTTGATCGTGGTCAACTGCGTGATCCTGGGCCGCGCCGAGGCCTTCGCCAGCAAGAAGGGCCTGATCGCCAGCACCTTCGACGGTCTGGGCATGGGGCTGGGCTTCACGCTGGGGCTGGTGTGGGTCAGCCTCTTCCGGGAGATCTTCGGCGGCTGGCAGCTGTGGGGCACGCCCATCACCATGAAGGGCTTCAACCCTGCGGCGGTGCTGATCATGGCCCCCGGAGCCTTCCTGGTGCTGGGCTTGAGCCTGGCCTTCTTCCGGATGCTCGGTGAGCGCCGCAAGGCGGCCGTCGCCGCCCAGACGGCGGGCGTCGCGCTCGGCGAGGAGCCGATCTTCGGCCCGGCGCTGGTCAAGCAGTTCAAGGAGAAGGCCGCCGCCGCTGAGGCCAGGAAGAAGGCCGCCGGGGAAGAGGGCGGGGGAGAGTAGGCCGTGGAATACTTCAAGCTCTTCTTCGGCGTGGTCTTCGTCACCAACCTGGTCCTGGCCCAGTTCCTGGGACTGTGCCCCTTCATCGGCGTGAGCAAGAAGCGCAGCTCCGCGCTGGGCATGGGCTTGGCCGTCACCTTCGTGATCACCCTGGCCTCGGTGGTCTGCCACCTGCTCTTCGTGGGGGTCCTCAAGAACCCCGCCCTCGAGCACCTCAAGCTCGACGGGTTCTTGCAGGTAAGCGTCTTCATCCTGGTCATCGCCACGCTGGTGCAGTTCGTGGAAATGGTCATCCAGAAAGTGAGCCCGCCGCTCTACCGCGCGCTGGGCATCTACCTGCCGCTGATCACCACCAACTGCGCGGTGCTGGGCGTGACCCAGCTGAACATGAAGTTCGCCGAGTACGGCGCGGCCGACGGCTTCCTGCGGGCCACCATCCAGGGCTTCGGCGGCGGGGTGGGCTTCATGATCGGCATGATCCTGATAAGCTCCATCCGCGAGGACCTGGAGGGCGCGGAGGTACCCGAGAGCCTCAAGGGCGTGCCCCTGGCCTTCGTGATAACCGCCAGCCTGGCCCTGGCCTTCCTGGGCTTTGCGGGGATGGTGAGGTAAGCCATGGGCTTCTTCGCTGCGCTCCTGCCCCTGGCCGCGGCGGCCGCGGAGACCGCCCCGCCGATGCTCGAAACCTTGAAGTGGGGCGCCGGGGTAATGGCCATGATCGGCGGAGGGCTGGGCCTGCTGCTCTTCATCGCCTCGCGGACCTTCGCCGTGAAGATCGATCCCCGCGTCGAGCAGGTGCTGGCCGCGCTGCCCGGGGTCAACTGCGGCGGCTGCGGGCTGCCCGGCTGTGCGGCCTACGCCGAGGGGGTGGTGAAAAGCGGCATGGCCGTGGACCTGTGCGCGCCCGGCGGCCCCGACGCCGCCAAGGCCATCGCCGGGATCATGGGCGTGGCCCTCGACGAGTCCGACAGGAAAGTCTCGGTCCTGGCCTGCCGCGGCACCCGCGAGTTCACCAGGGACAAGTTCGACTACTTCGGCATCGACGACTGCCGCGCCGCGGCGCTGGTCCACGAGGGCCCCAAGGGCTGCCGCTTCGGCTGCCTGGGGCTGGGCTCCTGCGTGCGGGCCTGCCCCTTCGGCGCGCTGTTCATGGGCGAAGACGGCATCCCCCACGTGATCGAGGAGCTCTGCACCGCCTGCGGCAAGTGCGTCACGGTCTGCCCGCGGGACCTCTTCACCCTGCGCGGCGAGAAGCAGACCGTGGCCGTGGCCTGCGCCTCGCACGACCCCGGCAAGCTGGTCAACAAGGTCTGCAAGGTGGGCTGCATCGGCTGCAGGAAGTGCGAGAAGGCCTGCAAGTTCGAGGCCATCAGGGTGATCGACGGCCTGGCCACCATCGACTACGAGAAGTGCAAGAACTGCGCGGCCTGCGTGAAGGCCTGCCCGCGGGGCATCATCATCAACTTCCGGCAGGCCCGGCGGGCCCGCAAGGAGCGCCTCGAAGAGACCGCCGCCGCGGGGCAGGGGGCCTGAGCGTGCACCTCTTCGGCCTGCCCACCTTCCGCGGCGGAACCCACCCGCCGGAGAAGAAGGAGCTCTCCAAGGACGTCCCGGTCGAGAGCTTCCCGGTCCCGCCGCTCCTGGCCCTCTCGCTGGCCCAGGGGCTGGGCGCCCCCGCCAAACCCGTCGTCGCCGCCGGCGACCGCGTGCTCCGCGGCCAGCTGGTCGCCGAGCCCGGCGGCTTCGTCTCCGCGGCGCTGCACGCCTCGACCAGCGGGACGGTCAAGCACATCGGGGAGTGCCCCCACCCGGTGGGCCTGCGCGCCAACGCGGTCTTCATCGAGCCCGACGGCGCCGACGAGTGGCACCCGGACGCCTCGCGCGCGCTGGGCGACGACGGGGTCGCCGCGCTTTCGGCCAAGGAGATCATCGGCAAAGTCGGCGGCGCCGGCCTGGTGGGCATGGGCGGGGCGGCCTTCCCCACCCACGTCAAGCTCAGCCCCCCGCCCGACAAGAAGATCGACACGGTGATCATCAACGGCTGCGAGTGCGAGCCTTACCTCACATCCGACTACCGCCTGATGCTGGACCGGCCGGAGGACATCGTCCGCGGCCTGCGCCTCTTCGTCAAGGCGGTCGGCGCCTCGCGGGGCATCATCGGGGTGGAGGCCAACAAGCCCGACGCCTTCGAGCGGCTGCTGCGCGAGGTGCGCGGCGTCGAGGGGCTCTCCTGCCGCCTGGTCGCGGTCAAGTACCCGCAGGGCGCCGAGAAGCAGCTCATCAAGGCGCTGCTCGACCGCGAGGTGCCCTCCGGCGGGCTGCCCATGGACGCCGGCGCGCTGGTCCAGAACGTGGGCACCGCGGTGGCCGCCGCCGAGGCGGTGCACCTGGGCCGGCCGCTCACCGAGCGGGTCGTGACCGTCTCCGGCGAGGGCGTCGAGCGGCCCGGGAACCTGCTCTGCCGCATCGGGGTGCCCATCAGCACGCTGCTGGCGGCCCGCGGCGTGCGCCCCGGCGCCCGGCGGCTCATCTCCGGCGGGCCGATGATGGGCCTGGCCCAGTGGACCGCGGAGGTCCCGGTGCTCAAGGGCACCAGCGGGGTGCTGGTCCTCGACGAGCCCGCGCCGCCGGAGCACAGCGCCTGCATCAACTGCGGCCACTGCGCCGAGAGCTGCCCCGCGCAGCTCATGCCCAACCGCCTCTCAAACCTCGGCGAGCGCGGCCGCTTCCTGGAAATGATGGAGCTCAACGTCCTGGACTGCATCGAGTGCGGGGTGTGCACGTACCAGTGCCCCGCCAAGCGCCCCATCGTCCACTGGATCAAGCAGGGCAAGAGCGAGCTGCGCCTGGCCAAGATCAAGGCCGAGGCAGAAAAGAAGAGGAAAGAGGCCCGGGAAGGAGTGCCGGCCCCGTGAGCCCGGAAGCCGAGAAGATCGCGGGCATGCCCGAGAAGTGGCTGGTGGCCACCAGCCCCCACGTCCGCTCGCCGGAGACGGTGAGCCAGATCATGTGGACGGTGGTCCTGGCCCTGGTGCCGGCCTGCGTGGCCGGGCTGGTGGTCTTCGGCTGGTACGCGGGGGTGGTCCTCGCCCTGGGTGTCCTCGGGGCGGTCCTCAGCGAGGCCGCCGTCCAGAAGGCGCTGAAGAAGCCGGTGACCGTCTCGGACGGCAGCGCGGTGGTGACCGGGCTGCTCCTGGCCTGCTGCCTGCCGCCGGACGTGAAGTGGTACGTGCCGCTGGTCGGCTCCTTCGCGGCCATCTTCGTGGGCAAGCAGGTCTTCGGCGGGCTGGGCCGCAACTACTTCAACCCGGCGCTCTTGGGCCGGGCCTTCCTGCAGTTCGCCTTCGCCGACCAGCTCAGCCGGCCGCAGTGGCCCATGCTGATGCGCGAGCCGCTGCTGCCCTCGCTGGCCGGCAACATCTTCAAGGTCGGCGCGGGCACCGACGCCATGAGCATGGCCACCCCGCTGGCGGCGGTCAAGCCCGCGCCGGAGGCGGCCGCAACCGCGCCGCTGGAGGCGGTCGGCAAGGCCCTGCACCTGCCCCCGGACTTCAGCCAGATGGACGTGGTCCGCGACCTGGGCCTGGGCAACATCCCCGGCTGCATCGGGGAGGTCAGCAAGCTGGCCCTGCTGCTCGGCGGGGTCATCCTGATCGCCAACCGCTACATCAACTGGCGGCTGCCGGTGGCCTACATCCTCACCGCGGTGATCGCGGTGCTGCTCCTGCCGGTGCGGATCAAGACCGGCGACGGCGCGGCCTGGGTGGGGCTCTATGCCGGGCAGTGGCAGATGGTCGGCGAGCTGGCCCTGGTGCACATCCTCTCCGGGGGGCTCTTCCTGGGGGCCTTCTTCATGATCACCGACATGGTCACCAGCCCGACGACCTCCAGGGGCCAGGTGATCTACGGGATAGCCGCGGGGCTGCTGGTCGCGCTGATCCGCGTCTACGGCGGCTACCCCGAGGGGGTGTGCTACTCCATACTTCTGGTCAACGCCGCGCGGCTGGTGATCGAACGCTACTCGGTCCCGCGCGTCTTCGGAACCGGGCTGCGGAAGGCCTGAGCGATGCCCAACTGGCTGCGCTTCCCCCTGACCCTGGCGGTGCTCGCCGCCGTCGCCGGCGGCGGGCTGGCCTTCGTGGAGGTGGCCACCGAGGAGCGCGTCAGGGCCAACAGGAAGCGCAAGCTCAACGCGGCCTTCAAGCAGGTGCCCGGCTACCAGGACAACCGCGAGCTGAAGAAGCCGAAGGACCTCGGCAAGAAGTACACCAAGGAGGAGAAGTGCTTCGAGCTGTTCGACCGGCCGGTCGAGGAGGTCGAAAAGGCCGGGAAGGGAGGGAAGCGGGTCGCGCCCATCGCCTACGCCGCCCAGGTCAAGTGCACCGACCCGCCCTGCTACAACGGCGCCGACCCCATCGTCCTGGTGGTGGTCATGGG
>CAZONU010000194.1:0-9268 GCA_964581145.1 uncultured Planctomycetia bacterium
GGCGAGGTCCGCGTCGGCCATCGCCAGGGGGTCGCCGCCGGTGACCAGTACCTCGCGGAGCGCGGGGCGCCCGGCGATCCAGTCGATGGCCGCGTCGATCTTCTCCCAGGGGGCCAGCGCGCCGGGGGCCATGGCCTCTTCAATTTCCCAGTTGCGCTGGCAGTAGACGCAGATCTGCGGGCAGGTGTTGAAGGGCTTGAGGATGGCTATCGCCGGGTAGCGCCGGGTGACCAGGTCCACGGGGCTGGTGTCGTGCTCGCGCATGAAGTCGAAGGCCGAATTGCGGTCGCTGCGGTGGGCCAGCATCTCCTCGACGTAGTCGGGCGGGGGGAGCACCTGGGCGCGGACCGAGCGGTCGCGGCCGGCCTCGGGGTCGTCATCCATCAGCGAGGCGTAGTAGGGGGTCACCCCGAAGGGCAGGCGGCCGTTGCGGGCCCGGCCGGCGGCTTTCAGCGTGTCGGGGGCGACCTTGACGCAGCGGGCCAAAGCCTCGGCTCCCTTGATGACGTTCGCCGTTTGCCATTTCCAGTCCGACCAGTCGGACTCGCCCCCGCCCAGCGCGGCCAGGATCGCCTTCCGGCGCGCGGCCCGGCGCGCGCGCGCGGCCTCGGAAAGGCCATCCGCGTAGCGGCCCATGGTCGCCTCCACGCGGGTCCAGAGCTGGTCGAGCTCGCTGGAGCGGGCCAGGGAGGCTTCCCGTCCGGAGAGCCCCTGGTCGGAATCGTCGAAGCTCGCGGCGAAGTCTATTTGAGCCTGGCCGCGCAGGGCGCGCAGGAGGTGGATCATCTCCGCGTGGAAGCCGGCCGCGAGGTCGGGGCGCGGTTTTCGGCGGGCCAGGTCCCATAGGGCGTTGGCGACGCTGAAGCCGGCGCGCTCTTCGGCGACGGGGCGCAGCATGCTGCGCAGCGCGCGGGCCGCGTCCCTCACCAGGAAGGGGGCCTCGCCGGGCTGTTTGAACTCCAAGTCGTTTGCGAGCTCCAGGAGCTTCCCGCGGGCGGTCTCGACTTCGCTGCAATTGGCCAGCGGCGCCAGGAACTCGCCGTGCTCGGCGAGCAGCGCCTCGGCGCTGAGAGCATCCAACACGGAGCACTCAATCGTGGTTGGCTTCCCCATTTCCTTTTCCCTCCGGTCACACCGGCGGATTATAACCGGTCCCGCCGCGCCGGCCAGGCGAAAATGCGCGGGGGTGTCCGTTTTGGGAATCGCCTTGGCCAACGTGCGGCTTGGCTGTTAGAATCTCCGGTGGCTGGAGGATGTCGAAGATGAGAAGGCTATTCCGACTTCTGGTTGTGGGAGCGTTCGTTTGCGTCTCGGCTGCGGCATGTGTGTCATGCGCGCCGAAGAACGAGGACGTGGTCGGCCACTGGACCGACACCTTCTACTGCGAAACCGACAAGGCAATGTATTACCACATGCACTGGTATCCGGGAACCTCTACCCCGCTACCCCGTCCCTGGCTCAAGCGGGTCGACAAGAGGTCCGGCCGCGCGCAGTGGGGCCCGGCGGTGGAGAAGTACCTGGAAAGGGAGAAGGTCATCCGTAAGGCCAAGCCCCGGCCCGTCAGGTATGAGGACCCTATCGGCGCTCCCTCCCGACCGAAGAAACTCGCGTGGGGGCCGGCGGCCCCCGCGGGCCTCAAGATGGGCGCGCATCGCCCGGCGGGGTGGTCGGACGTCTGGTGCGTAATAAGGAACCGCGGCGATAGGAAAGTGCGCTACAGTGATTACTTCGTGGGTTACTGGGGAGCGCTGACCGTCGAGGCCCGGCCCACGGGGTCGAAGAAATGGAGCGAGTTGAAGCGGCGCGATGCCAAGGGCCTGGACGTCAAGTCTGCCGGGGCTTCGCAGTCAAACGTCCACGTCCTGGAGCCCGGCGAGGAAGTGCCGTTCTACCGCTGGGGCCGCAAGCACGGCAAGCTCCTGCCGGCCGGCCGGCGCTACAGCTTCAGCGTGAGCCTCGGCGCTTACCAGTGGCCGGCCTCCTGGAAGGGCGACGTCGAGGTGCGCATATCGCAGCGGCTGGGCTGGGACGGATCGAAGAACACCTGGAAGGGCTCCCTCACGTCAGCAGTTCTGGTCGTGCCCGTGAAAGAGGCCAGGATGCGCATCGTGAAGCTGGAGGCGAAGACAATCCCCTTTCCCCCGCCGGCAACTCCCTCCAAATGAACCGGGCGCCCTCGCGGGCGCCCGGCCGGTTTCGCGATTCGGGGTCCCCGGCTATTCGATGACCTCCTCGATGCGGCCGGTCTTGACCACGTTGGCGGCCTTGGGACCCTTGGGATCCTCGATGACCTCGAACTCCACCACCTCGCCCTTGGCCAGGGTCTTGAACCCGTCCATGTTGATGGACGAGTGGTGGACGAAGACGTCGGTGCCGTCCTCCTGCTGGATGAAGCCGTAGCCCTTCTTGTCGCTGAACCACTTCACTTTCCCGGTTGGCATCTTACTGCTACCTCCATTTGCCTTCGCCGGCAAAACAACGCGGCCGCGCCCGGAGGCACGACCGCTCCAGCGCAGGGCAGAAAACCTGCCGACGATGGATCTCCGCCCTGGACAACATCGGTTGTCTTACACTCCCCCCGTGTGACAATCATATATCATACACCAGCCGTCGGCCAAATGCAAGGGCACATCGCCGGATATCCGGCGCCGCTTCCCGGTTCCGCGGCCGGCCGCGGTGCGCGGCCTACTCGGCGGCGAGGTTGAGGGAGCGCCAGGCGGCCTCGATCCCGGCGCCCTTCTTGACCCGCTTCAGCGCCGGCAGGGCGAACCCCCGGCTGATTATCAGCTTGAGGCAGCCCTGGCGGGAGAACTGCGCCAGGCGCCCGTCGCCGCTCGACCTGAAGCGGACGGCGTTCAGGGGCAGGCCGGGGACCGGCTCGGTGGCGCCCCCCGCGCCGATGCGCTCCAGCTCCCTGGCGACTTTCTTTTCCCAGGCCTTGTCGGTCACGCTGCACCTCCCGCTCCAGGGTCCGGACGTTAATTACCCGCGGCGGCCGCCGCCTGCAAGCGGATAAACGGCCGGGGCCGGGGGCCGCGAAAAGTCCGTGCTTTGGCGGCGCGGGCGCCTACAATGCCGCCCCGGGAGCGGTGAGGGGAAGGGAGGCCGAGGCGTGAAAGTCATCCATTTCGGCGCGGCGGAGAGCTACGAGCCGGAGAAGGACTGGAGGCGGGCCAGCCTCTGCAACCAGGAGGACGTTTCGGTAGAGCACTTCGTCAAGCCCGCGGGGCACAGCTCGCCGCGGCACGAGCACCCCAGCGCGCAGGTGCTGGTGGTCCTGGCGGGGCGCATCGGGGTGGAGTCCGGCGGCGAGCGGGAGGTCCTCGAGAAGGGCGGCGCGGTCTACCTGCCCGGCGGCGAGGAGCACGTGATCACCAACGAGTCCGACGCGCCCTCGGTAGGGCTGGACATCTTCGTGCCCGGCAGGTCTTTCGATTTCTGGCTGAAGCGCAAGAAGCCCTAAGTCGGTCCGCAGAAGTTCTGAGGCCGAAGCTGCTCCCCCGGCCTCGGGGCTCCAGCCCCCGGAGGCGGGGCGCAGGGGGCCGCCCTCCCTCTCTAGTTGTGGGCGGCCCCCGGCTGTTTCTCTTCGGCACTGCCGCGCCCTCGTGCGGCGGCCGGCTCGCTCGCGCGCCAACTCCGTCCGCCCGCCGGTTCCCATGGCCGCCGGAGGCCTGCATGTTCTCCAAGGAACAGCACCGGCCCCCTTCATAAGAAAGGGAGGGGGCCGGTGCGGCCCTTCGGACATGCGGACTCCCTGAGAACTTCCGCGGCCCGGCTTAGCCGCCGCCCTAGCCGCCCGGCCCCTCCCCGTCCTTCCTGCTGCGGGCCACCAGCCAGACGATCAGGGCGATGACCGCGGCGGTGACCAGCAGGCAGAGCCCGCCGCTGACGACTATGATGATGATTTCCGTCAGGCCGGCCACCTTCATGCTGCTCTCCTCTATTCTCGCACCGCCGATTCTAACCGGGGCCGCGCCCGCCGGTCCAGAGGGAAAAGCGCCGCGGAGGTTGCCGCTTGACTCCTGCTCCGAGCGGGCCTATGGTGGCGGGCGGAGGGGCCGCGGGGGGCGCTCATGGGCGAGAAGTATACGACGCGCACGTCGATACTCGGCAAGCTGATCTCCATGCTGGTCGCCAAGCACGGCGCGCCCTCCTGGAAGATGCGCCCGCTGGAGATGTCGAAAGAACTGGCCAGAAAGGGCATCGAGCCGGTGCTGCCCGACGCGGACATCGAGGCCGCGCTGGCCGGCGTCGTGGCCTCCGGCGAGATGGTCGGCGAGGCGCCCGGGGGCGGCCCCAGCTGGGAGGAGGCGGTCTCGGCCCAGCTGCACCGCACCGGGGCGGTCCGCCAGCAGCGCTGGGAGCTCACCGGCGAGACGGTCTTTCATCGCGTGATCCGCATCGTGCCCATCGAGGGCACCGCGGAGGCCGGCGTTTTCGACGAGCGGGTCATGCGCGACCTCTTCAACGTGCCCGTCGAGGAGGTGCTCCCGGCGCTGGAGGCGCTGCCCGCCAACGTCGGCACCCATTTCGTAGTCGAAGCGCTCAAGAATATCGCCACCGGGGAGAGTTAACCCGGATATTCCACAAAGAGCTTACCGCGGAGACGCGGAGACGCCGGGCTACAGCAACCGCAGATGCACGCGGATGCACACAGATGAGAACTTGGCCCGTGGGGAGGCGCCTACCGACGGGCCAATGAGTTTCGCCGCGGAAGATTATCAGCGTTCATCGGCGTCCATCGGCGGTTCCAATGCGAGCCGTGCCTGGCGCCTTTGCGGTGAGAAATCCAGGCTGGGGCTCGGCCCGCCGGGCGCGCGTCGAATCAGGGCTTCTTCTGCGGCTGCTCCCCGGTCAGCCAGATGCGGACCGTGCCGTCCTCGCTGCCGGAGGCCAGCCGCCTTCCGTCGGGGCTGAAGGCCACGGCGAAGACCACCCCGGTGTGGCCCCTGAGGGTCAGGAGCTCCTTGCCGGTCGCCGCGTCCCATATCTTGACCGAGTTGTCGTAGCTGGCCGAGGCCAGGCGCTCCCCGTCGGGGCTGAAGGCCACGCCCTCCACCGCGCCGGTGTGGCCCCTGAGGACCATGACCTCCCTGCGGGCCGCCAGGTCCACAATCCTGACCGTCTCGTCCCAGTTGGCGACGGCCAGCCGCCGGCCATCGGGGCTGAAGGCCAGCTCCTGGACCGCGCCCTCCCGGTCGCCCTCCAGGCTGAGGATCTCGCGGCCGGTCGCCGCGTCCCAGACCTTGACCGCGTTGGCATTTCCTCCCGAGGCCAGATGCTTTCCGTCGGGGCTGAAGGCCAGGCTGGAGACCGCGCGGGCGTGGCCCTCGAAGCTCAGGAGCTCCTCCCCGGTGTTCGCGTTCCAGAGCTTGATGGTCTTCTTGCGGCTGCCCGCGGCCAGACGCTTTCCGCCGGGGCCGAAGGCCAGGCTGATCACCGAGTCCGCGCCCCCCTCCAGGCTGAGCGCCACCTTGCGGGCTTCCAGGTCCCACACCTTGACGGCCTTGTCGTGGCCGGCGGAGGCCAGGCGCCCCCCGTCGGGGCTGAGGGCCATGCAGGCCAGCCGGCGCGCGTTCTCGTCGAAGGTCAGGAGCTCCCGCCCGCCTTCGGCGTCCCAGACCCGGACGGTGCCCCTGCCGCTCAAGGAGGCCAGCCGCCTGCCCCGGGGGCCGAAGGCCAGGGCGAAGAAGACGTCGTCGGGCCTGTCGATAACCAGGACCGGGTCGCTTCTGGACGCCGCCCAGACCCTGACCGCCTTGTCGCGGCCGCCGGAGGCCAGCAGCTTCCCGTCGGGGCTGAAGGTTACATGGCCTACCGGCCTGGTGTGCCCCTTGAGGGTCAGGACCTCGCGGCCCGCTTGAATGTTCCATATCCTGACCGTCTTGTCCCAGCTGCCCGAGGCCAGCCATTTGCCGTCGGGGCTGAAGGCAATGGCGGGCACCCAGCTGGTGTGGCCCTTCAGCGCCCGGATCTCCGCGCCCTTCTCCGCGTCCCAGACGGTGACGGTGTTGTCAACGTCCGCAGAGGCCAGCCGCTCCCCGTCCGGGCTGAAGGCCACGGAGGCCCCTCCGGCGCCTGCCTTCAGGGGCGGCAGCTCCCGGCCCGTTTTCACGTCCCAGGCCTTGACCGCCTTGCCCACCGAGGCCAGGCGCTCGCCATTCGGGCTGAAGGCCACGGAGAAGACTATGCCCGCGTGTCCCCCCAGCGTCCGCAGCTCCTTGCCGGTCGCCGCGTCCCAGAGCCTGACGGTCCGGTCCCAGCCTCCCGAGGCCAGGCGCTTCCCGTCGGGGCTGAAGGCCACGCACCACAGGTCGCCCCGGTCGTGCCCCGAGAGGGTCAGCTCCTTCCCGCCCGTCGCCGCGTCCCAGATCCTGACGGTGCTGTCGGTGCCCGCCGAGGCCAGGCGCTTCCCGTCCGGGCTGAAGGCCAGGCAGCGCGCCGCGCCGGTGTGCTCCTCCAGGCTGAAGAGCTCCTTCCCGGTTGCGGCATCCCGGACCCTGACGGCGGTGTGTTCCTTCCTTTTCAAGACCTTCCTGCTCTTCTTCGCGTCCCAGACCTCGACCATCTCGTGGCCGCTGGCCGCGGCCAGCTTCTTCCCGTCGGGGCTGAAGGCCAGCGCGGTGAGCATTGCGGGGTGCCCGGCCGTCCAGCGCAGGGGATAGGTGTTCCGCCGGGCCCGGCAGGCCAGGTGATAGTAGTCCCAGCCCCGGAAGCGGGCCGGCAGGGGGGCCAGGGCCTCCAGCGCATCGCGGGAGCGGCCCGCGGCCGAGAGGCGGTCGGCGTCGGCGATGCCGTAGCGGTAGACCTCGAACTCGGCGCGGTTGCGCTGGGCCTCGGCCTCGGCCCGTTTCCGCTCCGCGCGGTCCCGCTGGCGCCGGGCCTCGTTGCGCTGGGCCTCGACCTCGCGCTGCTTGTCCTTCAGGTCCAGGATGTACCAGCCGGTGGCCGCCACCAGCGCGAGCGCGGCGGCGGCGGCCACGCCGGCGACCGCCCGGTGCCGGAGCAGCTTCTTCTTGAAGATGTAGGCCACGCTGGCCCGCCGCGCGGTGATGGGCTCGCCGGCCAGGAAGCGGCGGATGTCCCCGGCCAGCTCCGCCGCCGACTGGTAGCGCCGCCCGGGCTCCTTCTCCAGGCACTTCAGGCAGATGGTCTCGACGTCCGCGGAGACCCGGGCCCCCTGCCGGGAGGGCGGGACCGGGTCCTGCTCCACCTGCATGCGCAGAATCGCCACGGCGGTGCCGCCCACGAAGGGCGGAGCGCCGGTCAAGAGCTCGTAGAGGATGCAGCCCAGAGCGTAGACGTCGGAGCGGGCGTCGACCTCCTTGGAGCGGCCGGCGGCCTGCTCGGGGGACTCGTAGTGCGGCGTGCCCATGGCCGTGCCGCTGAGGGTCAGCCCCGCGCGGGGGGCCTGCTTCCCGCCGGCGGGCAGGACCTTGGCCAGGCCGAAGTCGGTGAGCCGGGGCTGGCCGTCCGGGCCGACGATGATGTTCGCGGGCTTGAGGTCGCGGTGGACGATGCCCGCGCCGTGGGCGTGCTCCAGGGCCCCGGCGACCTTTTCCAGGAGTTCCAGGCTGCCCCGGACGTTGAGGCGCCGCTCCTCGATGAGCGCGTTCAGGGGCTCGCCGTCGATGTAGTCCATCGTGTAGTAGTGCTTGCCCTCGTGGACCTTGAGCTCGTGAATCGGCACTATGTTGGGGTGCTGCAGCTTGGCGGCGCTGGAGGCCTCGCGGAAGAAGCGCTGGATGTCCTCCTCGGAGGCGTGCTCGGCCGAAAGCAGGACCTTCAGGGCCACGGTGCGCTTGAGCTCGGGGTCGAAGGCCTTGTAGACCACGCCCATCCCGCCGCGGCCGACCTCCTTCTCGATCTCGTAGCCGGCGAACTCCCGGAGCCTGGCGGGCCCGGCGGGGGGCGCCGAGCGCATCCGCTCGGGCGAGAGGGGCACGGTCTCCCGGGAGGCCTCGGCCCGCCGCCGCGCGCCGCAGTGCGGGCAGCTCACTTGGCCCGCCCGGCGGTCGGGCGCGAAGGGCTGGCCGCACTCGGGGCACTTGATTTCCACGGAGGCCTCCTTCAGACCCCATTCACTTTAGCCCCTCCGGGAGCGGCGGTCAAGACGGACGTGCGCGGGCCTTGGCCCCAAGCCGCGGCAAAGCAGCCGCCCGGTGCCCAAGTCGCGTCGGAGACCGAGGAGCAACGCCGCGCCGGAACCGGGCTCCCGGTGAGGGCAAGTGAACCGCAGCCAGCCCGTTGACTGGCGGTTATAGCATAACACCTACTTGACGGTGCAGGTCTCCTCCGCCGCGTAGACCTTCTTGAAGCGCACAATGCGCCTGTTGAGCACGTCTGAGACGTAGACCGCCTTGTAGCTGGCGCCCACCGCCTCCGGCCAGCCCAGCGGGACGGCGGGCGTCTTTATCAGCGATTCCTCGCCCGGACCGACCTCCTTCGCTGAAGCTTCGGAGGTCTCCGAAGCCGGCCGGCGAGGGAGACCGCGCGAGTCGATGTTGCCGTAGTGGCCGAACTGCTGGATGAAGTTCCCGGCGTTGTCCACGATGCGCACCGAGCAGGTGATGGCGTTGGGGATGAAGAGCCTGCCCCATCCGTCGACCTGGAACATCGGCTGGCGGCACATGCAGCCGTCGCCGTAGCTGCCGGACAGGCAGCCCAGTTCCGGGTAGGCGCGGGTCGCGTTCTCCAGGAAGCGCGGGCCCCGGCCGTACTTGTGATGGTAAAGGACCAGGCCCTTCTTGCCCGCGGGCGGCTCCGCGGCCTGGCCCTTCTTGGCGCCCAGTCTGATGATGGCCGCGCCCTCCGGCCCGAACTTGACCACGCTGCCGGCGCAGGAGTTGTAGCCGGGGTCCTTCTCGAAACCCGCCGGCGGCGAGTAGCCGACGGGCCTGAGCGCCAGGCCGATGTAGATGTTGCCCCCCCAGTCGAGCTGGAGGCCGCCGGGGACCGTGTGGATGGGCCCGACCAGGGCGCTCTTGAAACGCCCGGCCTTCTGCATCTTGGGGTCGTCCTTGAGCCGGCCGGGGTCCTCGGCCTTGCCGTCCGGACCGTAGACGGCCACGCAATACGGCGACCAGCCGTACATCTGCATGGAGTAGACCCGGCCCCGCGGGTCCGTCGCGGTGCCCACCGTGCAGAAGCCCGCGCCCATTCGCCCGTAGACGAAGCCCAGCGCGTTGGGGATGGCCTTCTCGCCCTTGCGCGCGCCGGCGGTGCCCTTGTAGCCCCCGGTGGGCGGCTCCTTGACCGGGATGGGCTT
>CAZONU010000195.1:0-9239 GCA_964581145.1 uncultured Planctomycetia bacterium
ATTACTCCGCGCATTACCCGAAAAAACAAGGCAAACATTTCATGAGGGCTACAACTGCTCGGAACAAGACCCTAGTGAGATTAGCACCTGAGAGGACACACAGTGCGTTGTCCGGAATGCGGGAGCAGGGACGGAGTCGTCCGGGGAGGGTCCTTCCCGATGCGGGAGTTGCGCGAACTGGTGGCTCCCCAGAAGTACCGGTGTGTAGACTGCAACTTTCGGTGGCTGGCTTGGCCGGCGATCTACAGACGGATAGGCATGGTATCCAAGGTGCTGCGCTGGCTGCGCAGAATCCTTCCTGGCCAATCAGACTGGAAAAGCCCCGGGAACGATGCGGCACGGCAGTCAAGAGAAGGGCGCCGATGACAGACAGGCAAAGAAGCGATGTTTGAAGGGTGGGCCGAGGATGTGCGCCGCCAGTTGCGGCGAATCGGTCCCTCGCGCAGGGGACCTGGGGTTCCCGGAGAAGTGAGGGGACAGCCCGAGAGAGACATTGGGTGGGAAGTGAATCATGGCGATGGGATGGTGACCGTAACTGATAACCGCAGCGGGTGTCGCGTTGTCAAGGTGCCATACTGGCAACTCTTGACGATCCTCGAGATGGTCCCAACCGGCGCGGGGACGAACACAGCTTTGCAGGCCCTCAGGGATGCTGCGAAGTAGGCGGGGGTCAACGCGGAGCTCGCGAGGGACATGCTCATGGCCGAGGGTCGGGGCGGAGTAGCTGGTCGATACCGGCGCAGGCTGGCGAAACGCCCCGGCCCCGCTGATCGAGAGGAAACGGGGCGATAAGCCCAACAAGCATCTGGTACGGATCTGACAGGAGGCAACAGTGGCTGCAAGAGGGTGCACGCTGACGCCGGAGGACGACCTCTTCGGCAGGATAGCAGTTTTCAACAAGTTCGTGACCCTCGATGAAATCGTGAGCTGCGCGCGCCTCATTTTCGCGGAGGCGCTGGCGGGCAGACCCAGGCGTTCCTTGGCCGGCACACTGGTTGCCAAGGGTTTCCTGAGTGCGGAGAAAGCCCGAGCCATACAGGAAGCCGTGGACAAGCAGACCGCTGCCGCAGAGGGTATGGGCCAACCCGTTGCCGAGGATATCCCTCCCGAACCCAAACCGATGAAGAGACGTGCGCCGGCGGGTGACAGCCAAGTCATGGTGGCCGTCGAAGGCAAGGCCGAATCCCAGGACGCGCAGTTTCAAGTTTCCGTGGAGGAAGCCCACGGTTTCGCCACGCTGAAAGCTCGCTGCCATAACCTCTACTCTCCGGAGCGTCCGGCGTTCGAGGCTGCTTGCCGGCAATTGCTGGATACGGGACAAGGAAGACTGTTCTTGGACATCAGGGCTGTACGCGGCATCGCCAGCCGGATTATTGGCGAACTGGTCAAGTTGAACGCCGAGGCGCTGGAGGCCGGGCAGCGGTTGATTGTCCAGACCGACGAAAAGACGGCCGGGACTATTCAGATGATCTCCGGCGGGACCATCAAGATGCTTGTAACCTGACGGAGGAATCCCTTTGAGCGACGAGCGCTTTCAAGTTTCTGTGGCGGGTGAAAAGGACACAGCCGTCCTCAGGCTGGTGACCGACACTCTGGAAGTCGATGACGTGAGGCCGTTCCGAGAAGCTTGTCGGAAGCTGCTCAATATGGGCCGGCCGAAGGTCTGCGTGGACCTGTGCGGGTTCAAGAGCGTCCCCAGCACGATTGTCGGCGCGGTGATTGAAGCGCACGTGCAGGCCCTGGCTCAAGGTCAGGAGCTGGTGCTGATGGTGGATGCGGCGACGGGGGAAGTCCTGCGGAAGCTGTTCCGGGGATTCATTGGGATTGTGGCCTCGCCATCGGAAGATTCGTCTGCCGACGCCTCGGAATGCCCCTAGATCTCTGCAAGTCAACGCATGACACAAGAGTTGACGCAGGCCACGCTACGAGCAAGGGTGTGAGCCACGTACAGTTTCGCGTACACGGCACGGCGCGACGTGCCCTAACAACCTCCAGTCCTGACATTTGCGTGCCCCGGGCACCAGTACGGATAATTGATGCTCGTGGGAGCCCCGGCCCACCCGCGGACCGGTCCAGTGCCGCAAGCGCCTGGGCGGATTATTGAAGTCCTACTGCAGGAGGGCCTCTTAATGCGTGCGGATGAGTTTCGGGACCTTAGGGGGTTGCGATCCTTCCGGTTTTCAGGCGGATACGCCTCATAATCCGGGGGCATCGCCGGCTATTTCGCCGGCTTCTTCTCCGCCGGAGGCTTCTTGGGGGTGATGTAGACGGCGCCGCCCACGGACTGCATCTTCATGCCGCCGAGGTCGAGTACCTTCGCCAGTGCCGTCCCCAGGGGCTTCTTCTCCAGCTTCAGGGAAATCGGCTTCTTCAGCAATCCCTGCTTCTCGCAGCCGGGGTCAGTGACCACGTTGACGGTGGTCAGCCCCCGGATGTAATTGATGCACTCGCCGGCCGGCATCGTGGTGAACTCCAGGCTGACCGTCTTGGCCAGCCGGGCCTTCACACCCTTGGTCCCGGTCGCGGCCGTCTTGGGCGGGGGCGGGGGAACAGCGCCCTTCGCCAGAGGTCTGATGTAGATGGCGTGGTCGGCGAAGCGGTGCTCGCAGCCGCCCAGCCTGAGTATCCAGTAGAGCGCCTCGCCCAGTTCCGTCTGGGTCATCTTCAGGGTGACCGGCTTGACCGACCCCGTCTTGCAGGCCGGGTCCAGGACCATGTTGATGTCGCTCACCCCTTGCAGGAAGGCAACCACCTGGTTGAAGGGCGCCTTGACGAACTCGAAGTTGACGTGCTTCTTGAGCTTGCGCTCGGCGAAGCACCGGAACCCGCTCTTGGTCAGCCTGTCGATGATCCGCCCGGCGCGGTCGGCCACGTCCCGGTCCCTGTGCTTGAGGAGCTTGCGGACCTCGGGAAGCGCCGCGGGACCCACCTTCTGCCAGATGGCCTCGCTGGCGGCCAGGCGCTCGGGCAGCTCCTCCGAGGCCGTGAGCTTCCGGATGCTGGCGGCCAGGAGCCTGCGGTCCGCGGCGGTCAGCTTCCTGAGCCTGGGGGGCGCGTCCAGGCAGGGGACCTCCGGGGCCTTGAACTCCAGGCGGCTGATCCGCACCCGTCCGTCGGTGCCCAGGTAGGCCCTGGCCCCCGCCTGCCGGGCCAGGTGGCGCAGGACCGAGGCCAGCGGCGCCTTCAGCAGGCGCATGGTGACCGGTATCTTCTCCAGCCCCTTGTCGCAGGCCGTCCTGACCCCCAGCCCGGTGACGTACCGGCAGGCCCCGCCCAGCGGCTGCTCGGTGAACTCGAGGTTGACCTCTTTCTTGAGGGGGCTCTTCGCCGGCTCCTCGCCCGCGCGGGCCCGGAGCCCGGCGGGCGCCAGCAGGAGGAGTGCCGCCAGGACGTAAACGCTTCCCCGCATCGCCGCGCCCTCCTTCGCTCGCCGATAGGGACGCCCCAAGTTCGGGGGCGTGACCCGGAAAACCGCGCCGCTTTCGCGCTACTCGACGCTGATTACTTCGACCTTGAGCTTGCTCATCAGCTCGGCCAGGCGGAGCATGCCGCCCATGTCGCTCATGCCCCCCTCGGCGACCTTGATGTGCAGGGCGTCGGCGCTCTTCTGGCCGAAGGTGGGGTCCATGGCCATCCAGCGGCCGTCGACGTGGACCTCGGCCCAGGCGTGCCCCCCGAGGATGCCGCCGCCCGCGTCGGTGTAGGCCAGCCCGGCGACCTCCCGCGCGGGGACCCCCGCCGCCCGGCAGAGGGCCACGAAGAGCGCGGCGTGCTCGCCGCAGTCGCCCCGGCGGCTCTTCAGCGTGTCCAGCGCGTTGCTCATCGCCGGGGTGAACTCCTTCCTGATGTGGCGATAGACCCAGTCGTTCAGCCGGCAGGCCGCCCTGTAGGGGTCGGTTTCGTCCCCCACGGTCTCGGCGGCCAGCTTCCTGATGCGCGGGTCGCCGGACTGCAGGAAGGCGGTGGCCGCCAGGTACCCGGCGCGCTCGCCGGCGGTGAGCTCCACGCGCTCGCCGCCGCCGCCCGTCCAGCCGGAGAAGAGCACTGCTCCCGCGGCCAGCATCAGCACCCCGCCGCCGGCCGCCGCCGCGATCCCCATGCGCCGGCTGCGCGCGGCGTCCGCCGCGCTCCGGGCGCCCAGGAGCAGCAGGCCGCCGGCCGCCAGTATCACCAGGCCCAGGAGCGCGGCGACGAACAGCAGCCCGGCGAGGACCGGGTGCAGCTCGCTCTTGCCGAGGGCGACCAGCGTCAGCAGGTGGCCCTCGCCCCGCTCGACGAAGCTCTGGCGGGAGTCGTTGACTATCGCGCCCGGGGGCATGCCGGTCAGCTTGAGCACCGCCTTCCGCGAGCTCCGCGCGCCGGGGATGGGCCGCCCCAGCGGCACCGCGGTGGTCAGCATGATGTCGCTGACCTTGTCCATCTTCTTGGCGTCGGCCTCGCTCTCCAGCCGGAAGGAGAACCGGCCCATGGCGCTGCCCTTCAGCGCCCGGCCGGTCGAGTCGATGGTGACGGTTTCTATCGCGTTGGGAGCGGCGTCCCGGGGGACGGTTCCGCCGCCCCTGGGCAGGGCGAAGCGCTGGATTTCGAGGTCGAAGACCGTCGCGGGCACGCCGCCCAGGACCGTGGCGCTCTTTTTGCGTATAATGGTCACCGTGCGGAAGGCGGACTTGGAGGCGGCCTCGAAGACCTCGCTCTCGATGCGGTCGCCGACCGCGGCGTCGGCCCGGTCGATCAGCGCGTGGGTGGCCAGGGCCGAGAGCAGGTCCTCGCCGGGCAGGGGCAGCTGCTCCTCCGTGCTCATCCCGCCCAGCAGCGTTGCGCAGGCCAGCTTGCCGCCCTCCGGGCGGGCGGTGACCCGCATCTTGACGAGCCCGGTGCCCGCGGTCACGTCGATCCTCACCAGGCGGCCGTCGGCGGCGGAGTACTCGCGGACGTCCAAAACCTCCATCTCGGCCACCTTGCCCATGGCCTTGACCTTCATGTGCGCCTCGGTCCTGAGGCGCACGACCTCCTTGCCGCCGCGTTTCATCAACGTTATCTCGGTGTGCTTGTAGCCGCACTTCTGGTCGTTGCTGTAAACGCCGTGCCACTCGGAGAAGCCGATGTACTTCTTCCAGTTGAACTCGCTCAGGGCGACCTTGACGGTCCGGCCCTCGCCGGCGCGAGCCCTCCCGGGGCAGGCGGCCAGCAGGCAGGCGGCGGCGGTCAGGCTCAGCCAGGCGCGCATCGGGTCCCTCCGCAGTGCTTGACAGTCAGCTTCGCCCGGAGGGCACCGCCGACCCGCCCAGGGAAACCACCAGCTCCTCGAGGATCGCCTGGGGCCGCCGGCCGGAGCTGCTCTTGAGGGCCAGGTCCGCCTCCAGGACGAGTCGGTAGGCGCGCTCCAGGGCCGGGCCCCGCAGGCGGCGGGCGGCCTCCTCGATGGGCCGGGCCACTTGCGGCGGCAGGGCCTTGCCCCGCTTGGAGAGCGGGCACCTCCCGCCGCCCAGCACCGCGCGCTCCACGGTGCGCAGCTCCCGGCCGAGGGCGTTCACGGCCGCCAGGGCGATGGCCGGCTCGTCCCAGACGGCGCGCCCGAAGACCTCCAGGCCCCGCTCGAAGACCCTCTCCGCCGCGCGCAGGGCCTCGGCGGTGCGGCCGCGCAGGGCGTCCAGAGCCAGCGCGCGGGCGTCGCCGGTCGTCCCGGTGGCCAGCGCCTCGACGTCCTCGACGCTCACCGCGCGCTTCTCCTCCCCCAGGTAGCCGGCCAGCTTGTCGAGCTCCGCGCCCAGGCCCCCGACCTCGCCGTCGGCCAGCTCCAGCAGGCGCCGGCCGGCGTCCCCGGAGAGCTTCAGCCCCCGGTCGCGGGCCAGCTGCGCGAGGTACGCGCCCGCCGGGGCCGCCATGGAGGGCTCGGACTCGCCGTAGCGCGTGAAGTAGAGCCGGGGCAGGGCCAGCAGCCCCCCGGCCCGGGCCAGGGCCTTGCCCAGCGCGGTGCGCCCGTCGAGCTTCTCGGCCTCCAGGACCAGGACCGTGCCGGGCACCGGGGATTTCAGGTAGTCAAGCAGCGCCGCCCCGGCCGCGGCGGCGGAGGCCTTCTTCTCCTCCCCGCTGCCGCCGCCGGCCAGCAGCGCGTCGGCCCCGCGGACCAGCACCAGCTTCTTCGGCGCGAAGAGCGAGGCGGTGCGGACCTCGTCCATGACCTCGGCCAGCCGCGGGGCGCTCGAGGGCCGGGCCGGGTCAGGGGGTCCGAAAACCACCTGGCCCTCGCCGGCGGGCCCCTCGCCGAGGAAGGCCCGGCGGATGCGGGAGACGACCTCCTCCCGCAGCCCGGGGTCCTCGCCGGTCACCGCGCAGACCGCCGGGATCTCGCCGGAGGATATCGCCTTGAAGACGGCGGAGATCTCGGTGCCGCGGGCCATGGGGCCATTCTACCCCCTGGGCGCCGCGGCGCGCAAGTGGCCCCGGCCAGAGTTGACTTCGGCCCCCCGGCCCGTATCATTGAGCGCCAGGCACGGAGCCCGCCGGAGGGGCACAGCCATGCACCAGTGCTCGCGCTGCGGAAGGCGCTACCCGACCACCCTGGAGGTCCGCACCGTGCGCAGGCCGGACGGGACCATCGAGACCATCTGCAAGCACTGCGAGAGCGCCAGCCGCTGCGAGGTCTGCGGCTACTCCTCCCGCGACCGCAAGAGCTTCGGGGTCCGCAAGGTGGCCGGGAAGTGGCGGGTGCTCTGCACCAAGTGCCTGCAGAAGGAAGAGGGCGGCAGCTAGCATGCCAAGCCTGGCCGAGGACATGGCCGCCTTCGGCGGCAGTAAAGAGCTCGAGCTCGGCAAGAACCTGAAGGCCTTCATCAAGAGCGCCCTGCCCGACTTCACCCACATGACCGTGCTGATGTACATGGTCCGCGAGGCCCGGGAGGGCTGCTCGACGGGGGACGTCGCCAAGTTCATCGGCGACCCCAAGCGGGTCGTCCAGAAAGTCATCGACCGCTTCCTCCAGCTGGAGATGCTGCGCACCAGCGGCGGGCTCTTCAAGAAGTACCAGTTCCGCCGCGACGGCCCCCGGGCGGAGCTGGTGGTCCGCCTGCTCAAGCTCTGGGAGCACCCCCAGACCCACGACGCGGTCCTCAAGCGGGTGCTGGGCGCCGGGGCCTAGTCGGGGAGCCCGGCATGACGCTCTCCGCAGACCTGGACGTCGCCGTGGTCGGCGCCGGGCCGGCGGGGCTGGCCGCGGGCATCTACGCCGCGCGCGCCGGGCTCAAGACCGCGATCTATGAGCGCGCCGCGCCCGGCGGTCAGGCCGCGGTCACCGACGTCGTCGAGAACTACCCGGGCCTGGCCGAGCCGCTGAGCGGCTTCGAGCTCGCCGAGCGCATGCGCCGGCAGGCCCTGCGCTTCGGCTGCGAGCTGCGCAGCGAAGAGATCACCGCCATTGACGCGCCGGCCGACTCGGCGCCCAGGACCGTGCGCACCCCCTCGGGGGAGGCGGCCTGCCTGGCGGTCATCGCCGCCAGCGGCGCGGTGCCCCGCAAGCTGGGGGTCCCCGGCGAGGAGCGCTTCTGGGGCCGGGGGGTCAGCTGCTGCGCGACCTGCGACGGGGCCTTTTACCGGGACAAGCGCGTGGTGGTGGTCGGCGGGGGGGACACCGCGGTCAAGGAGGCCGCGTTTCTGACCCGCTTCGCCGCGGGCATCACCCTGATCCACCGCCGGGAGCGCCTGCGCGCCGGGGCCGCCAACCGCCAGCACCTGGCCGAGCACGAGGACAAGATCACCTGCCGCTTGGGGAGCCGGGTGGTCGAGATCCTCGGCGGCGAGACGGTCACCGGGGTCGTCGTCGAGGACGTGGCCACGGGCTCGCGCGAAGAACTCTCCTGCGAGGGCGTCTTCCTGTTCGTGGGCCACGACCCGGTTTCGGGCTACCTGCCTCCTTCCGTAGAGCGCGACGCGCGCGGCTACGTGCTGACCGGCGAGGACATGGCCACGGGCGTGCCCGGCATCTACGCCTGCGGGGACGTGCGCAAAAAACTCCTCCGCCAGATAGTCACCGCCTGCGGCGAGGGGGCCACCGCGGCCTTCGCCGCCGGGCAGTACGTCGAGCGCCTCAAGGGCACCGCCTACGAGTAGGCCCCGGCGACGGGGTTTCACCGCAGAGAGCGCAGAGGGCTACTATCCGCAGATTTCGCAGATGCCGCAGATTGGTCTACTGGCACCTCCTTTGGGCCCTGGTTTTCAGCCCTCCAAGCTCCTGACCCCCAGACCCGAAACCCCGAACCCTGAACCCCGAACCCCATAGCTTTGGACGCACCTGAGTCCTTGAACGCCAGCGGTTTAGGGCGCCCGGAAAAAAGTAAGGGAGGGCGCCGCCGGCCGCCAAATCAACCTCCGAACTCCAAACCCTAAACCCCAGACCCGAAACCCCATAGCTTTGGACGCACCTGAGTCCTTCTCCCCCAGTGGCTTACGCCGTCTGAAAAAAAGTTTGCGCACGCCAAGCGCCTTCCAGCTTGTCCACGGCTTCGAGCCTTTCTCCGTTGTGCGCCAGACCACCAAACGATGTCTTTCGCCCTCCGTGGCGAACCGTCGAGGTTCCGCCCTCCTGGCGTGGTTCTGGCTCATGACCTCGCCTCCCCGAGGACCTAAAGGTCCGTCGGGGACGCGACCGGGCTTCGCCCGTCCCCCCCGTTGCCGCCATAGGACTCCTGCCAGAGGGAGGGTTCCATCTCCTCGTCGTCAAGCGCGAAGCCTGTTGCTGCGCGGCAGGCGCCGAGCGTCCGGGCGGCCTCGTCGATCTGGGCGAAGGCCGCGGCGCGGTGCCGGGACTTCTGCTGCTTCCCGGCAACGATCTCGTTTTTCTCGGCCAGGACGGCGTTCTTCTTGCGGCCGCGGTCGTCGGCCATGAGGGTTTGCGCCGCGCGCAGGGCCACGCGCTCGTCCTCGCTGGCGAGCAGCTTGGTCAACGTGGCCCGGGCCTTGGCGGCGGCCTCCATGGACGCCCTGTACTGGGCCTCCTCGAAGAGCTCCCAGTAGACCCGCCCGCTCCTGCGGACCAGCTTGCGCAGCTTTTCCCCGTCGGTGTCCAGCTCGGTCGCCATCTGGGCCCAGGTCTTGCCCTGGGCGCGCAGCATGGCGGCCTCTTCCAGCAGTTGTAAATCTTGTTCCGACAGTGGTTTGCGTTCCATGCTCTGCTCCTTTCGATACGCGTCCTCTACTTCCCACAAAGCCAAAAAGCGCACCAAGCAGTGCTTAATCTTCTTGGC
>CAZONU010000196.1:0-9225 GCA_964581145.1 uncultured Planctomycetia bacterium
CCCGCGCCGGTTCGTCCTGCGCATGCCTTGGCTCTTGGTCACGCTGGCCGGCGGCTTGTGGGCCCAGCGCCCGGCGGCGTTGAGGACGAAGGGCACCACCAGCACGGCGAGCAGCAGCACCGCCAGGACCATGCCGGCCAGCGGCCTGAGCGGGTTGCCGTTGCTTTTGTCGTACACCGGCCCCTCCCGGTCTTCCTAGTAGCCTATCGCGGGCAGGATGTTGGTCTGCTCCACGCCGGAGCCGCACAGCCCCACTATCGCCCAGAAGGCGGCCATCACCAGCTGGCCGATGATCAGCCCGTAGAAGAAGGGGTTCAGCTTCTGGCTGAACTCGCCGCCCCCGTAGGACAGCGCCGCGCGCTTGAAGATCCAGCCCAGCAGGAAGCAGAACCACAGCCCGCTCTCGGCGCCCACCGCCGCCAGGCCGATGGGATGCAGCGGCCACCAGTAGAAGCTGCTGCGCAGCACCAGCAGCAGGAACATGCCCCCCCCCCCGATGCCCATCATCGAGAGGCGGAAGCCGTCCGGCGTCCACATCCGCTCGCGGGACACTATGTCGCGCAGCAGCCAGTTGTTGAAGACCCAGCTGTAGTGATGGAAGCCGTGGGAGCCGGTGTGCTTGATGTCGTTGGCGCCCCGCTCGAAGGCGACGTTCAAGACCCCGTGCAGGAAGATGAAGGTGGCGGCCAGCAGGCCGACCAGCATCAGCGCGGTCAAGAGCCGCTTGCGGCGCGGCTCGGTCTCGGTGAGCTTGAAGCCGGCCAGCACGAAGGGGGTCAGCTGCAGGCTGAAGAGCATGCTCGGCCAGATGAAGGAGAACACCCCGTAGTTGCGCACCGTGGCCGGCACCAGCTTGGCCTCGCCGGCCCCGCCGGGGGTCAGCCAGGAGTCCTTGTAGGCGATCATCTTGCCGAAGGTCCCGCTGTGACCGAAGCCGAACAGGTGGCAGAAGACGAAGTGCGGGTAGAAGGGCCAGACCCCCAGCGCGGCGGTCATCACCCCGGCCTCGGAGACCACCCGGCAGACCAGCACGACCAGGATCAGGTAGATGCCGAAGATCACCGCCATGATCCACAGCTGGAGCCCGACCAGCACGCACCACAGGAGGATCCCCGCCAGCGAGAGCCAGAAGCCCCAGAAGGCCACCGGGTAGCTCATCGGCTCGCGCCTCTCGAGCTTGTCCGGCGGGATCAGCCCCAGCCCGCGGCGCAGGACGTACCAGATGTGCCGCCGACCGCCCCACAGCAGCCAGAGGACGAATACGAACATGGCCCCGGTGTAGAGCGCGTCGGAGTTGGGCCACTCCCCGTGCAGCGCCCAGGCCTCGGTGCGCGGCAGGCCCCAGGCGCTGGCCGCCACCCGCAGCGCCTGGTTCACGATGGCGAAGAACCAGATGCTCATCGAGACCTCGCAGGTTAACAAGTAAGAGATGCCCAGGATGTAGGGCTGAATGTTGAGCGACTGGTTCATGGCCTTCCAGGGCCGCTCGGTGAGGAAAGTCTTGAGGCTGATCGCGTGGAGGTCGGGCGCGGGCACCGCCGGGAAGTAGGCGTTGAGGCCCTGGAAGGTGAACAGCACCATGGATATGCCCAGGCCGATCCACAGCGCGCGGCTGCTGAGAATCCGGCGGGCGCGGCCGCCCAGCTGCTCGCCCGCCACCAGCGAGCGGATCACCTCGGCGTGGGGGAACATCAGCTTCTCGTGGTCGCACCACTGGCGCCGGAGCAGGGCCGCCAGGAAGACCTGGACCAGCATGACCAGCAGGAGCAGCGGGACCCACCACCTCAGCGGGCCCTTCCAGCGCTCCCAGAACTTCCCCCACTCCTTGCCGCGGTGCTTGGCGCGCTCCTGGTGATACTGCTGGTACTCCTGGTGGTACTGCTTTTCGTGCTGGCGGTAGGCTTGGTAGTCCACTTCGCCGGTGTTCTTGTCCGTGAAGTTCGCCACGTCGGGAACGTGGGTCTTGGGCGGCTGCGGGGCGCGCTTGAGCCAGCCCCGGTTGTAGTCCCTGAGCGCGTCCTCCTCGACCTTCCGCCTGGCCGCGCCCTCGGGGGTGGCGGCGTCGAACTTGTGCGGGTCGTAGGGCACCAGCCAGCTGGGGATCCCCGCGGGGTTGTGCTCGTAGACCCGCACCTTGTCCTCGTCGAGCCGGAACTCGGTGTCCTGCCCGGGCGGCACCGGGCGCACGAAGCGGCCCTTGAAGTTGCGCGCGGGGGAATCGTCCTTGTAGGGGACGCAGATGATGCCCACTATCCACTGGACCGACTTGCAGCTGTAGACGCCGATGGAGAGCACCACGAAGATCACCGCCACCTCGCGCCAGCCCAGCCGCCGGCGCAGGAAGGGCAGCGCCACCGAAGCCAGGTAGGCGGGCACCGCGCCGACCGCGAAGGCCAGCAGGCACCCCCCGGCCATCAGCAGGGCGGGGCGGCCCTCGGACTTCAGGGCCGACTCGATGGGCCCGGCGAAGGCCAGGCGCAGCCAGTGGGCCACGGGAGGCAGCACCTTGACCATCCCCTCGCTGCGGGCGTAGACCGCCGCGTGCCACGCGGGCGCGAAGAGACTGACCACCAGGAAACCCGCCACCAGGGCGAACACGCCCCGGAAGCGGTTGAAGACCAGCACGGCCATGACCAGGAAGAAGGCCTCGAGCGGCAGGTAGCCGCCCATGCCCAGCGGATAGTTCTTGGCCAGGCTCCAGCGGGGCAGGGCCAGCGCCAGCATCAGCAGCAGGGCGAAGCTGACCACCAGCGCGGGAAGCGTGATCCCCCCCCCCGCGCGGGGCTGCTCGGCTGCGGCGTCCTGGGGTTCGGGGGTTGCGCTCAGGGTCTCAGCTTCTTCAGCCATCCTGACTCTCTATCGAAAAGCCCCTGGGGACTCGGCAGGCCCATGGTTTATAGCTGTCCCCGGAAAGACTGTCAAGTATGTTAGGCCCCCCATCCCGGCCGGCGAGAGGCGCCGCCGACATTTGCCGCCCGGCGGTGTACACAAAGGGGAAGTGGTCTGGAAATGGACCGGCCCCTGACCCGGCCCCCGGAGGGCGTCCGTGCCCCGCAACTTCGTCAAGCCCTACAAGCGCATGGAGTCCCGCCGGCGCATCGAGGAGCTGATCCGGGAAGGCGGCCTCTGGGGCCAGCGGCTGATGAGCGAGCGGGAGCTGGCCGCCCAGTTGGGCGTCTCCCGCTGGACCCTGCAGGGGGCCCTGGCCGAGCTGGAGGCCGACGGGCTCATCGAGCGCCGCCAGGGCAGCGGCACCTTCGTGGCCGAGGGCCCGGCCGGCGCGAGGCGCAAGGCCGCCGCGCGCCTGGCGATCATCGCCGCCCGGCACGCGGAGGAGCTCCCCGGCTGGGACTACCACGGCGAGATGATCCGCGGAATGCTGGGCCACGCCCCCCGGCTGCGCGCCGACTGCACGGTGCTGTCCCTGGACCGCCCCGAGGAGGCCGCGCGCGTCTGGAAGGCCCGCGAGATGCGCGCCTTCGACGCTTTCATTTCGGTGTCCCAGGACGCCCGCGACCTGATCACCCACCTGCTCAGGCTCAAGCGCGGGCCGGTGGTGCTGGTCGACCACTACATCCGCGACCTGCCCATCACCGGCATCGTCGACGGCAGCTTCGAGGGCATGCGCGCGGTGACCAAGCACGTCCTGGCCCTGGGCCACCGGCGAGTCGCCTTCATCGACACCTACAACCGCGCGGCGGTCAACCCCGAGAAGTTCGCCGGCTTCGCCGCGGCCCTCGCCGAGAAGGGCGCGGGGCCCGACGACGAGCTGGTGGCCTGCCCCTCGGCGCCGGGCAGCTGGGAGGAGTTCTCCGCGGCCGCGGTGGACCGCTTCCTGGCGCTGCCCGACCCGCCCACCGCCATCGTGACCTTCGACGACAACCGCGCGCTGGCCGCGGCCCAGGGGCTGGAGCGCCGCGGCCGCCGCGTCGGCGGGGACTTCTGCCTGGCCGGCTTCGGGGACAGCGCCTTCCGCCGGGGCCTAAGCGACCGGCTGACCAGCTGCCGCATCTACCCCCGCAAGATGGGCCAGGAGGCGGTCCGCGCCGCACTGGGCCCGCGCAGCCGCGGCGAGGGCCGGACCATCATCATCCCCAACCGGCTCTACATCAGGAGAAGCACCTGCCCGCCGCCGGCCTAGCGAAACGCGTCTAAGCCATTGTATAACAACCTGTTAACGAACACCGTCCGCTGAGCTGCCGCCGCCCGCTGACTTCGCAAACGTTTTCGGCCAACAACCGCCAAGGGGCGGTGTACTTCCGAATGGTTCCCGATTGGTCCCCCCTCTTGGGAGGCGTTTGGAGACGCCGTGCCCCGCAATCTGGTCAAGCCCCAGAAGCGCATCCAGGCCCGCCGGCGGATCGAGGAGATGATCCGCTTGGAGGCGCTGTGGGGCCAGCGCCTGATGGGCGAGCGCGAGCTGGCCGCCGAACTGGGGGTGGGCCGCAAGACCGTGCGCGGCGCGCTGGCCGAACTCGAGTCCGAGGGCCTCCTTGAACGCCGCCAGGGAGCGGGGACCTTCGTGGCCCAACGGCCCGGCCGGAACGGCCGCCGGGGGGTCACCCGCATCGCGGTGGTCACCGCCCGGCACTTCGAGGAGGAGCCCGGCTGGCACTACAAGGGCGAGATGATGAAGGCCCTGCTGGCCTACGCCGCGCGGATGCGCGCCCAGTGCACGGTGCTCTCCTTCGACCGCGAGGACGAGAACGCGCGCATCTGGGACTCCCGCTACATGCGCGGCTTCGGCGGCTTCATCACCGTGTCCGAGGACGCGCCCGACCTCCTGGCCCAACTGCTCAAGCCGCGCACCGGTCCGGTGGTACTGCTCGACCACATCGTCCGGGACATGCCCATCATCGGGGTGGTGGACGGCTCCTTCGAGGCGGCCCGGGCGGCGGCCCGGCACCTGGTCGCCCTGGGCCATCGGCGCATCGGTTTCCTGGACTGCTTCAATCGCGACGCGGCCAACCCCTGGAAGTTCGGCGGCTACCGCGCGGGACTGGCCGACCGGGGGATACCTTTCGACGAAGAACTGGTGATGATCCCCCAAGAGACCGGCGTGGAATACTATGAAGCGGAGTTCGAGGTTGCCATGCGGCGCTTCGCCGAGCGGGCCGTCGAGGAGCTGCTGGCCCTGGCCGACCCGCCCACGGCGCTGCTCGGCTTTGACGACAGCCGGGCGGTGCCGGCCATCGAGGTGCTGCGCGAGCGCGGCCTCAGCGTCGGCAGGGACTTCGCGGTGGCCGGCCAGGGAGACAGCGCCTTCCGGCGCGGGACCTGCGACTGGCTGACCTCCTCCCGGACCTACCCCCGCAAGATGGGCCGCGCCGGCCTGCGCGCCGCGCTGGAGGCCGGCAGCGCCAGCGAGGGCCGGACGATAATCGTCCCCAACCGCCTGTTCATCCGCGGGAGCACCTGCCCCCCAGCGGGCAAATAACGGAGGATTTCGATCATGCGTTCATGGCTTTCAATCACCGTCCTGTGCCTGACCGCTGCGACACTCGGACAGTCCAGCCAGGCCGGCACTTCTCCCGCGGTCGTCGGCCAAGTGATACTGGACGAGGGCAGCCCCTGGCGTGCCTTCGCCACCTGGCGTACGCCCGTGGTCCGCGCGGGCAGTGGATTCAAGGAGGACCGCGGCCGCGGGGGCTACTTCGCCGCGCACACCGCCGCACCGCCCGCGGGCTGGATGCAGCCGGGCTTCTCAGATGGCTCCTGGAGCCGGTGGGGCCTGAGCCGCAAGCGGCGCAGGGAGTACGACTACGGCTTCGCCCCGGCGTGGGGGGCACCCGGCCCTACTCTGAGCCTGCTGTGCCTGCGCGGCAAGTTCACGGTGCAGGACCCCGCCGGGGTCGGTAAGCTCGGCCTCTGGCTGGAATACCGCGGCGGGGCCGTCGTCTACGTGAACGGCCGCGAGGTCGCGCGCGGCCACCTGCCGGAGAAAAGCAAGATCGGTCCCGAGACTCTGGCCAAAGACTACCCGCCGGAGGCCTTCGTTCATCCCAAGAGGGTGCGTCGCTCGAAATGCATCCTGGCCGAGTTCGGCCAGCCCAGGGCCTACAAGGGGCAGCTCGAGAAGCGCATTCGCGGGTTAAAGGACATCTCGATAGACCCCAAGCTGTTGCGCAAGGGCATCAATGTACTGGCCGTGGAGTTCCACCGCGCCCCGTACTTCGGTACCGGGCTCAGGCGGGAAGGCATGAACCACGAGTCGGTGTGGAGCACCTGTGGCCTGGTGGACATCGAGCTGCGCGCCGGGGGGGGGATAGCGCCAAACACGGCCCGGCCCGCGGGAATCCAGGTCTGGGTTCCGAACGAGATGCACCGGCCGAGCCCGGCCGATTACGGCGACCCGCAGGAGAAGGCCGAGCCGGTACGCATCACTGGATGCCTCAACGGGTCGTTCAACGGCAAGGTGATGGTCTCTGCGGCCAAATCGCTCCGGGGCATCAAGGCCCGGGTGAGCGAACTCAAGCACAAAGATGGCAAGGCGGTCATCCCCGCCGCGGCGGTGAAGCTCTACTACACGGGGCGCGACGACAGGATGGCCCTGCGTTACCGCGTGCCCTGGGGCGGCTTCTGGGATTCTCTTTCCGACAAGCCGCCGGCGGAGGTCAAGGCGTTCCCCGGCGCGGGAGCGTGCCAGGCCATCATCATCAAGGTCAAGGTCCCCGCCGACGCGGCCCCCGGCGACTACTCCGGCAAGGTCACCGTCTCGGCAGGCGGCCTGGCCCCCGTGGAGGTGCCCGTCAAGCTCCGCGTCATCGGCTGGAAGCTTCCCGACCCCAAGGGCTTCGTCACGCACATGGGCCTGATCCAGTCGCCGGACACCCTCGCCATGCATTATAAGGTCCCGGCCTGGAGCGAGAAGCACTGGAAGCTGATGGAGGAGTCCTTCAAGCTGATGGGCGAGTTGGGCAACAACTACGTGGTGGTGCCCATCATCGCCCGGACGAACTTCGGCAACGAGCAGGGCATGATCCGCTGGATCAAGAATGGTGATGGCTACAAGTACGACTTCACCATTTCCGACCGCTACCTCGACCTGGCCCAGAAGTACCAGCGAGTGGACGTGGTCTGCCTCTACGCCTGGGAGAAGTACGCCGGCCAGTTCGGAATGGCGAGAGGCCCGGACATCCCAGGGGGCGGGCTCAAGGTAACGCTCTGGGATCCCAAGACCGGTAAGTTCGAAGACCTGGAAGGCCCCAAGTTCAGCACCCCAGAGAAGTTCAGGAAGTTCTGGGCGCCGGTCTACAAGGAAATCACGGCCAGGATGGCCAAGCGCGGCCTGACTGGGGCGACCATGCTGGGCATAAACTCCGAGCTGGCCCGGGTCAAGAAGGAAGCCATCGCTGCCCTCAAGACGCTCATGCCCAAGGCCAAGTGGGTGGCCAACCCGCACGCCGACTGCCGCGGGGGCAGCATGTACGGGCTGATTCCCATCGGCTACAACACCCAGTACTACATGAACATGTGCCCGCCGCCGGACAGCGGCAAGCGTTTCTACGGCTGGCGGTCCACGACCGGCTACTACGGCCGCTCCCGGGGACCGACGGCGCCCCTGAGCCTCTGGCGCGTCAGTGAGGAAGCCGCGCTGATTCACAACACCGCGGGGCTGGGGCGCATCGGCGCGGACTTCTGGCCGGTCCTGGGCCGCAAGAGCCTCCGGCCGGGCATCAAGCACTCCATGACCATCGGCGCCCGCTACCCGGAAAGCTGCTGGGACCAGCTCAACCTGGACCGGGGCACCGAGGCGATGTTCGCTCCGGGCCCGTCCGGCTCCGTGCGCACCGAGCGCTCCGAGCAGGTGCGCCAGGGCATCCAGGAGTGCGAGGCGCGGGTCATCATCGAGAAAGCGCTCCTGGCCAAGAAACTCCCCCCCCAGTTGGCCAAGAAGTGCCAGGAAGTGCTCGACCAGCGCACCTGGCACATCCGAGGCCTGGGCGCCTGCGGCGGCGCGGGCGGGGCGGCCCTGGGCGGGCAGTCGATCAACGTCTGGTACGAGGGCGCCGGCTCCGCGGGGATGGCAGAAAAGCTCTACGCCACCGCCGCGGAAGTCGCGGCCAAGACCGGGGGCAAGTAGCCGATGGCAGCCAATGGGATTGGAGGAATCGCGATGCGTTCGTTAATGTTGCTCTCATGCTGTTGCGGGCTGGTGCTGGGAACTGCCCTGGCCGCCGAGCCGGCCGCGCCGAAGTTCACCAGAAAGCCCGAAGCCCAGAAGGCCGGCGACAAGGTGAAGATCGAGTTCGCAGTGGACAGGAACACCGATGTCGCCGTCTTCATCGAGGACGCGGGGGGCAAGGTGGTCCGCCACCTGGTCGCCGGGGTGCTTGGCAAGAACCCGCCGGAGCCGCTCAAGCCCGGGCTCGCGCAAAGCATCGAGTGGGACGGCAAGGCCGACTGGGACAAGCCCGCCAAGGGCGGACCCTTCAAGGTCCGGGTGGCGCTGGGGTTGGGCGCCCGGTACGACAAGGTGCTCATCGCCGACCCGATGTCCATCGGCGGAGTCCGGGCCATGGCCACGGCCCCGGACGGCACGCTCTACGCCGTGGTCGGCGCCGGCGCGGGCGTGCCCAACTGGAGCGCCCAGCGCCTGGTGGCCCTCAACCGCGACGGCAGTTTCCAGCGGACGCTGGTCCCGCTGCCAGCCACCGCCACCGCGAAGCAGATCAAGGCCCTGGGCGGGATGCCCGTGAAGGTCGGCGGGCGGACGGTGCCGATGTACCTGAACCTGCCCCAGCGGCGGAACACGGCATTCTGGGCGAGCAACGGGGCAGCCGTGACCCCCGACGGCAAGTTCCTGGCTCTGCATCCCGGTGCCCGAATCGGGATGGTGGACGTGACCGGCTCGGAGGCGCCGCCGAACTTCATGGGGCCCAAGCTCCTGCCCAAGGTCCCGGCGGCCAGCTTCCATACCCTCAAGCACCGCCAGTACCTGGCGACCTCGGCTGACGGCAAGCACGCCTACTTCAGCGGCATCGCCCCCTCCAGAAGCTGGTCGAGCAAGAAGGTTCCCCCCTACCCGGCGGTCTTTCGCGTAAAGCTCCCGGAGCGCTCGCCGGCCACGCTCTTCTTCGGCGACCTCAAGAAGACCGGCAAGGACGAAGGGCTTCTCGGAGGCATGGCTCACGGCATGGCTCCCGACGGCAAGGGCAATCTGCTGATCTGCGACCCGGTCAACAAGCGGGTGGTGGTGGTCTCCGAGATGAGCGGGAAGATGGT
>CAZONU010000197.1:0-9197 GCA_964581145.1 uncultured Planctomycetia bacterium
CTTCCAGAAGATCCAGGTCAAGCGCCGGGACAAGGACGGCGCGCTGCGGGTCGTGGACCTGGCCGGCCTGGACTTCGCCGCCGAGGGCTTCGCCGACCAGCTCGACGCGAACCGCTACAACAACGGGGACATGCTCCTGCCCATGAAGGTCCGCAGCTTCTTCAGGCCCTCGGGCCGGCTGCGCATCTGGAACCGGCTGGAGATCGACGCCCACGGCGTGGGCCTGCTGGCGTCGGCCACCGGCGTCACCTACTCGCAGAGCCGGCGCCTGTCCCTGACCCTCAGCCACCGGACCATCACCGAGGACCGCCGCCGGGAGATCTCCGGCTCGAACTACCTCTCCGCGCGCGTGGACATGGCCCTGGGTCCCGGCTGGCGGGCCAGCGCGGGCACCCGCTACGAGTTCGACGAGCCGGACCGCGACCTCGGCGAGCAGGGCCTGGACAACGCCTTCGTGCGCCTGCTCCGCGACCTGCACTGCTGGCAGGTGGGTGTGGGCTACTCCACCGAGCGCCGCGACGACAGCCGCAACCGGGCCTTCACCTTCACGCTGGCCCCCAAGGGCCGGCCGCGCAACCTGGTCAAGGGCTCCGACCAGCTGCTGCCCGACACCGGCGACTTCAGCCGCATGCCCTGGCGGGCCCTGCCCGGCGAGGCCGCCGGCGCGCTCAGGCTGCTGCCCCCCGAGAAGCCCCCGGTGCCCCGGGTCGTCGAGGAGAAGGACGGGGACGACGACGAGCCCCCCGGCGCGGAGTAGGCCGCGAGCTACAGTCTGGAGTCTGGAGTTAAGAGAGCAGGGACGTGGTACTCTATCGAATTCTCATCAACGATACGAATCACTTGATCTTCTTGGATGTCGAGATCAGCCCTTCGCCATCACGAATCTGTAGATTACCGCTGGAATCCAGAATCCAGTAGTCACCGCCGCCGGAGCCGTCAGCCTTCTCGAATCGTCGGCCCAGCGAGGACTTCTTCTCGACCAACTCTGTCTTGCCGCCGCTCCCATCTTTGTGCGTGTCTTGCATGAACAGCTTGCCATCTTTCTTGAAGATGGTGATCTTATGCCCGACCAATGGTCTCTTGTCCATCCACTTGCCGAGAATGACCCCTGATGGATTGGGCTGCTTCTTCAGAGCGTTCTCTTGCTCTACCGTGAGGCCGAGGATTCGGACCTTCAAGTCTGGATTGAAGTGGGTTGTGGCCCAATAACCTGCACCGACCTTCATGCCCGGTAGATAGTATCCGATGAAAGTCCTCTTGTAGGTGTTTGAATCTGCTTTCTTGAGTTTCATAGCAATAGAGGTCAGCACATCCTTGGAGACCTTCTTGCTCAAGCGGATGTCAAGGCCCCTCTTGATGCCGGGGACAATGTTCTTGTTGATGATCGTGTAGGTGGCACCTTTGGTGATAGGAGTTGATGCTGGTTTCTTCGCCCCCTTCTTCGCTGCTATCTTGGCGAACTCCTGGTCAAGCATGCGACCTAGTTCTGCCTTGGCCTCAGCCTGAGTCTGTCTCTTGGCTCCCTTGACCTTCGACTGCTCACGCTGCTGTATCATGAACTTCTGCATTACTACCTGGCCGCGGTCGTACTTCTCGCGCTGCTCTTCCGTCATCAGTGCGCGCATCTTCTTGACCTTGTCATCGAGCAGCTTCTTGAACTTGCCATGATACGGTGGCTTGAGCTTTCTTACTTCGGCAGCGCACTCCTCTTCCAGCTTCATCATGGCCGTAGCTTGCTTTTCTGACAGCCCCATTCGGGACGCCAGCGGATCTGCGGCAATTATCTCCATTACGGACGGCTTCTGCTTGCCATCGGTCTTCTCTGCACCAACGGCAACAGCACTTAAGAGCACAAGGACCGCAGCTGCCAGGGTCAGTTTCATGTCATCCTCCCAGCCAAGTCAGACACGCCTACACACCCTCCGCCCCCAGTATACCCCCAGCCATTGCCGGGGGCAAGGCGTTGACCGGAAGTCCTGGGGAGGGCCGGGGGCAGTTTGCTATCCGGGGGCTAATGGTCTTTCCATACCTTGGCGTCTTGGCGGCTGAAAGGGTTATGCACGCTACTTCCCCGGCGGCGCGACGCTGCCGGCCTCGACCCACGGCGCGGGGACGCGGACGTGCCGGGGCGGATGCTTGGGCTCGTCCAACAGATGCGCGGCCAGGCGGCCCATCTCCTCGAAGTCCACGCGCGGGCCGCTGAAGCGCGGGTAGTCGGCCTCGGCGGCCTGGAAGCAGGCCACGCTGAGCTCCCCCGGCACCGACCTGCCTTCCGCCTCGGCGGCGATGGCCACCAGCGCCGCGCGCCAGCCGCTGGCCGAGAGCACCGCGGTGAAGGGCGGCTCCGCGCGGACCAGCGCGCGGATGCCGGGGCTCTCCGGCGTGTCGCCGTCCAGGGAGTTGTAGACCCGCACCGCCGAGTCGGGCAGGCCGGCCTCCCGGACCGCCGCGAAGAAGCCCTCCTGGCGCTCCAGCGCGTCGGGGTCCACCCGGCGCATCCCGGTCTGCACGAAACGCACCAAGGCCAGCCGCCGGTGGCCCAGGGCGATCAGCCGCGCGGTGGCGTCGCGCGCGGACGCGAAGTTGTCCACCGCCACCGAGTGCAGCCGGCGCCCGCCGGGGGGCTGGTCGGCGAGGACCGCCGGCACGCCCAGCTTCTCGTATTGCTTCAGGGTCCGGTCGGTGAAAACCCCCACCAGCACGATGCCCTTGACGGGCAGCTCCAGCGCGTCGGTCGGCAGGTTGTGCCGGAAGTGCCGGTCCGAGAGCGCCAGGAACGGCGCGGCCATCTCGCCGGCGCCGATCTGCACGCCGCGGACCAGCTCGTCGGTGTAGGGCCCGCGATGCAGCGCCTCAAGCGAGTGGCTACTTACCTGTAAAACCAGGCCGTCCAGCGCGCCCGGCGGGTCCCCCGCCGCGGCGGCCACCAGGCGCCGCCGGGCGCTGGTGCGCACCCGGCCCTCGCGCTTGAGCAGCTCCACGGCCATGCGCACGGTGAACTCGCCGACCCGGTAGCGCGCCGCCAGCGCGCGCAGCGCGGGCAGGGGCTGGCCTGCCGGCCACTCGCCGGCGCGGAGCCGGGCGCGGAGGTCCCCGGCAATGCGACGGTAATGAGCCCCGGGACTGACCGGCCGCCCGGGCCGGCGGCGCTCCTTTCCGGCCATGCCCCGACGATAATCACGGCCCTCCGCGGGCGCAAGAGAATTATCATCGCAAAACCTCGCAGAGAGGGGATTGGACCCGGGCCGGGCGCGCCCCTGGTGTATGTTAATAATAAGGGGGCGGCGGCCCGCCCGCGGAGAGGAGGCGCTGATGATACGTAAAGGGCGTTTATGCAAGATGTTAGCTGCCGCGGCCGCGCTGCTCCTGGCCGCGCTGGCCGGCTCCGCCCGCGGCGGGGGCTGGCCCCTGCACCGCGCCGATGCCGGCCGGACGGGTTATACGCCGGAGAAGCTGCCCGCCAGGCTCGCTCTGCAGTGGGTCTACAAGCCAACCCATCCGCCCGACCCGGCCTGGCCGGACGAGCCGCGCATGCCCTCGCGCATGGCCTTCGACCGCGCCCATCACGTGGTCAGCGACGGGGCGAGCGTCTATTTCGGCAGCTCCGCGGACTGCAAGGTTTACGCGCTGGAGGCGGCCACCGGCCGGGAGCGCTGGGTCTTCTTCACCGGCGGACCGGTGCGCTTCGCGCCGGCGCTCTGGAAGGACCGGGCCTTCGCGGTCAGCGACGACGGCTGTCTCTACTGTCTTTCTGCGAAGGACGGCAAGCTCCTCTGGAAGAAGCGCGGCGGGCCGACCGGCCGCATGGTCCTGGGCAACGGGCGGATGATCTCCAAGTGGCCGGCGCGCGGCGCGCCGGTGGTCGCCGGCGACGTGGTCTACTTCGGCGCGGGCCTCTGGTCCAACGACGGCGTTTATATTTACGCCCTGGAGGCGGCCAGCGGCAAGACGATATGGGTCAACGATAAATCCGGGTCGATCCCCACTCCCCAGCCGCACCGCGGGGGCATCACCACCAGCGGGTTCTCCTGCCAGGGCTACCTGGTCGCCGCCGGGGACAAGCTGTTCGTGCCCGCCGGCCGCTCGGTGCCCGCCGTCTTCAACCGCGCGGACGGGAAGCTGCTTTACTATCACCAGGCCAGGTACGGGGACGGCAACGGCTGCTGCGTGGGCGGGAGCGCCGCGGCGGCGGCGGGCGCTTTCCTCTTCAACGGCAACATCGTCTTCCAGGCCGCCGACGGCATGTGGATCAAGCCCCTGGGCAGAGTGTACACAACCGCGCTGGCGGCCGGCCCCAAGCGAATATTCACTGCTTACCATAACTGGTGCATGTTCCGCATCGGGGCCTTCGACCGGGCCAAGCCCCTCCTGGAAAAGGAGGTCGTAGACAAGAGAAGCAAGACCAAGGCAAAGAAGAAGGTCAAGTATCGGAACGACGTGTGGAAGTGGGAAGCGCGAGCGAAGCAGCGCAAGCCGAAGCATGGCATGGTCTCGCTGATCGTCGCCGGGGGGACGGCGATTCTCGGCGGTCTGGGAGAGGTGCACGCGGTCGACATTGCCAGCCGCAAGACGCTTTGGAGCGGGCAGGTGAAGGGCACCGTCCTGGGCCTGGCCGCCGCCGGCGGGCGGCTCTTCGCCAGCACGGAGGAGGGCGCGGTCTACTGCTTCGGCGCCGGCCCCGCTCGTGGAACCATCATTGCGAAGAAGCCGGCACCCAATCCCTATGCCAATAACCGGGCCTGCGCCGCCGCAGTCGAAGAGATCATCAAAAAGACCGCACTCAAGGAAGGATACTGCCTGGACCTGGGCTGCGGCCAGGGAGAGCTCGCGTTCGAGCTGGCCAAGCGGACGAAGCTGCGCATCTGCGGCGTCGAGAAGGACCCCGCCAAGGTGGCCGCGGCCCGCAAAAAGCTCGACGCCGCCGGGCTCTACGGCGTGCGCGTGACCGTCTTCCAGGGCGACCCCGCGGGGACCGGGCTGCCCAACTACTTCGCGAACCTGGTGGTCTCCGGGAGCTCGTCGACCGCGGGGGCCGCGGCGCCCGAGAAGGAGGCGCTGCGCTGCGCGCGGCCCTACGGGGGAATGCTTTGCGTTGGCAGACCCGGAGCGATGCGCAAGACCGTTCGCGGCCCGCTGAAGGGCGCCGGTGACTGGACCCACCAGTACGCCAACGCCGCCAACACGACCTGCTCGGAGGACGCCCGGGTCAAGGGCACCCTGACCATGCTGTGGTTCGGGGGACCCAGTCAGCTGGTGGCCGACCGCCACGCGCGCCCCCCGGCCCCGCTCTTGGCCAACGGCCGGCTCTACGTCCAGGGCCTGAAGACCATCCGCGCCACCGACGCCTACAACGGAAGGGTGCTCTGGGAACTGCCCCTGGACAGCATCACCAAGCAGTACGCGGAGGGCCGCGGCGGCGGGGGCCGGGGCGTGATGGCCGGCGTCTCGGTTACCGGCAACATCATGTGCGCCGCCGGCAACTTGCTCTACGTCCACACCGGGGACCGCTGCCTGCGCATCGACGGGGCCACGGGAAAGAAGCTCGGCGAGCTCAAGGCCCCGCCGGACCGGGACGGCGAGGCCGGCACCTGGGGCTACCTGGCCTGCGCCGGGAAGGTTCTCTTCGGCACGCTGGCCGACGACAAGTTCCTGGTAATCAAGCGCAAGGTCTTGGGGGAGTCCAGAACGCTCTTCGCCCTCGAGCCCGCGACCGGCAAACTGAAGTGGCGCTACGACGCGGAGAAGTCCATCCGCAACAACGCGATCGCCGTCGGCGGCGGAAGCGTCTACCTGATAGATCGCACGCCGGCGCCGGTTGACCGGATTACCTTCAAGCGACCCCCAAAGGGCACTCCCCCGCCCGCGCACCCGCTGGGGACGCTGCTGGCCCTGGACGCCGCCACCGGCCGGGTCAAGTGGAAGCGGACCGAGAAGATCTACGGGACCATGCTGGCCCTGAGCACCGAGCACGACGCCCTGTTAATGGGCTACCAGCCGGCCGGCTACGGGCGGGCCTCGGAGGGCGGCGGACGCCTGGGCGCCTTCCGGGCTTCAACCGGCAAGCCGCTTTACGATGTGGCGGCCAAGTACGGCGGGCACCCGGTGATCATCGGCCGCACGGTCCACGCGCAGAGCCGCCACTGGGCCCGGAGCGGCGCCTGGGACCTCCTGACCGGCAAGCGCCTGCAGGGCCGGGCCAGGGGCGGGGGCTCCTGCGGGATCATGGCCGGCGGCAAGTACATTCTCACTTTCCGCGCGGGGGCGCTGGGCTACGTCGACCCGCTGCGCGCCAAGGGCGTCTCCTACTACGGCGGGGCCCGGCCCGGCTGCTGGATAAACGCCATCCCCGCCGGTGGCCTGGTGCTCATGCCCGAGTTCAGCCAGGGCTGCCGCTGCAGCTACCAGATCAAGACCTCGCTGGCCCTGGAGCCCAAGGAGTAGCCGCCCCGGCCCGGAAAGAAAACAACCATACAGCATCGCCGCCGGCGATGGCTGCGTCTGCGCGCTGGTGGGAGGCGGCAGGTAAACCGGCCGCAGGGCTCGCTCAAGACGGCACTAGAGGCCCAGCCCCAGCACCTCGCGGAGCACCGGCCGCAGGCGCTCGGCGGTCAGCCGGAAGCCGATGTCGTTGGGGTGCACGCCGTCGACCAGCCCGTCCTCGTCGTCGGGGCCGATGAGCGCCGTGCCCTCGACCAGGCGCACGTTGACGTCACCCGCCGCGCGGGCCGAAGCATAAACCTCGCGGATCACCTCGCGCAGCGCGGCGAAATTCCGGCGGGTCTCCTCGACGAACAGCTCGCCGACGTGATGCGTGGAGGTGAGCATCACGATGGGCGCATCGGGGTGTTTCTCGCGAACCGTCCGGTAAAAGGGCGCGTAACGCTCGGCGCACTGCTCCACGCTGTCGCAGTTCCCGGCCCAGTCGAGGACGAAGCCGGCCGCCTCCACCTCGGCGACCAGTCCGGCCACCTCCGGCTCGCCCTTGCCTTGACCGCTGAAACCCAGGTTGACGAAGTCGACGTCCAGCATCCGCGAGAGGATCGCCGGGTAGCTCATCCCCGGTCGCGAGGCGCAGCCGCCCTGGGTAATGCTCGATCCGTAGTAGACCACCGGCCGGTCGAGCCGGTAGGCGGCGGCCTCGCTGACCTCCGCGTCGTCGTCGACGCCCACGGCCAGGACTTCGACCGGCGCGTAGAGCGGCAGGTGAAGGTCCACCGAGGCCGGCGCCTCCCGCGGCTCGGCGGCCAGCGGGAAGGTGAACTCCGCCTCGGACTGCTCCGCGGGGCTGGCCGTCTTGCAGTAGCGCCCGTTTACGTAGCAGTCGACGCCCGACTGGCCCATGCGGGTCATGTTCTGCATGTAGGCGCGGGGGGGGTAGCGCAGGCGCAGGCCGACCTCGCCGCCGGTGGAGCGGAAGCGGACCCGCGCGCCGGAGGTCTGCCCGGCCAGGTCCCAGACCGGCTCGCGGACGAGTTCCCTGGCGCGTTCCGGCAGGCGCAGGAGCCTGGGCCTTGTCTCCCTGAAGAAGGGCAGGCCGCTGACCGTCAGGTCATCGGATGGGAAATCGATCCAGCGGATGGGACACCTCCCCATTGTCTGGCGCGCTTCAACCATCATAGGCATCGCCCGCCCGGCGGCAACCGCCCCGCGGCGCCCGCAGGTGCCTCGATTGATATTATCGGACGTATTTAACGTCAGGGGCCCCCGCGCCGATATAATATAGGTAGCGTGCCCCTCCGCTCCCGGTGGGGGAGCCGGGCGGCGCGGACGGGGGACTCATGGGCAAGGCCAAGCGGACGGGGGACAGCTCGGGGCGGCCCGAGATCTTCTGGATCCTGTTCGTGCTGGCCTCCGCCGGGGTGTACTTCGCGCTGGTCGAGCCCGCCCGCCGCGAGGCGGCCGGCGCGCACCGGCGGCTGGAGCGCGCCCGGGCCGGGCTCGAGGCCCGGCTGGAGCGCATCGCCCACATGCGCCGCGACCGCCGCGCGCTCCAGGAGAACGACCCCGAAGCCTGGAAGGCGGCGGCCCACGCCTGCGGAATGGGCCGGCCCGACGAGTTCCGCGTCGCCGAGCCGGCCGCCGCGGCCGGGGCCAAGCGCAGGGAGAAGTGAGGCGTGCCCGAAGTACTCTCTCAGAACGAAGTTGACGCCCTGCTCAGCGCGGTCAGCGAAGTCAGCATGGACCTCTCCAGCGAGGTCGACCAGGGCCCGGCCCGCGAGGTGTCGGTCTACGACTTCAAGCGTCCCGAGCGGGTCAGCAAGGACCAGATGCGCGCACTGGAGACCCACCACGAGGTCATGGCCCGCAACCTGGCCGCCACGCTCTCCGGCTACCTGCGCACCATCGTGGACTGCAAGCTGACCACCGTGGAGCAGCTCACCTACTCCGAGTTCATCATGAGCCTGCCCAACCCCACCTGCTTCAACGTGCTCACCGCCGAGCCGCTGGAGGGCAAGCTGGTTCTGGAAATCAATCCCTCGATCGTCTTCCCCATCGTCGACAAGCTGCTGGGCGGCGAGGCCGGCACCGGCTCGGTCCTCGAGCGCGAGATGACCGACATCGAGAGCAACCTCTTCGGGCGCATCAACGAGCGCATCCTGGTCCACCTTTGCGAAACCTGGGCGCCGATCAAGACCCTGAACTTCGCCATCGCCCAGACCGAGAGCAATCCCCAGCTGCTGCCCATCGTGGCCCCCAACGAGGTGGTGGTGCTGATCAGCTTCGAGGTGCGCATGGGCGAGGTCTCCGGGATGATGAACATGTGCATCCCCTACCCGGTGATCGAGCCGGTGATGAGCGCCTTCAGCACGGTGCAGAGCTGGTACAGCCAGCGCCGCAAGGGCGGGGAGATCAGCGAGGCCCGGGACTACGTCAAGAGCAGCCTGAAAACCGCGGTCCTGGAGGTCACCGGGTACCTCGCCGAGACGGAGATCAGCGTGCGCGAGCTCCTGGAGCTCTCCGTCGGGCAGGTGCTGGTCACCGACAAGCCGGTCAGCGACCCGCTGACCCTGACCGTCTCCGGCAAGCCCAAGTTCCTGGGCCGGGCGGGGACCTACCGCGGCAAGAAGGCCTTCCAGATAAGCCGCCCGGCGCGCCCGGAGGACAAGCGGTGATGTCTCCGCCGGGCGCCAGCGCGCCCCCCGACCCGGCCGTGGTCATGGCCTCGGCCGGCAAGGGGCTGGTCGAAGAGCTGGCCC
>CAZONU010000198.1:0-4917 GCA_964581145.1 uncultured Planctomycetia bacterium
GCTCTACGCCTCGGCGCGCGACCGCTTCAAGGTCTACATCATCGACGAAGCGCACATGATGAGCCGCTCGGCCTTCAACGCGCTGCTCAAGGTCCTGGAGGAGCCGCCCGGGCACGTCAAATTCGTCTTCGCCACCACCGAGCCGGAGCGCCTGCCGGACACGGTGCTCTCCCGCTGCCAGCGCTTCGACTTCCGGAGGATCTCGACCGCCGACGTCCTGAAGCGCCTGGAGCAGATCGCCGGGTCCGAGAAGCTCAAAGCCGAGCCGGAGGCCCTGGCGGCCGTCGCCCGGCGGGCCCGCGGCGGGCTGCGCGACGCCGAGGGGCTGCTCGACCAGCTGGTCTCCTTCCGCGGGCAGGAGAAGATCAGCCTGGCCGACGTGCTGGAGATGGTCGGGGCGGTCCCCGACGCGCAGGTCGGCAAGCTGTTAGCGGCGATGGGCGAGGGCCGGGCCGGCGACGCGCTGCTGGCCCTGGCCGAGTGCCTGGACGCCGGCGCGGAGCTCGACGAGGTGGCCTCGGCGCTGGCCGACCGGCTGCGCGGGGCGCTGCTGGCGGCGGTCGGCGGGGCCGAGGGCGCGCTGGTCTCCGGGGAGTACGCGCACCTCGCCGATGAGCTCGCCGCCGAGGCCGCGCGCAGCGGGGCGGAGAACCTGGTACGCATGAGCTCGGTGCTGGCCGAGGCCCGCCGGGCAATGCGCTCCAGCCCCGAGCCGCGCATCGTCCTGGAGCTGGCCCTGGTGCGCCTGGCCGAGCTGCCCAGCCTCCTCGACCTGCGCGAGCTGGTCGAACGCCTCGACGCGGCGCCCGCGGCTCCTCAAGCTCCGAGTCCCAAACCCCAGACCCCGCGGCCGCAAGCCGCCCCCAGGCAGGCGCCCCGACCCCCCGCCCCCCAGCCCCGGGCCCGGGGGACGGGGGCCGCGGGCGGGGAGGCCTCCCCCTTCTCGATGGAGGAGAGCGCCGCCCCGCCGCCGGCGGGCGCGCCCCCCGAGGAGGAGAGCGCCGCCCCGCCGCCGGCGGGCGCGCCCCCCGAGGACCTGGCCTCCGGCTGGCGCGCGCTGCGCGCGGCGCTGGCCGAAGGCCACGCAAATGTCGACTCCCTGCTGGAAGCGTTCCGCCCGGTCTCGCTGAGCGGCGGCCGGCTGGTCCTGGAGGCCGGCGCCGGCGGCTTCTTCCAGCGGGAGCAGCTGGAGAGCCCCGAGAAGCGCAAGGTGCTCAATGCCGCCGCCGAGCGGGCCTTCGGCCGGCCGCTCAAGGTGGCCTTCGCCAAGGCCGCGGGCGGGGGCCGGGGGCGCGGCGCCGCTTCGTCCGCGGGCCGCGCCGCCGAGCGCGAAGGCGCTCTGGACGGGGCGGCCGGCGAGCCGGCGGTCAAGAAGCTGATCAGCAAGTTCGACGGCCGCGTAATCAACGTGAGGAAGCGCAAGAGATGAGCCTGCCTGGATTCGGCGCCCTGGGGAACCTCGGCAAACTGGCCCAGCTGCCCGCCAAGCTCAAGGAGCTGCAGGCCCAGCTCGCCGGGAAGAGCGTGGAGGGCTCGGCCGGCGGCGGACTGGTCACCGTGACCGCCACCGGCAGCGGGCAGCTCCTGGGCGTCAAGATCGACCCGGAGGTCCTCCAGGGCGAGGACCGCGAGATGCTCGAAGACTTGGTGGCCGCCGCGGCCAACGCCGCGCTGGCCAAGGCCAAGGAGCTGGCCGCGGAAGAGACCCAGAAGGCCCTGGGCGGGATGGTCCCCCCCGGCCTGGCCGGCAGCCTGGGCCTTCCCGGGCTGTAGGGGGCGCGCGTGAAGTCGCCCCTCGAGCCGCTCGAAAGGGTCATCGTCGAGTTCGGTAAGCTGCCGGGCATCGGGCGGCGCTCGGCCGAGCGGTTGGCCTATCACCTGCTCGCCGCCGGGGAGTCGGAGGCCATGGGCCTGGCCATGGCGGTGCGCGACCTCAAGAAGAAGACCCGCCCCTGCAAGGCCTGCGGGGCCATCACCGCGGAGGAGCTCTGCGCCTTCTGCTCGGACCCCGCGCGGGACCGCGCGACCATCTGCGCGGTCGAGACCATGCGCGACCTGGTGGCCCTGGAGGACACCGCCGCCTACCGGGGGCTCTACCACGTGCTCGGCGGGCGGCTCTCGCCGATGTCCGGCTCCGGGCCCGAGGCCCTGCGGGTCGAGGAGCTGGTCGCCCGCGCGAGCGGCGCTGAGGTCCGGGAGGTCATCCTGGCCACCAACCCGGACCTGGAGGGCGACGGCACCGCGGCCTACGTGGCCGAGGTGCTGGCCAGGAAGGCCGACGTGAAGGTCAGCCGGCTGGCCCGGGGCCTGTCCGCCGGCGGGCAGATCGAGCTGGCCGGGCGGGACAGCCTGGGCGAGGCCCTGGTCGGCCGGCGCCCCCTGACCGTGGAGAAGAAATAGTGCCGGGCATGCACCAGTCCCTCCAGCTGTCGCAGCGCATGGAGCTCAGGCTCCAGATGACCACCCAGATGATCCAGTCCATCGAGCTGCTGCAGCTGCCGCTCCTGGCCCTGCAGGAGCGCGTGGAGCAGGAGCTGGAGGAGAACCCCGCCCTGGAGATCGACGAGGCCGGCGATACCGTCATCGCGGACACCACCGAGGACAGCGCCATCGACGACACCGCCGAGCGGGCCTTCGAGGAGCAGCTCTCCGACCTGCAGGAGGAGTGGAACGAGAGCCTGGGCTCCAGCTACCGGCGCGACCGCGGCGACGAGGACCCCAAGTACGAGGCCATGCAGAACACCGCCGCGCCGGGGCCGTCGCTGCGCGACTACCTCGCCGAGCAGCTGCACATGCTGGAGGAGCCCCAGCGCCTCAAGGACCTGGCCGAGCTGATCGTCTACAACCTGGACCCCGCCGGCTTCCTGCGCCTGCCCCTCGAGGAGGTCTTCGAGCCTCCGGAGCTGCGCACTGAGCCGCCCGCTGCCCCCGCCCCCGAGCCGACCATGATCGGCCTGGAGGAGGTCGGGGCGCGGTCCGCTCCCCGGGGAGAGCAAGTGGAGGCGCTCTCCGCCGCGACCGCCGCGCCGGCCGCCGAGGAGGAGCTGCCCCCGCCCATCGAGCCGCCGCCGGCGGCCGGGGAGGCCGCCGAGGCCCTCGAGCTGGTCCAGAGCCTGGACCCCGCCGGCGTCGGCGCGCGCGACACCGCCGAGAGCATCCTCATCCAGCTGCGGCGCTCGCCGGGCGACACCTCCTTCGAGCAGCGCCTGGTCGAGCGGCACTTCGACGACCTGGTCCAGAACCGCCTGCCCAAGATCGCCAAGGAGATGGGCGTGGACCTGGACCTGGTCAAGGAGGCCATCGAGGTCATCGCCACCATGAACCCCCGGCCGGGGGCGCTCTTCGGCGGGGGCGCCGCGCACTACGTGCACCCGGATCTCGTGGCCGAGGAGGTCGAGGGCCGCTTCGAGGTGCGCCTCAACGACTGGGGCCTGCCGCGCCTGCGGGTCTCGCCGACCTACCTGGAAATCCTCCGCGAGCGCCGCAAGGACAAGGATCTCCGGGAGTACGTCCAGGACAAGATGCGCTCGGCGCGCTGGCTGATCGAGGCCATCAACCAGCGCAAGAGCACCCTGCTGCGCATCGCCCGGGAGGTGGTCGAGCTCCAGCGCGAGTTCGTCGAGAAGGGCGTCCAGCACCTCAAGCCCCTGCCCATGCAGGCGGTCGCCGACCGCCTGGGCCTGCACGTCTCCACGGTCAGCCGGGCCATGACCGACAAGTACATCCAGACCCCCCAGGGGGTCTTCCCGCTGCGCTACTTCATCGTCGGCGGCTACCGCACCGCCAACGGCGACGCCGAGAGCGCCCCGGCGGTGATGGTCCGCATCAAGGAGATGGTCGAGGCGGAGGGCCCCGAGAGACCGCTCACCGACCAGCAGATAGTCGCCGGCCTGCGCGCCGCCGGGCTGGACGTGGCCCGGCGCACGGTGGCCAAGTACCGCGACCGGCTGGGCATCGCCGGCAGCCGCCAGCGGAAGAAGTACTAGCTCACGGGCGCGGAGGAACGCCGGACGCCTATGCGCATAATCGCCGGCCAGGCCAAGGGGCTCACCCTGCGCTCGCCCGCGGGCCGCTCCACCCGGCCCATGGACGGCCGCGCGCGCGGGGCGCTCTTCAACATCCTGGCCGCGCGGCTGGCCGGCGCCCGGGTCCTGGACCTCTACGCCGGCTCGGGCTCCCTGGGCCTGGAGGCCCTCAGCCGCGGGGCGGAGGGCTGCGTCTTCGTGGAGAAGAGCCGCGCCGCGGCCCGGCTCATCGAGGAGAACCTGGCCCGCTCGCGCCTCCCCGGCGGCGAGGTGCTCTCGGCGCCCTGCGCGGTGGCCGTCAAGAAGCTGGCCGCGCGCGGGGCGCTCTTCGAGCTGGCCTTCTTCGACCCGCCCTTCGCGCTGAGCCGGACCGGGCCCGGGCGCGCCGGGCTGGTGCGCGAGCTCACTGCCGCCGCGCGGCTGCTCGCCCCCGGCGGCCTGGCGGTCTGGCGCCTGGAGCGCCGCGGCGGCGGCCCCCAGGAGCTGCCCGCCGCGCTGGCCGCCGTCGACCGCCGCGAGTACGGCCGCAGCGTCCTGGTCTTTCTGGAGAGCTCCGCCGCGGAACCCCCGGAGGGCGGCCGATGAGCTCCGGGTCCATCGACCGGCTCTGCGCGGAGCTGGGCCGGCTGCGCGCGTCCGGCGGCGAGGCCGGACGCTACAGCGAGCTGCTCGGCCAGCTCGACGAGCACTTCTGGAAGCTCGCCGGCGACTCGCTGCTGCGGGCCCTGCCCGCCGGCGGCGAGGAGCTCCGCTTCGGCGAGGCCGACAGGATGCTGCTCGACGCCGGCCTGGTGGACGTCCAGCTGGTGCACCGCGCCGGGCGCGACTTCCTGGAGCAGCTGGGCGCCGAGCTCGACTCCGCCGGCACCGAGAGCGTGCACTACCTGACCGA
>CAZONU010000198.1:4927-9179 GCA_964581145.1 uncultured Planctomycetia bacterium
GCGCTACCGCTCCTTCCTGACCACCCGCGCCCTGCCCGACGAGCGGGTCTCCGAGAGCCTGCTGCTCAGGGCCGCCGCCGGGGAGGACGCCGATCTGGGCAAGGCCAGAAAGCAGCGCAACGAGCTCTACCGCCGGGTGGCCGGGCTCTTCGAGAGGCTGCCGGGCATGAAGCCCGAGCTCGGCCAGGCCATCGGCCGCGGGGGCGTGGACGACCGCATCGAAGAGCTGCTCCTGGCCCAGGCCCTGGAGGACCACCGCGCCAGGGAGGCGGGCGCCGAGCCCGACGGGTCCGCCGGGCGCCAGGCCGGCCGCTACGACCACGTGGTCATGCGCGTCTTGCAGCAGGCCCGCGAGTACACCGAGGACCAGGAGGACCTCAAGTACCTGGAGGTCATCGGCAACCTGCGCATGGGCATCTTCCGCAAGAGCCTGGTGCACACCCGCCGGGGCCTCGCCGGGAAGGCCGGCGCCGCGGCGGAGGTCCCCGCCGAGAGCCGCCCGGAGGCGCCGGCCACCCGCGCGGAGGCCGAGAGCTTCCTGAAGCGGGAGCTGCGCCTGCTGCGCTCGCTGCTGCACATCGGCTCGCGCGAGGGCAAGGTGGACCACGCCTGCTCGGTGCTCTTGAACGACGTGGCCCGCACCACCAAGGCCGCCGTCGGCCAGGTGCTCGACCTGGTCCGGGAGGTCGATCCCCGCATCGGCCTGAGCCACGAGGTGCTCATCGCCCCCTTCACCGGCAGCGGCTTCTTCGAATGGGACCGCAACTCGCTGATCGTGGCCCTCTCGCCGGCCCGCGGGGCGGAGGAGGCGGTGGTCAACGCGGTGGCCAACTTCCGCCTGCTGGAGGACGCGCGGGGCAGCTCCGCCCGGATAACCTCGGCCTACCGGTCGATGTACGGCGCGGAGTTCCGCACGCAGTTCCTGGCCGACTACCGCAACTGGGTGCTGCGCGCCGGGCGCGGCAAGCGCGAGACGCTGGACGAGAAGAGCCACAGGTTCTTCGTGGAGAACATCGGGCCGCCGCCCACCGGGCCGGTGGTGCCCCACGAGATGGTGCGCCTGTCGGTGGGCGCGCGCCAGGTGGAGATCAAGCGCCTGGCCCGCCTGGTGCGCACCGGCAGCTACAGCGCCGGCGAGGTCTACCGCCTGGCGGTGATGCTCTGGCAGAGCGAGCGCATCGAGGAGGCCATCCGCAACATGGAGAAGGCGGCCAAGGCCGCCCCGGAGAGCGGCCGGACCCTCTACAGCCTGGGGGTGCTCTGCCGCAAGAAGCGGCTCACCGGCGCGGCCCGCAAGGCCTTCCGCAACGCGGTCCGCCTGGCCCCCGACACCCTGTGGGGCACCTACGCGCACGAGGCGCTGAGGAGGATGGTGTGACCCCGGCGCGCGCCCTCCTGTTCGCGCTGGCCGCCGCCGCCGAGACCGCGTCGGTGGTCGGCAAGACCAGCGCCGATCAGTGGGCCTGGGGCAAGTTCATGGACGGCTTCCTGGCCCCGGCGGTGGTCATCGTGGGGCTGACCGTGATAGTCTTCCTCAGCCTGCGGCTCAAGAAGCGCAACCGGGACTTGGCCCGGCTGGACCCGCGCCCGCGCTCGCCGAGCGGCCAGCAGGTGATGCGCGAGTCCCTCGAGCGCATGGCCGTGGACCTGGAGGAGGTGGCCCGCTCGATATCCGCGATGCTGGACACCAGGATGCGGGCCCTGGACCGGCTGATCCGCGACGCCGACGAGCGCATCGCCCGGCTGGAGAAGGCCGGCGGCGAGCCCCCGCCCGCGGACGAGGAAGGTCAAGAGGCCGAGCCCGCCGGGCCGGCTCCGGCCAGCAGGGCCCGGGAGCAGCTTGCCCACCACGCGCACATTTACGGTCTCGCCGACCAGGGTTTGTCCGTCCAAGAGATAGCCGAGCAGACCGGCTACCAGCGGGGCGAGGTCGAGCTGGTCCTCTCGCTGCGCAAGGCCGCGCGCTCGGAAGAGGAGTAGCGCCGTGACCCCTGAGGGGAAGTGAGTCGATGACCATCAGCTTCAAGTGCTCCTGCGGCCGGGAAATCTCCGTGCCCGACGAGTCCGCCGGGCGGGAGGCCTTCTGCCCGGGCTGCCGCAAGAGCGTCCCGGTCCCCGGCGGCGGCGAGCTGGAGGCCAGGCCCCCGGCCGACGAGCGCGAGGCCTCCGAGTTCCGGCCCGGGGCCCTGGCCAACCTGCTGGGCGACTACCTGCCGAAGAAACCCGGGGAGGAAAAAGAGATCGTCCACTCGCAGAGGGGCGACGAGGCCCCGGCCGCCGCCGGCCCCGAGCCCGAGCCCGAGCCGGTGAAGACCGCGGCGTCGAAAGAGCCGCCCGAGAAAGAGGAAATGCCTCCCGAGGCAGAGAAGGAGGAGGAGCAGAAAGAGCCGGAGCCCGCCGCCGCGGAGAAAGCCCCCGAGGAAAAGAAGCCGGAGCCCGAGAAGGAGCCCGGGGCCGCCAGGGAAGAGGAGCAGGCCAAAGCGGCGGCCGAGGTGCCCGCCGGGGAGATCAAGGTCGCGCCCGCCGCCGAGACCCAGGACGTCGAGCCCCCGCCCGGCGTGGAGGTCTTCCCCGACAAGATCAAGTTCCACTGCGAGTGCGGCCAGAAGGTGGCGGTGCGCATCCCCGCGCCCCGGGGCGCCGGCACCTGCCCGCGCTGCAAGCGCAAGCTCAAGGTCCCCGACGTGCCCGGCCTGGCCACCAAGCAGGCCGGCGAGCGGCCCGCGGCCGCGGCGGTCAAGGGCCTGCGGCACTGCTCGAAGTGCGGCCGGCGCATTGAGGATTCCGGCGCGGCCTTCTGCCCGCGCTGCGGCTTCCCGCTCTCGTTCCTGTCCCCGCCGACCGGCGTCGGGAAGAAGCCGCAGGCCGCCCCGCCCGAGAAGGCGGAGGAGCCGCCGGCCTCCGCGGCGGAGAAGATGGCCCTCTCCAAAGACGCCCGCAAGAAGCTGGCCCGCGAGGCCTCCCTGCTGGCCGCCGATCGCCTGCGCCCGGCGAGCCGGTCGGGGGGGGCCGCGCCGGCCGGGGACCTCTCCCTGCTGGCCGCCGAGCCGGCGGGGCTCGGCCGGCGGCTGGGCGCCTTCGGGCTCGACGCGCTGGCCACCATCGCGTTGGCGGTCAGCGGGCACCAGCTGGCCGGGAGCGTGGGCCTGGAGGCCGCCGGTCCCGCCGCGCTGGCCGCCGCGGGGGTCTTCGCGCTGCTCAATGAGGTGGTCTTCGCCGCGCTGGCCGGCGGTCGCTCGCTGGGCATGGTCATCGCCGGGCTGCGGGTCATGGGCCACGAGGGCCGCCCGGCCGGGCCCCTGCTGCTCTTTGCCCGGCTGCTGGCCTGGCTGGTGCTCTTCGTCGGGGCGCCCCTGGCGCTCTTCGACGGGCAGAAGCGCACTTTGCACGACCTCGTCTGCGGGACCACCGTCCGGAGGCTGCTCCGCGCGTGAGCGGAGCCATCCCCGTACTCTACGCGGATTCCTCCGCCTTCGCCGGCGGGGCGGCGCGCAGTCTGCTGGACCTGCTCGCGGCGCTTGACCGCGGCCGCTTCCGGCCGCTGCTGGCCGCGGCCTGCCGCGAGGTGCTGGAGCGCGCCGGGCGCGCCGGCCTGGAAGTTTTCAACGTGAAGTTCCCCCCGCCGGCCAGGAGCCTGCTGCCCTGGCGGGCGCTGCCCGCGCTGGCCGGGCTGCTCGCCGCGCGCCGGGAGCTCCGGGGCATCGCCGCCCGCAGCGGCGCGGCCCTGGTGCACGCCAACGGCACCTGGGCGCACCTGGCCGCCGGCGACCTCCTGGGCCGGCCCTCGGTCTGGCACGTCCGCGACATGGTGGAGCTCTCTCCGCTGGTCGGGCGGCTGAGCGATACCGCCGCCGCGGCGGTGGCCACCAGCGGCGCGGTGGCCGAGCACCTGGTCGGCCAGGGCGTTCCCCGCGAGGCGGTGCGGACCATCCCCAACGGGGTGGCCGCAATCGGCGTCCCCCCGGCGGCCGGGCGCGCCGAGCTCCGCGCTGAGCTGCGCGGCGAGTGGCAGGTCCCGGGGGACGCGCCGCTGGTCGCCTGGGTCGGCGAGTTCGCCGGCTGGAAGCACCCCGAGGACTTCCTGGCCGCGCTCGCCGAGCTCCGCCGGGAGCTGCCCGGGGCGCGGGGAATAGTTCTCGGCGCGGCGCGGGCCGCGGCCCATCGCGGCCGCGAGGGCGAGCTGGCCGCGGCCGCCGGGGAGCTGGGCGTGGCCGGTTCGGTCGGCTTCCTCGGCTGGCGGGAGGACGTGCCC
>CAZONU010000199.1:0-9115 GCA_964581145.1 uncultured Planctomycetia bacterium
CGTGCTCTTCGACTCGAACTACTGGAAGAGCTTCATCCACGCGCGCCTGGCCGTGGCCATGGGCGACAAGGGCTGCCTCTCGCTCTACGGCCGCGACCCGGAGGCGCACCGGCTCCTCGCCGAGCAGCTCACCGCCGAGTACCGGGTCAAGACCGAGGGCCGAGGACGGGTGGTGGACGAGTGGAAGATGCGCCCCGAGGCGGCCGATAACCACTGGCTCGACTGTCTGGTGGGCTGCGCCGTGGCCGCATCGGTCCAGGGCGCGGTCCTGCCGGGGACGGACGCCAGGGCCGGGCCGAAGCGCGAGCGTATCAAGCTCTCCTCAATCCGGAGAGATCGGCGATGAGCGAGAAACTGCCCGAGGAGAAGCGTGGCCTGGAGTGCCCGCGGTGCGGGTGCCGGCACTTCTACGTGCTATACACGCGGCCTGTCCCCGGCGGACGAATACGTCGCAGGCGGGAGTGCAGGCACTGCGGGCGACGGATGACGACGCATGAGTCCTCATAGCAGGCACGACCATTGCCTCTGAGGCAAGGCAATTTCCATCACTCGTCCCGCAGCATATTTACTGCCTCATCCAATGACTCCGTCATGGCCACCATGGGGGCGATCCCAAGTCGTTCCAGGGAGATTCGCACACCGGTTCCTGGAGCCGCCAGCGCCAACCGGCCTCCGACATTCTCCAGGCTTCGGATCAGATCGACAAGCGCGCCCATGACGGCTGTAGGCAAGTTCTTGAGAAGGGTCATGTCCAATACGACACGTGTACTGGGCGTCTCTTTCATATCCCCCAGCTTGGCGACAAGGACATGAATGTCCGAAGCCGACACGTGTCCCTGGATGCTCAGAACGCGGACTTCGCCGCGATCACTGGAGTCAGCTTCCATCCGATCAAGCCACCGTCAGTCAGGTTTCAACTTGGGCCGTGGCGTGGGAGCAGGGCATCGGCTAGATGATGGGCGAGCTGCGCGGCGTGGGCCGCATCACACCTTTCGGCCTCAATGATATGCTGGAGCGCCTTGGCGGTTCTTGCCGCGTATCTAAACTCGGCTCCTTGGTCGGCCAGCACCTCAGCCAAGCGCGTAGCCTTCTCGGCCACGGTCTTCCCCTCCAATTCCGGAGGCGGGGGGGTACGAGCCATGCCATCAAGCTCGTAGCCGATGTGCCGGGCCCACTCCCAAACGGCCCGGGACATGCGTGGTTCGGAGTCGATCACCGCTGCACTCGCGGACGCCTCATCCGCGGGAATGCTTGGGAGGGGGAATCTGCACGGGCATCTTTCGTCACGCAGTGCCCTACCATCGGCAGGCAATCCTGAGCTGTTTCGTGAATCGAAATGCCCGCGTGCAGAGAGGTGCGGCACACTCGGTCATTCCCTGATTCCACCTACTGCATCTCCATGCGAAGCTTCTTGCCGCACTGCGGGCAGAAAACGTATCGGGGCAAAGCTTCGAGAACGACGTCGAACAACCATCCGCATTCGAGGCACGTTACCTTGATCTGCCTGCTTTCGGTGGTCGCATCCGCCGGCTTCTTGACGGGGAGGACGACAGTATCGGACCGGCCCGAGCCTTTGCGCCTGCCGTGGTCCGCCTGAACGTTAAGAGAGCAGTCTCTGCAGTAGACCCGGCCATCCGCGAACCGTACCGCCCCATTCATGTTGAAATCTTCAGGCATGAGCCTCGCGTTGCATGTCGCGCAATTGCCGATCAGGAGTTCGTCGGTCATGCCTCGTCCTCCTCGGGCACCCTCTCTCGCGCGTTTCCTCCCGCCGTTCGCTCCGGTGCGCCCCCCGTCAGGACATTCGCCGTCTTGAGAATCTCCGCCAGGCTGAACGGCTTGAGGAACGTCTTCCTTACGCCCAGCTCCCGCAGGAGCTTCCCGTCCAGGTCGACCGGGCGGCCGGAGACAATCACGGCTGGCGCCTTCACACCGCCGGCCCTGAGCTGCCGGACCAACTCCACGCCTCCGGAGCCGGGCATGTCCACGTCGACAAGCGCCAGGTCGAAATCAGAGTCTCCCGCCAGCTTCAGGGCGTCCTGCCCGGTAGAGGCGCAGGCCACTTTGAAACCGTGTCTGGCCATGAACCGTTCGAGCACGGCCGTGAAGTGAGATTCGTCGTCCGCCAGGAGAATCCGCTTCGCCGGCTCAGCCATCTCGCTCTCCATCCCAGGTGATGGGCCCGGGGCCCTCTTTGCCGCCCTGCTCGGGCGGAGCCCATTCGCCGCGCCCGCCGATCAGTCGCCGCATCCTTCGGAGCGCCCTTGGGAGCGCGCCGTTTCCGGTGTATAGCCAGGGCCAGGCCAGCCAGCGGAACTCGCACCTGGTGCAGCGGTACTTCTGCGGGGCCACGAGTTCCCGCAGTTCGCGGGAGGGGAAGGCTCCGCCGCGGACTATGTCCGCCCCCTCGCTCCTGCATTCCGGGCAATGCACTCTATTCCGCGACCCGCCGCACCCGTGCGAGAAGGCGCTATCTCCTGAGCTTGAAGACCTGCTTCTTCTTCTGGACCTCCTTGTCGATCTTGCCCTCGCGGGCGAGCCAGCCGATGCCCTGGTTGAGCAGGTCGCTCGACAGGCCGGTCGCCTTGCCCAGCGCCGACTTGTCCATCGGGCCGTTGGCGTGGAGCGCCTGCCAGACCTTCCCTGCGGATTCGCCTACCTTCGCCTCCATCCTTCGCACCCCTTTCAAACCTCTCGTGTTTCTCGCCTCTCCGGCAGTGGCCCCCTCAGGCCTTGCCGGTTGGCCATCATCTTGGCCTCGGCCGCCGCACGCTGCTCTTGCCCCTCGGCCGCCTTCAGTTCCGCCATGCCCTCAAGCAACAGCTCCATCTGCTCGATCCGCTCCACGACCAGCTCGAGGTCCGGGTCTCCTCTCACCTGTTCCCTCAGCGCATCCAGCGATGGCAGGGAAGCTCGCACCTGCTCCGAGAGGCTTTTCCTCACGCTCACTGCTCCTTGATCATGGAAGCTAAGAGGCCCAGCCGACATTCCAGGAACGCCGCCGCCATTCGCACCCGGTGGACATCAAGGGGCACCTCGCCGACCAGAAACTGGACCAAGCTGCGGGTCGAATCCCGGGTCTCCGAGAGTGCATCGCAGTCCCCGAGGAGGGTGTTGGACTCGGACGCCCGCTCCAGACAGGCGGATACTTCGCGAAGCAACCGCAGGACTCTGGCAGGATCGGGGCTTCCCGGAGACGCAGGGGACAAATCGAGTATCTCCAGCAGTTGCTTCACTTTGCCGGTGGCACGTTCCAGCCATGCGACGTCATCATGGTCGGCAGTATTCCCGCCCGCGATTTCCGTTTCCCTTGTTTCGTCTGCCACGCGCGAACTCCGAATGCGGCTATTGCCTGGACACCGCTGCCTCTACGCTGTCGGCGGTCCCGATAAGCTTGTCTAGAAAGCTCAGGACCAGCAGCTTGCGGACCTGCGGGCCGGGACAAGCCAGAACCAACTGACACCCTGCGTCCGCGAGGATCTGGTAGGTCTCGGCCAGTTCGGCAAGACTCGAGGCCGACATGTGATCCAATCGGCCGAGGTCTATGATCACTCTGGATATTCCGGGCTTGATCCCTCGCCGCACGGCGTTGATGAACCGGGTGTACTGGAACCTCGTGAACTCGCCGGTGGCCTCGATGACCAGGCAGCCGGCTTGCACGCGCTCGCCAATCTCAAGCTCTTTCGGCATGGCCAGGCTCCTGAACGTCGGACCGAACTCCGAGCAGCATCCTTTGGCATGGCAACACGGTCCCTGGCCGGAAACTATAAGGCCCCGGTTCCGGGAGGCGGTATTGTCATGCGGCGCCACTCGACCGGCAACTCAGGATATTCCTGGGTTTGGGCCTAGTATATCCTTAAGCACCAGCCTGGCCGGGTCAGTCATCAAGGGAGGTCAGCCCCTCCCGCACTGCATACTTGGTGAGTTCGGCCACGCTGCGGAGGCCGAGCTTGTCCATAAGCTGCTTCCGGTGCGTTTCGATGGTCTTGGGGCTTACCAACAAGCGGGCGGCGACTTCCTTGGTGGCCAATCCCTCGGCAAGCAACTGGAGCACTTCGCGCTCCCGCGGGCTCAGCGCGCCGGCCGGCCCTGCGGGCCTTCCCGCGTAGTCCTTGACTACAACTCCCGCGATGGCCGGACTCAGGTAGACTCCTCCGGCGACCACGGCACGCACGGCCCGGACCAGCTCGTCGAAAGCGCAGTCCTTGAGCAGATACGCGCAAGCGCCGGCACTGAGCATACCGCCGACGAACCGTTTGTCCGAGTGCATGGACAGGGCGACTACCTTGGCGTCCGGGGTCGCTTTCATGATCTGACGGGTCGCCTCCATCCCGTTGAGGTCCGGCATGGACACGTCCATTATAACCACGTCGGGCGCAAGCTTGCCTGCCAGCTGAACCGCCGCCCGGCCGCTATCCGCCTCTCCGACTACCGTCATGTCGGATTCGTTCTCGATCAGGCTGCGCAATCCTTCCCGCACAATCCCGTGGTCGTCGGCGATGAGCACCTTCGTTGCCATGTCAGCGGTTTGCCTTCGCATCGCTCCGTGCCAGCGGGACGCTTATCGTCACCCGCGCGCCCTTTCCGGGTCGGGATTCGACTTCCAGGCGCCCTCCGGCGGAACTCAGCCGCTCCCGGATGCTGAAGAGACCGAACCCGCCCGCATCCCCGGCGCGGGACACTACCTGATCGAAGTCGAAACCTCTGCCGTTGTCTTCGACTGTCAGACTTACGCTCCCAGCCTCCTGCCCGATGGTGACCTTGGCCTTCTCGGCCTCCGCGTGCCTGACCACGTTCATCAACAACTCCCGCAGGCCCCTGTAGAGCAACGAGGCCGGTTCCTCGGGGATCGGGCCTGCGCCTTGACTTGCGGTAAGCTGGACGGCGATCCCGTGGCGCTCGCCGATCTGCTCCGCCAACCATTCGGCCGCCGCCTCGAAGCCCACCTCGTAGAGGAGCGCCGGGCTCAACTGGAAGGTGAGCGACCGGGTCGCCTGCACCATCTCGTCGACCAGCCGGTAGACCTCGTCGATCTGGCCCGCGGCATCGGCGGCCAGACCGGCCCGGCGCAACCCGCTCAGCCTCATCTTGGCGACGGCCAGGCTCTGACCTATGTGGTCGTGCAGGTCCGCGGCCAGACTTCGCCGCTCCCGCTCTTCGGTGCTCGATAGTCGCGCCGCCAGCTTCCGCAGCTGCTCCTGGTAACGAAGCACCCGGTCCTCGGCATGCTTCTGCTCGGTCACGTCGCGGGCGATGCCCACCAACCCTCTGACCGCGCCATTCTCGTCGAACTGGGGGACCTTGATGGCCTGAAACCAGTATTCCTTTCCCCCGGGATCGGTCATGCGCTTGGTGATCTGCAGCGGAGCACCGGACTCGAAGACCTTCCGGTCATCATCCACGTTAGCACGGGCCTCCGGGGAACCGCCGGTGAGCTCAAGGTCGTTCTTGCCGAGGACTTCTTCCGCTGGTCTGCCGAAGACCTCCAGCGTCTTAGGGTTGGCCAGAACGTAACGGCTCTCCAGGTCCTTGAAGAATACCGCGTCGTGTGCCGACTGGACCATGAGCTCATACGTCTTCAGGCGTTCCTCCGCCTCCTTCCGCTCGGTGACGTCCTCGCCTATCGACTGGTAGTACTTGAGTCGCCCCTGCTCATCGAACACCGCCCGATCCGTCCATCGTTGATGGCGGATCGCCCCGTCCGGGGCGATGACGCGATGGTCGTAAACCGCAACCGGGTTCTCGGCGGTCAATGCGCCGAATGCCGCCTTAACGTACTCCCTGTCCTTCTCCGGGATCAGCATCATGAAGCTGCTGCCTACAAGTTCGTCGCGAGTCCTGTTGAAGTACCGGCCGTAGGCGTCGTTGACGTACAGTATGGTCCCGCCTTCCCGGAAGGTGCATACCAGCGCCGGTATGTCCTCGACGATGGTGCGATAATGCTCGTCCGTCTGCGGGGCTCCCTCGCGCGCTGTCCCTGTGCTCGATTCCGCCATCTGCCCTCCCATGCGGTTGCTTCCGCGAAGGCGCCTTGTTTGCTCCGTGCGGGCCATTCTAGGCATGACTCGCATACTGCGCGAGTGCAAGAAATCGGCGGGGAGACCGAGTCCCGAGCGTTTCTGAACCTGCCCGAGACCGACCTCGCGTACTCCAAGTTCTGCCGGTGTAACACCCCTCCCAGGATCAGCCCTTCCGCCGACGTTTCCCGCAACCACCGGGTAAGTAACGCACTGGGTGGGGGGCCTGCTCCTCGTGGAGCCGGGCCAGCTCCCGCCCAGGAGAACCGCTCGGTGGCCAAGGATCTCGACAACACCATTCGCCGGAACGCTAAGGGACCCAAGCGGGCTGCCGGAGATTCGGGCTCCATGGAACAGCACAGCCTCAAAGACCAGATTGAGGCGGACCGGTATCTCGCGTCCAAGGAGGCCGCCAAGCGCGGCCTGGGCGTAAAGCGTAGCAAACTCGTGCCTCCGGGGGCTTCCTGATGGTCGCGACCGCCACCGATAGGAAGCGGGTTCTCTTGTCCCGTCTGCGGGCGGTTCCCCTGCGGCGTGTGCGTGGCCGGTTCGACTCGGCGGCTACCAGCGATGACAACCGCCGCCACTGGGCCAACGCGGACGCGTTGAGCGCGGATGCGGCGGCCACGCCGCAGGTGCGCCGGACGCTGCGCATCCGCTGCCGCTACGAGGTCGCCAATAACTCCTACGCCCGGGGGATCGTGCTGACGCTGGCCAATGACGTGGTGGGGACGGGGCCGCGCCTGCAGATGCTCACGGAGAACGAGGCTGCCAACCGCGAGGTCGAGCGGGAGTTCGACCGCTGGGCGCGCGAAGTGGGGCTGGCCGAGAAGCTGCGGACCATGCGCCAGGCGCGGGCGCAGGACGGTGAGGCGTTCGCCATCCTGGTCAACAACCCCGTCCTGGCCGGCCCGGTGAAGCTGGACCTGCGGTTGGTGGAGGCCGACCAGGTGTCGAGCCCCTACCGGGGCTTCATCGACGCGAACGAGGTCGACGGCATCCGCCTGGACGCTTTCGGGAACCCGGTCGCTTACCGGGTGCTCAAAGACCATCCCGGGGCGCTGCGCTGGCGGTTCCGGGAGGAGTACTTCACGGTCCCGGCGGCGCACATGATCCACGTTTTCAGGCAGGATCGCCCGGGCCAGCACCGGGGGGTGCCGGAGATCATGCCGGCGCTGCCGCTTTTCGCGCAGCTCAGGCGTTTTACCCTGGCGGTGATCTCCGCGGCCGAGGCCGCGGCCGATTTCGCGGGGATTCTCTATACCGACGCGCCGGCCAGCGGCGAGGCCGACCAGGTCGAGCCGATGGACCTGGTGGAGCTCGAGCGCAACATGCTCCTGACCATGCCGGGCGGCTGGAAGATGGGACAGGTGAAGGCCGAGCAGCCGGCGACCACCTACGCGGAGTTCAAGAAGGAAATACTGAACGAGATCGCGCGGTGTCTGAACATGCCGTTCAACGTGGCCGCGGGTAACAGCTCGGGCTACAACTACGCATCGGGACGTTTGGACCACCAGACCTACTTCAAGTCGATCCGTGTTGACCAGGCCTTCATGGCCGGGCGGGTGCTCGACCGGGTGCTGGCCGCCTGGCTGTGGGAGTACGCCCTGACCGTTGGCGCGGTGGACTACATCCCCGCGCAGGGACTGGAGCGCATCCTGCCGGACCACCAGTGGTTCTGGGACGGGGTGGAGCACGTGGACCCGTCAAAGGAGGCCAAGGCGCAGGAGACGCGGCTCAAGAACCTCACGACCACGCTGGCGCACGAGTACGCGCGGCAGGGCAAGGACTGGGAAGCGGAGCTGCGCCAGCGCGCCCGGGAAAAGGCGCTGATGGGCGAGTTGGGCCTGGGCGAATCGGCGGCGCTGCCCGTGGGGAGGGGGAGCGATGCCGCTGCCGGGTGAGCACAGTGCGCGCCTTCGAGACCCGGACAAGTACGTCCGCTTCCGCCGGGAGAACGACAAGTTCGGCCCGGGGATCGACGCGGTCTGGGGCATCACCAAGGACGGCACGGCCGAGCTGCAGGCGATCCGCTTCGACGCGGAGAAGTTCACTCCCGACCAGGCCAATGCGTGGCTCAAGGAGCACGGGCACAAGCCCATCCGTTTCGAGCCCGCCGCCGGCAAAGCAGAAGGCGCGGCCGACGAGTTCGTGATGCTGGAGGCGGCCGGCGAGGGCGAAGCCGAGAAGCTCCGCGTCATGGGCGTGGCCTACTCGGGCGGCAAGATGCGCCTGCCCGGCTGGCGGCACCCGGTGGTGGTGGATCTCTCCGGGCTGGCGATCCCCGACAGCGTCCCGCTCCTCACCAACCATGAGAACCGTACCGGCAGCCGGGTGGGGATGGTCAGCGCCCGGGTGGAGGACAACTCCCTGGTCATCGAGGGAGAGATTCTCTCATCGAGCGGCCAGGCCAAGGGGATTGTGGAGCAGGCCCGGGCCGGGGCGGACTGGCAGCTCTCCATCGGCGCGGAGGTCGTGGATTCGGAGCTGGTGCGCGGCGCTCGGTCAGTGAACGGCCGGACGCACGAGGGGCCTTTCTACCACGTGAAGAAATCTGCTTTGAGGGAGGTGTCAGTCGTCGCCGTGGGCGCGGACGCCTCGACCCGGATGAAGCTCGCGGCGAGGTTCAACCTGTACGGAGGACATGAGATGGATTTCGAGAAGTGGCTGGCCGAGCACGGCATCAAGGCCGAGGGCCTGAGCGAAGACAAGCTGGCGCTGCTCAAGGCGGCGTTCGAGAAGGGCGAGGAGCCCCCCGACCTGGGCGAGAAGAAGAAGCCGGAGCCGAAGGCCCCGGAGAAGACCGTCAAGGCTTCCGCGGCCGGCGGCGAGGGCCCGGCCGAGGCCGTGGCGAGCGCGCGGGCGGCGGCGGAAGGCGCCGTGGCCGCCGAGCGGGATCGCGTGGCGGCGATCCAGGAGATCTGCGCCGGGGAGTTCCCGAAGATCGAGCGGGAGGCGATCCGCGCCGGCTGGGGCGTCGAGGAAACCAGCCAGAAGGTGCTGAAGGCCATGCGGGAGAACCGCCCGCAGGCCGACGTGCGCCTCTCGGCGGGCCGGGAGCGTAGCCGGCAGTGCGACGCCTCGACCTTGGAGGCGGC
>CAZONU010000200.1:0-9113 GCA_964581145.1 uncultured Planctomycetia bacterium
GCGCCAAGTGATTGACGCCGTGAACGGATGCGTCGGGGAACTCGGCCTTGCACCCGAGACCGTCTACGAGGCCGTCTTCGTCGGCAACAGCACCATGGTCTCGGCGGTGTCCGGCCACGACCTCATTCCCCTCGGAGGAATTCCCTTCGAGCCTTCCTCTAAGGCCCCGGAGTACAAGAGCGCAGCCTCGCTGGGGCTGAGGGCCAGCGCGGCCGCCAGGGTCTACTTCCCCCCGCTCATCGGTGGGCACGCCGGCGCGGACTGCGTGGCGGACATTCTGGCCGCGGGCATGCAGCAGCGCGAGGATGTCTCCGTCGTCATTGACATCGGGACCAACGGCGAGGTGGCGGTGGGCAATCGGGAGCGGATAATGACCGCTTCCTGTGCCGCCGGGGGTGCCTACGAGGGGGCCGCGATCAAGTGCGGGATAGGGGCCATCGACGGCGCCATATCCCGGGTGAAGCTCGAAGAAGACCGAGTCCGGTGCGAAACCATCGGGGACAAGAAGCCGGTGGGCATCTGCGGATCCGGCTTGATTGATCTGCTCGCCGAGCTCTTGCGCACGGGCACGATGACCCGGAAGGCGCGCCTGGAGCGCGAGTTCTTCCTATGCGACGGTATCTCCATCACCCAGGCCGACGTCTATCAGCTGATCACGGCCAAGGCAGGCCTCAGGCTCGATCAGGACCTGCTCATGAAGTACTACGGGGTGAATCTCAATGACGTGTCTGCGATCTACCTCGCCGGCGGCTTCGGGAACTACGTAGACCCCGTGAACGCCTGTGCCATAGGCCTGTTGCCGCCCGCCCCCGAGAAGGTGGTCAAGCTGGGCAACGGAGCTCTGGCTGGAGCCAAGGCCATGCTCCTCTCGCGCTCGCTACGGGCCACCGCCGAAGATCTGCCCAGCAGAATAGAGCACGTGAAGCCAAATGAGCGCGAAGAGGACTTCCCCTACATGGTCGCCGAAAAGATGTACTTCGAGTAACAAGGCCTGCCAGGGGTGCCGAGCGCGCACCCTGCGTGCCCGGAGGGGCCTTTTCGAGAGCCGGCGGGCGGAACGGTCATCGGGTTGCCCGGGGTCTCGTGAGGAAAGCTCGCGGCTTCCCACTACTCCTTCGCCAGCGCCTCTTCGAGCGCCGCGGCAAGCACCTGTTCGCTCTCCAGCCCCACGAATCGCCGAACCTCCTCCCCGTCCTTGAGGAGGATCAGCGTCGGTATGGCCCGAATCCGGAACTTCGCCGGGGCCGCGCGGTTCGAATCCACATTGAGCTTTCCGATGGTGGCGCGGCCGGCGAACTTCTTGGCGAGACCGTCCACGATGGGGCCCTGCGTGCGGCACGGCGGGCACCGCGGTGACCAGAAATCGACCAGGACCACCCCGCTGGCGGTCACCGACGAGAAGTTCGCATCGGTTAGTTCCAAAGGCTCCGTGGAGGTCTCCTCGGCCCCTCCGGCACCCGAGGCTGCTTCGTCTCCGGCGTCCGGGCCGAGCGCGAAGTAAGCCGCAATCCCCAGCCCCGCGAGCAACGCCAGGAGGGCAATCCCCACCATGGTGCGCTTCACAAGCGCCCCCTTTCACCGCGGTGGGGACCGGGTCGGCTTGCCCGCCCCCCCCCCGCTCTTGCCCCGCTGCCGAAGCCGCGCTACGCCCCGGCCAGTGCCTCTTCCAGTGCAGAGGCGAGCACTTCCTCCTGTTGCAGCCCCGTGAAGCGCTTCACTTCCTCGCCGTCCTTGAGGACGATGATTGTGGGTATGTACATGAGGCCGAGCTCGGTCGCCACCTTGGGGTTGGAATCGACGTCGAGCTTGCCCACCTTGGCGCGGTCCGCGAACCTCTCGGCCACCTTGTCAACGATGGGCCCCTGGACGCGGCAGGGCGGACATCTCTCCGACCAGAAATCGACGAGCGTTACCCCTTGCGACGCAACTTCGCCGAAGCTCGCGTCGGTCAGCTCCAGTGTGTCTGTTCCCATGTCCTCCTCCTTCACCAGCGCTTTCTGCTCGGTCTCGGCTATTGGTCCACCGCCTTCGTCACGATCTCCGGCGGGTCCATTATGGTGCGCTCGACGGCGCACTGGTCGGCGGCGCGAATGATCGCGCCGCGGTACTTCTCGGGAAAGCCCGGAGGGAGCCTGATATCGATCTCGATCTTCGACATCCTGTGGGTCTGGGGATCACGGTGGAAGCGCGCGATGACGCTGGCGCCCTCTGTGGTCAGATCGCGTTTTTGGAGGAACGCGAGGACGTAGATCCCCGCGCAGGTGGCAATGGAGGCCATGAACAAGTCATACGGCGCCGGGGCCGAGCCCTCCCCGCCGTTCCTCGGCCTCTGATCGGTCCTGATGGTGAACCCGGCGTAGCGGGCGTCGACGCGCTTGCCGCCGGGGAAGACGACCTCCATCGCCCTGACGCTCATCGGTGCCTCCCTTTCCTTCTGAAGGTGGCGACATAGCCTTTCACTATGTCGTCGTCGTGGACGACCGGGCCGGTGTACTCGCCGGCGACGCTGAAGCCGATCTCGGCGGCGCGCCGGGTGATTTCCTTTTCGGCTTCGCCGGGCTCCATGTGGTTCGGAAAGACGGAGAGCGTCGCCCGGCGCGAGGCTACCCGGTCGATCTCGCCGAAGAGCGCGCCCCTCCGCTCCGCGGAGAAGTAGTGCGAGTGCAGGACGTCGTAGAGGAGGACAACGTCCACCGAACCGTCATCCAGCGCGATCCTCAGGTCGCCGGGCGAATCCATCCTCCTGATGTTGTGCAACCGCGCCTCGCCGGCCCGACCGACGAGCCTGTCGAGCTCGCCGTCGTCCTTGTCGAGCGCGTGGATCGTGCCTTCCGGCCCTACCATCCGGGCGAGCGGGATCGTGTAGTTCCCGTGGCCGCAGCCGAAGTCCAGGCAGACCTGGCCGCGCTCGATTCCGACCGACCGGAGCACCCTTCCGGCCGCCTCAAAGAGTCTGTCGGTATCCAAGATGCTCTCCCTGGCTTCACGGTCCAGGCCCCGGACCGGGGCCTACTTCCGCGTGGTCGGTCAAGTGAACTGCGTGCAGGAGTCACCGGAGGCGCCCGACGATGAACCGGCCGTCCCGAAGATCGAGAACTTGCGCTCCAGCTCCCTGCTCCCGCACCTCTGGCAGGCGAGGTCGGGTTCGGAACCCATCCTGACCAGGGCCTCGGTGACCTCGCCGCATTCCCGGCAGCGGTACTCGTAGATCGGCACGGCCTTTTTCCTAACTATGCACACTAACCCGAACGACGTCAGTAGAGCACACGCGCCAGCCTCGACCGGTAATCGTCCGCCAGCGGGGAGCGCTGGCCCACGATACCGAATATCCGCACCATCGCGTCCTTGGCGGCATCTTCGCCGTAGTGCCTGTCGCGCTCCAGGACTCGCAGGAAGACGGCCAGCGCCTCCGCGTACTTCTCCTCCGCGGCCAGACACGCGGCCAGCCCGTAGAGGGCGTCCAGGTCGTCGGGGGGCTCGGCCGCGGCCCTCTCCGCAGCCGCTTTTCCGCCTCGCTGTGCGCAGCCACTCATGAAGTCCAGTCGAGCGAGCAGCCCCTCAGCATCCCCGCGCTCGGACGTGCCTTCCGCGACGCGTGAGGCGGCCTCGCGCGCGTCCTCAAAATCACCCTTGTCTATGGACAGACGAGCGAGGCCAAGCAGTGCTCCGGGATGGTTGGGGACTTCCGCCAGCGCTCGGCGATAGAGCGGCCCGGCTTCCTGGAGGCGGCCGGAGTTTTCGAGTTCCCGGGCCCTGTCCGCGAGATCGTCGGCCTCCGAGGGCACGAGCCGGGACAGCGTCTCCCGGATCTCGCCCTCGGGCTTCAACCCCACGAACTCCGCGGCCACCTTGCCGTTCCGGAACACCTTCACCGCCGGTATGCCACGGACACCGTACTGGGCGGCCAAGCCGGGCGCTTCGTCGACGTTGACCTTGGCCAGGGCCATCGCCCCCTCGAAGGGCTTCACCACCTTCTCAAGGATGGGGGAGAGCATCCGGCAGGGCGCGCACCAGGGCGCCCAGAAATCGGCGACGATGACCCGCTCCGAAGAGGCGAGTATCACGCGCTCCCCGAACTCGCTCTCCTTTACCTCGTAGACCAGCTCAGGCTCCGTGGCCATGGTTCACATCCCCGGCCCGCTTTCCGAAAAGAAATTCTCGCGCCACCACAGGAAGTATCCCCAGGAACTGTCCAGGTAGTAGCCGGAGCCCGATGGCCGGGTCGGCCGCTGGGGTTGCCCCAGGAGTCGGCGGTCGGGCTCTGTCCCGGCGAGGAACCGGTAAGCGGCTACCGCGTCCCGGAAGCGCGCCTCCGCACCCGGGTCGCCGGGATTCCGATCCGGGTGGTGCCGCCGCGCTGCGCTTCTGAAGGCCTGCCTGAGATCCCGGGGTGAAGCGCCGGGCTTCACGGCCAGTATCGCCCGCGCCCGGGTTTCCATGCGCGCCCGGTCGTCCATATCCCGCTGCCAGTCGTGTTCGTCCATCACTGTTTCCCATACGCCGAGGAGGACGCCGGAACTCTTTCAAGCATGCGGACAACCTCGCGTTCGTCGAAGGTGTCCATCAGCCGGCAGGTCTCCTGTCCATCTCTGAGAATCAACAGGGCAGGCCAGGACGAAACCGTGTACCGTTCGAGCGTTTCCGGGCTTGCCGCTGGATCGAGCCTGCAGAACGTAGCCCTGCTGGAGAGTTTGCCCGCCAGGCGCTCAAGCATGGCAATCGGCTCCCGAGCGTCGGGCGAGCACACGCACAACACGCAGAGCCCGCGGCAGGCGATCCGGTCGAAGTCCGTGTCGGTGACCTCGGGCAGGGCTCCCTCCAGGAATTCCCCGACCGAGTGGGCGGCCACCGCCCCCTCGCCGCAGGCGGTGACGATCTGGCGGAACGGCCGCTGCCGGCAGTCGCCCGCGGCGTAGATTCCAGGAGCAGAGGTGGTCATGCTCTGGTCGGTGACGACGTACCCCCGCTCGTCGAGTTCCACGGCACCGTGGATGAACTCCGTGTTCGGCGTGAGGCCGACGAATATGAACACGCCGTCGCACTCCAGTGTGCGCTGCCCTCCATCCTTGACGTCGCGCAGGCGCACCGCCTCAACGTGCTCGCTGCCGAGGATCTCTTCCACGGTGCTGCTCCAGGCGAAGGACACCTGATCCCCGGCGCCCAAGAGCCTGTCCTGCAGGGCCTTGGCCGCACGCAGTCGGTCCCTGCGGTGAACGAGCGTGATCTTCCCGGCGAACTTGGTCAGGAACAGCGCTTCCTTGACGGCCGTATCCCCGCCGCCGACCACGACGACGTTCTTCCCGCGGTAGAACATCCCGTCGCAGGTCGCGCAGCAGGAAATGCCCTTGCCCCAGAAGCGCTCCTCGCCAGGCACACCCAGCCTGCGGTGCCGAGCCCCGGTGGCCACGACGACGGCGCGGCAGCTGACGCTGCCGTCGCCGAGGTGCACGAGCTTGCCGCCTCCCGCCGGACTCGCCTCCAGCCTCTCGGCCTCGGCCGTGCGGATCTCGGCCCCGAACTTCTCGGCCTGGCGGCGCATGGTATCCGCGAGGTCAAAACCGCCCACGGGCTCTTCGAAACCGGGGTAGTTCTCCACAACATCGGTCGTGGCGGCCTGGCCGCCCGGGACCAGCTTCTCAAGAATGAGCGGCTCCAGCCCCGCCCGGGCCAGGTAGATGCCCGCAGTCAGGCCTGCGGGTCCCGCACCGATAACCACCGCCTCGCGCTCGGCGCTCACTGAGTTCCGTCCTCCCCTAGTCGGCGTGGTCAATGCATGCCTGGGGCGCGTGCTTGCGAGCGGCTTCCAGGTAGGCCGACATTTCCTCAGTAGTAGGGGGCGGGACCTGCTCGTACTCCGGGTCCAGGGTGTTCACCGGCCGGAAGGCCCGCAGGATATACCTGCTGCACGGCGCGATGTCCTCGGCGATCCGGGCAATGCTCTCCGGCGAGTGCAGCCCCGGCACGCAGACCGTGCGGAACTCGTATTCGGCGCCCGAGGCCTTGATGATCCCCACCGATTCGGTGAGCTTGCCGAGCCACCTGCCCATGGGCACCCCCGCGGCCTTCGAGTAGTCCTCCTCGGTCAGCGGCGCCTTCACGTCCATGGCCACGTAGTCCACGAGGCCGCTGCGCAGGAGTTCCTCCAGCTTTTCCGGGAAGGATCCGTTGGTATCGAGTTTGACCGCCAGCCCCGCGCCCTTGAGAAGCTCCAGCCCGGAGCGCAGACCGGGGTGCAGCAGCGGCTCGCCGCCGGTGACGCAGACGCCGTCCACCCACCCGCTCTTCTTCTCGATCTCCGCCAGCACCGTAGGAACGTCGTGCTCCGGCAGCCCGTCGGTGAGCCCGAGCGCCAGCTCGCGGTTGTGGCAGATGGGGCAGCGGAAGTTGCAGCCCATTGTATAGACCGTGTAGGCCAGCTTCCCCGGGTAATCCACCATGGTGACGGGCAGCACGCTGTGGAACACGAGGTCGGGCCCCGCACCTCCGGCCGGCAGCGAATCCGCTTTCTGGGCGGAGGATGTCTTCAGAACGTCTTCCTTCACTGCAACTCCTCAAGGCGCTCCAGCGTCTGTTGGACCACCTTTATCTCCTTGTTGAAGTGTCTGCGCAGCCGCTCCAGGAGCGCGGCTTTCTCCTCGTCCGTCTTGAAATGGCCCAGGAGCTTCCTGGCCCACTGAACGTTGGCCTCTACCTCATGCGGGATCCGCTCGCTGTCGTGGCGGACGGCCTCTTCGGGACAGACGTCATGGCATCGGCCGCAACGCACGCACTTCTCATCGTCAATGCGCGCTGCATCTTCCCCCACGGTTATCGCGCCGACGGGGCACTCCTCCACGCACGTTCCGCACCTCGTGCACATCTCCTCCTTCACCCAGGGCATCCCTTATTCCTCCTTCCCCGCTTGCCCGCATGCGCGCGTCGTACTCGGGCGATTCGCATGTGAACCTGTCCACCGAGGTGTTCCCCCTTGTAGAGCGGCTGCTCAGGCGAGCTGCTCTGACAAGAGTTGCTTCAGGCGCTCCAGCCCCACCGGATGCGCCTCTAGCGGTATCTTCATCCAGTCCGCGATCTCCAGGACCTTTTCCGGGTTGCTCGCCGAGAGTTCGTCGAAATAGCCGACCGCATCGAGCACGACGGCCTTGTCGTACGCCGGGAAGGTCTCGTTGGCCAGCCCCGCGTCCCAGTCCTTGAAGATGTAGCTCCAGTTCTCGATCCATCCGGGCGTGAGCCAGTAGACCTTCTTACCGGCAGCGATGCGTGCGCGCTCACCGTCGTCGGCGAGCATGTCGAAACAGCGCCTCGCCCTGATCCTTCGAAATTCGGGGTCTTGTTCGGACAGCAGCGCGTCGACGTTTCGGTTCGGGTCGGTCGGGTCAAGGTAACATCTCTCTCCGTAAACGACTATGACCCGCTCCGAGGCCGCGCGCGCCTTCCCAAGCTGCCGGAGGAGCTGCTTCTCGAGCTCCCTCTGCCACTCGTGCAGTCCAGGGGCCGTGAACAGTATGGGGTCCGCGTCGAGGAAGCCGTCCTCGGCCAACTTCCTGATCTCGCGGCGGAGCGTGCCGCAGGCCACCACGCTCGATCCCTTGAAGCTAGCCATGTCCCTGCCTCCTGCGGGCGCGTGCCCGCAGGCACAGCATCGCCACGAAGCCGGCATTCTCGTCCTCACCCTCGCGCGGAGGCTCGACCTGGTAGGAGTCGCGGCCCGGCACCTGGAAGAGAGTCGACGCCGAGCGCTCGGGGCGCAGCCCCGCCCCGCGAGCCAACCCCTTGAGTTCGGCGAGCGTGAAGAACTTCGCCTCCGAGTAAAAGAGGTGTCCGGCGGCCGCCTTCTGCCTGTAAAAGCGGCCCCAGGGGCTCTCCGCGGGCACGATCCCCAGCACCACGCCGCCATCCTCGCTGACGACCCGCCGGGCCTCGCGCAGGAGCCCGGCGGGGTCGCCCGCGAAGCAGAGCGTGACGATTGCGAAGGCGGCCCCGAATTCCCCGTCCCCGAAGGGCAGCGCCTGGCCCAGGGCTGGAAGCACCTTCACGCCCCGTTTCTCAGCGTACCGAAGCGCGCCGGGCGCCGGATCCACGCCCACGTTGATCCCCAGGGCTTGGGCAAAGCGTCCCGTCCCCACACCCACCTCGAGCCAGGGTCGAGGCAGGCCGGCGCTCAGGTGCCGTAGGCAGTGCACCTCCGACTCGAACAGTGCCTGCTCGCGCTCGGACTCAAACCAGCCGTCGTATCGGGCTGCCTCACGGTCGAACACCTCGAAACGCGGTTTCCCCTCCGCTGCTCTCTGAGGCGTATCTGGTTCCCTCCTGCCTGGGCGCCCGGGCGAACTGGCGTCGCGCGGGTCCGCGGACACTGATCAGAGCTCTACCTTATCCCCGAATCCCGGACTATCTCGGGGACGAGTTCGTCCCAGCCCAGGGGCATGAGGTGTACTCCCTGGCAGAGGCCTTTCATCCGTTCGACCAGGTCCACGGCAATCTCCGCCGAGACTTTCTTCCGGTCCTTCTTGGGCGTGCCCGCCATGCGCTTTATCATGTCATCCGGAACGCGGACGCCGGCCACGTTCGCGGTCATGTAACGGGCCATGCCGGCGGATTTCAGCGGGACTATGCCCACCAGGACGGGCACGCCGAACCGCCCCGCGCTGTTCATGAAACTTTCGAAGACGGCCGGCTCATATACAGCTTGCGTCTGGAAGAACTCCGCGCCGGCTTTGATCTTCTTCTCCATCTTGATGAGCTGGGTCTCGATTTCATCCGACCCGGGATTGACGACCGCTCCGATGCAAAAGTCCGAACTCGACTCCAGGTCATGCTCGGCCATATCGTGCCCGTCGTTCAGGCCTTTTGCCGCCGCGATGAGCTGGACGGAGTCGAGATCGAACACCTTCTTGGCCTGCTGGTGGTCTCCGAGAACCATGTGGTCCCCGGTCAGGAGCAATACGTTCTCGACACCCAGTGCGGTCGCCGAGAGCAAATCGGACTGCAGGGCGATCCGGTTGCGATCCCGGCAGGTGAGCTGGAATACGGGCTCAATGCCGGCCTCCTTCAGGAGGCGGCACACGGCCAGGGATCCCAGTCGCATGACCGCGCTCTGGTTGTCGGTGACGTTC
>CAZONU010000201.1:0-9066 GCA_964581145.1 uncultured Planctomycetia bacterium
CGGATGTAGCTCAGGGGCAGAGCGCTGGCTTCCCAAGCCGGATGCCGAGGGTTCAAATCCCTTCATCCGCTCCAGAAAGGAATCGGCTGTGGATAGACGAGCTGAAATTGAGGGCGTGATAGCGGCAATGAACGATGAGGAGGTAGAGGTAGTCTTCTTCGAAGGATTCGATGAAGCGATCCTCGGACTCGGCGCTCAACAATTCAATGGACCGCTCGTAATCTATGACCGAGAGAAGTGCATACAGATCCTGATGGATCGCGATGGGATGGATCGCGAGGGCGCTGAAGAGTGTTTCGAGTACAACACTGAAAATTTTTCGGTGGGAGAGCGGACTCCGATCATCATGACTCGTATTGAAGAATTGCGGATGTAGCTCAGTGGTAGAGCACGACCTTGCCAAGGTCGGGGTCGAGGGTTCGAGCCCCTTCGCCCGCTCCAGGAAATCAGACGGGGCGGCCTGAGAAGGCCGTCCCGCTTCTATCTGGAGAAAGGGGCACGCGGCCGACTCGGGCCGCGTTCAGGGCGCTCCGCGCTCCACGGAACCGGTGCGTGTCTCCGCCTCTTCCGGCGGCCTCGTCTTCCAGCGGCGGTGGAGCCAGAGCCACTGCTCGGGGTGCTCGCGGACGGCGTTTTCGATTTCCCTGGTGTACTCGGCGGTGATGCGCCGGGCTTCTGCCCGGTAGCGCTCGTCGCGCGGGCCCCGCCACTTGCCGGGCTCGATGACCTTGCCGAGGCGCAGGCGGTGGACTCCGGCCGCCTCGTCGCGCCAGTCCGCGCTGCAGACGATCTTCGCGCCGGAGCGCAGGGCCATTTCCGCGGCGGTGGACAGCGTGGAGGCCGCGCGCCCGAAAAGCGGCACGAAGACCCCGTGCCTGCCGGCGTCCTGGTCCAGGAGCATGCCGACTGACACCCCGTCCTTCAGCGCGCGGAGCGCCGCGCGCAGCGCGCCCTTTTTGGCGAGAATCCTTTGCCCGAAGCGCTCGCGGACGGCGTCGACCAGCGTGTTTATGCAATCGTTGTCCAGCGGCCGGGCGATGGAGACCAGCGGAAAGCCCCGCGCGGTGGTGCCCAGCCCGCCCATCTCCCACAGGCCCACGTGCCCGGTGACGAAGATGGCCGCCTGCTTCTTCTCCTTGATCTCCTCGAAGAAACGCACCTGTTCGTCGGTCATCGCCCACAGCGCGGCGACTCTTTCGCGGGGCAGCGCCGCCAGGCGCGCGAACTCCATCGCCGCCAGGCACAGGTGCCGGTAGCAGCCGCGGACTATGGCGCGCCCCTCGGCCGCGCTCTTCCCGGGGAAGGAGCGCTGCACCGCCTCCAGGGCGATGCGCCGGTGGCGCGCGTCCAGCAGGTAGCCCAGCCTGCCGATGAGGATGCCGGCGGCGCGGGAGACGCACCAGGGCATGACCCGCGCGAAGAGGAGCAGCAGGCGCACGCCGAGGCAGCCCAGGCAGGCGGCCGGTCCGGTGCGCTTCTTGGCGGCCACGGGCGGGTTACTTCGCGAGTTCCGAGGAGAGCTGCCTCAGGAAGGCGCCGAAGCGGGCGGCGTTGCGCTTGTCGATGTCCACCAGGTTCTCGTGGGCCCGCTTGACCAGCTCCAGGCGCCGCTCGGGGCTGGGCGAGGTCGCCTCCAGCCGCTCGGTCTCGATATCCTCCATTTCGTAATCGCCCTTGAGGCGCAGGAACTTGTCGGCGCCGACGATCTGCAGCAGCTCCAGGTTGGAGGTGCCGGCGTTGACCACCGTGGCGGCCCCGCCGTGCTCCTCGCTGGCCGCGGCCAGGCCGACCATCGCGCCCATGAAGGTGCTGTCCAGCCCCTTGCAGTCGGCGAGGTCGAAGACGAACTGCCGGTAGCCGGCCCGGAGCATCTCGGCAGTGAAATCCATCATGCCCATGGCCAGCTTCATGTTGGCGAGGCCCACCGAGCGGAGGATCACCGTGTCCTCGGTGCGGGCCACCTCCAGCCAGTTGCTGGGCGCCGGCGGGGGGGCCGGCTCGAACCCGGAACTGGCCCCGCCGTCAAGCGGCGCGGCGTCCGGGTCCGCGCCGGAGGGAATCTCCTCGGGCTCCGCGGGGGAGACGTTGCTGAACAGGGCGCCTACCTCCGTCTCCGGCGGCCGCAACCCAGGGGCAGAGGATCCTAGCGGACCTCGGCGCCGTTGGGCACCTGCTTGTCGACGGTCAGGAGCACCGGCTCGCTGCCCCCGACCACGGCGGCCAGGACCATGCCGTCGGAGCGCTCGCCGCGGAGCTTGGCGGGGGCCAGGTTGGTCACCACCACCAGCTGGCGGCCGACCAGCGCCTCGGCCTCGTAGAAGCCCTTGAGGCCCGCGACCAGCTGGCGGGGCTCGGCCTCGCCCACGTCCACCTTGAGCACCAGCAGCTTGTCGGCGCGGGGGTGGGGCAGAACCTCCTTGACTTCCCCCACCACCAGCTTGACCCGGCTGAAGTCCTGGATGCTGATCTGGCCGCCGGCCGCCGCGCTGGGGTCTGGCATGGCTTCCCCGCCCCTCTACTTGTCCTTCTCGGCCTTCTTCTCGGGCTTCCGGCGCCGGCGCCGCCGGGGACTGGATCTCTGGGCGTCAGGGTCGCCGACCGCGCCCAGCCGCCTGCGGCGCTCGGCCTCGATGCGGGCCTTCTCGGCCCTGGTCTTGGAGAGCAGCGTCCGGGCCGCGGAGTGCAGGCGCGCCGCCTGGGCGTACTTCCGGCCGCTCCGGGTGAAGCGCAGGTCGGCCTTCTCCAGGGTGGCGATGGCCTCCTTGTACTTCTTGAGCGCGGCCAGCACGTAACCCAGGTGGTAGAAGACCTCCGCGGGCCCCTCCTTGGGCGCCTTGGCGGCGGCCGCCTTGAGGGTCTTCTCGGCGACGCGCAGCTTGCCGGCCCGGGCCTGGGCCCAGCCCAGCACGTCGATGTAGGCGGCCACGTCCTTCCGGGCGGCGACCACCTCCCCGGCCAGCTTCTCGGCCTCGACCAGGTCCGGGCCGCGGCCGAAGTCGGCCAGGACGTAGGCCAGCGAGTTCTTGATGCTCAGCTTGAGCTTCAGGTCCTTGGGGTCCAGCTTGAGCGCGGCGCGCAGCTCGGCCAGGGCGCGGGTGTCGGTGCCCAGCTTGCGGTAGACCACGCCCAGCCTGTTGAGCGTAGGCGCATGCATGGGGTCCAGCCGCTTGGCGGCCTCCAGCTCGCGGGCGGCGGCGTTGAGGTCGCCCAGCGCCTCGAGCGAGCAGCCGGCCAGGTAGTGCGGGCGCGCCTGGCCGGGCTTGAGCTTCACGCACTCGGCCAGGGCCTTCAGGGCGCCCTTGTGGTCGGGCTTGACCATCTCCCGGCGGGTCACGGCCAGGTCCAGCCAGGAGTCGTAGTGGTCGGGCTTGATCTTGAGCGCGCCCGCGTAGCACCTGGCCGCGGCGGCCCGGGCGGCGGGGTCCTTCTCGGCCTTGCGCTGGTTGACGGCGGCCATGCCCCGCCAGGCCTTGAAGCCGTGCCCGCCCTTGGGGTCCAGCCGCCTGGCGACCACCGCGAACTGCTTGAGGGCGTCGTCGTACCTGCCGCCGGCGGCGTAGAGCGGCGCCAGGCCCATGTAGGCGGGCAGGTAGGTCTCGTCGCGCTGCTCGGCCAGGCGGTAGTAGCGGACCGCCTCCTTGGGCTCGCCCAGGGCCTCCAGGACCCCGGCCAGCAGGCAGCAGCCGCGGCAGTAGCGGAAGGTCTGGCTGACGCTCTGGGAGACGACGTTCTCGAAGTACTCCCTGGCCTTCTTGAGGTCGCCCTTCTTGACGAAGAGCTGGCCTATCTCGCGGTGCAGCCGGGGGTCGCCGGGCCGGGAGTTGACCGCCTCCTGGTAGGACTTGATGCCCTCGTCCAGCCGGCCGGTCAGGTCCAGGACCAGCCCCTTGGCCCGGAGCACGTCGGCGTCGGTGGGCGCGCGCTTGAGCGCCTCGGTGCACTCCTCCAGCGCCGCGTTGTACCGCTTCTGAAGGCCGAGGGCCACCGCCAGCTGGGCGCGGGCCCGGGCCGAGCGGGGGTTCTTCCTCAGCGCGGCGCGGGCGTTCTTCTCGGCGGCGGCGGGCTCCCCCACCGCGCACTGGACCTCGGCCAGGGCGATGAGGCACTCGGCGTCGCCGGCGCCTATGGCGGCGGCGGTGCTCAGCTCCCTGGCGGCCTCCGGCCACTTCTCGAGCGCCAGGTGGCACAAGCCCAGGTTCCTGTGGACCCAGCCGCGGACCTCCTCGGGGACGCCGACGCCCAGGGCCTTGCGGTAGTCCTTGGTGGCGACGGCGAACTCCTTGGCCGCGTAGTTCTCGTCGGCGAGCTTGAGCCTCCTGATGATCGCGTCGGTGTACTGGATTCCCGGCAGGAGGCGGAAGTTGTCGACCACCACCCAGGCGTAGCCGTTGTTGTCCTGGACCACGGTGCCGCAGATGGTGATCGGCTGGTATTTCTCGAGCTTGTCGAGGACCTTCAGCGGCTCGATGTTCTTGCGGTCGATCAGGCCGCCGGTGTGGCGGCCGACGTACATCTGGGGATAGCTGAGCTTTATCTCCTCGGCCTTCCACAGGCGCGCCCCGCGCGGCCAGACCGAGAAGTTGATGTAGTCGGTCCTGTTGAACGGCGTGGGGAACGTGGGGTACAGGTCCGTGCGCTGGACGTAGTAGGCGTCGAAGCGGACCTTGCGGGTCACGAAGCCGCGCGCCGTCCCGTTGAGCTCCGCCAGGTTCGACTCGGTGTACCCCTGGAGAGCCTCGTCCTCGCGCTTCCGGCCCCGGCATCCAGCCGCCAGCAAAGCGACCAGAGCCGCAGCCGTCAGGACGCGAGCCGTCTTGGATATCGAACGCATCGGCTTTCTCCTCGCCATTCCGCCGCGTTTCCCACCATCGCCGGCCCGACCTGCGGGCCGCGGCGATACCGGGGCAACTATTCTAGGGGAGCCCGGTTGGCTGTCAAGCTTCTCGAGCGGTGAAGCGACTGCAAGGCGGGGCCTTCCGGCCCGGCCGCCGGGGCCGCGTCCGATAATCGGCCGCGGGGGAGCGAAGCCCCCGCGGGGAGGCACTTGCGCCGGGAGGCCTCCCGCGGTATCCTGAATGCGACGCTAATGCCAGGCCGGCGGTTGAACGATAGCTGAAGAGAGGGGTCCGGAGCGCCACCCTAGCTCAATGGCAGAGCAGCTGTTTTGTAAACAGCAGGTTCTGGGTTCGAATCCCGGGGGTGGCTCTGACTTATGTTATTATGTCGTTAACGGGCACTGCTTTCAAGCTTATATATCTCATATACGATATGACTGTTTCGCGTCAAGCCCTGGATTTCGCCCCTAAAGGTCCCCGGTTTCCTTCCGAGAAGAGGAGTAGAGAGCGCAAACGAGGACTGCGTGGACTCTTACGCGAGGTGGAGGCGCATCTTGAAAGGAGGCCGAGGCTAGGCTCTAGGGGCCGACTCGTGGACCGGCACGCGTTCCGGTGCAGGGGTTCGGCCGCCGCCCGAGGATAAAGGCGGCAAGAAACTGGGGCAGGGACGCCCCGGGGACAAACTCAGGGAGGATACGATGAGCCTGCTAAGAATCAACCATAACATTGCTGCTATGAACACGCAGCGCAATCTGAACACGAACAGCTTCAACCTGAACAAGACGCTCCAGAGACTGTCGTCCGGTTACCGGATCAACGTGGCCGCTGACGGTCCCGCGGACCTGGTCATCAGCGAGACCCTGCGCTCCCAGATCGGGGGCATCAAGGCGGCCATCCGCAACAGCCAGGAGGCCGCCAACTGGATCGGCATCGTCGAGGGCGCGCTGGCCGAGGTCGGTAACTTGTTAGCCTCTATGCGCGGTCTGGCGGTGCACGCGGCCAACACCGGTGTGGTCAGCCGCACGCAGGTGGCCGCTGACCAGGCCGAGGTGGACAATATCCTGGGGGCCATCAACCGCGTCAACAACGTGACCCGCTTCGCGGGGACGAGCGTCTTCAAGACCGGCGCCAGCGCCGTGCACATTTTCCACATCGGCGAGGGCGGCACCGCCACCGACGAGGTGAGCATAACCGTCAGCAGGATCGCGGTGAGCGCGCTGGCCACGGCGCTGCTGGGCACCATCTCCGCCGGCGGCGCGCGCAACCTGTCGGTCAACCCGCTTTCGGCCATTGCCATCGTGGACATCGCCATCAGCGAGATAGCCGGCCTCCGCGGGACGCTGGGCGCCTTCCAGAAGAACACGCTGGAGACCAACATCAACAGCCTGAGCGTGTCGCTGGAGAACGTCACCGCCACGGAGAGCTTCATCCGCGACGCCAACATGGCCGAGGAAACCACGGCTTTCACCAGGCACCAGATCCTGGTCCAGTCCGGCGTGTCGGTGCTGGCCCAGGCCAACGTGATCTCCCAGAGCGTGCTCCAGCTCCTGCAGTAGGAGCGGCTCTGAGAGAGGGCGAGTGAAAAGGGGGCGCCCTGCGGGCCGCAGGGCCCCGGGGCGCCTCCAGAGACGCACGCGCGGCGGTCCGATCCCGGGTAGCTCCCGGAGAAGGTAGCTGCCCGGGATCCGGCCGCCGCTCGAGAGGACTACGAGAGCGGCAAGGAGTGAGAGTGATCTAGCGGAACTGACGCGCCGGGGGCCGGGCTACTAGGGAAAGCGGCCCACGGCGCAGAGAACCGGAGACTGTGCATGGACGGCGAACGGCCCGTGGGCGCGTCTGGACCGAAGGGGTCCGGTATGCCCGGCCGCCGCCGGCCGGGAGGGAGTGGTACAGCCAGGCAGACAGAAGGAAGAGGTTGACAGGAGGGCTGCGGCCCAGAGCGCGCAAGAGCCCGGCAGAAGCACCGCAGCCCCGGTAGGTTTGGAAGGTCGGGTAGAAAGGAGGTGTGCAGGAGAGGACCCGTGCAGAGGCCGGCGCCATTTGACGGTGCCGGGCCCCGGGGGCAAGCCCGGGGAGAGTGAGCCGACCGGCGGGCGCTCCGGCCGCCGGGAAGCTGAAGTTGAGGCACGCCGGAGCAGGGCCAGCGAGACGGACCTTGTCGGCCCGGGGATAACAACAGGCAACCCAAGGAGGGAAGTAACATGTCGTTACTCAGGATCAACAACAACATCGCTGCGCTGAACACGCAGCGGAACCTGAACGTGAACAGCTTCAACCTCAACAAGACGCTCCAGAAGCTGTCCAGCGGCTTCAGGATCAACGTGGCCGCCGACGGCCCCGCGGACTTGGTCATCAGCGAGACCCTGCGCTCCCAGATCGGGGGCATCAGGGCCGCGTTGCGCAACACCCAGGAGGCCTACAACTACGTGGGCATCGCCGAGGGCGCCTTGAAGGAGGTCAGCGACCTGTTGGCCCAGATGCGCGCGCTGGCGGTGCACGCGGCCAACACCGGCGTGGTCAGCACCACGCAGATCGCCGCCGACCAGGCGGAGCTGGACAACATCGTGTCCACCATCGACCGCATTGCGACGGTGACCCGCTTCGCGGGCGACCCGGTCTTCAACCCGTCCGCGAACCTCTCCTTTCACATCGGGGAGGGGGCCACGGCCAACGACGCGGTGACCATGACCGCGGGCGAGCTGGCGCTGGCTACTACCTCGCTGGGCATCGCCGCCATCAGCCTGGGCCAGAGCGCCAACACGGCCATCGGCGCCATCGACGCGGCCGTCAGCACGGTCGCCGGGATACGCGGCAACCTGGGCGCGTTCGCCAAAAACACGCTCATGACCAACATCAACAGCCTGAGCGTGGCCCTGGAGAACGTGACTGCGACGGAAAGCTTCATCCGCGACGCCAACATGGCCGAGGAGACCAGCAGCTTCACCAAGAACCAGATCCTGGTCCAGGCCGGCGTCTCCGTTCTGGCGCAGGCGAACGTGATCTCCCAGAGCGTGCTCCAACTGCTCGGGTAGCGGCAGGAACTGAGGTGTCGCCATGGTTGCCGTAACTGCGAGCGCGGCGGCTCACGCCCGCCCGGCCGCCGGGCAGCCAGTCATGAGCGGAAGGACCAATCCGCGCAAGCTGGAGTTCCTCAGGGACCCGTCAACGGGCCGGGTGGTGGTGAGGACCACCGACATGGTAACCGGAAAAGTCCGCCATCTCCCGCCCGAAAAGTTGCTGTCCACCATGGCCGGCATCAGACGGGCGATAGGGCTGCTGCTCGACCGCGAGATGTAGTAGAAGCACGCGGGCAAGACACAAGTGCCGGGGGGAGCCGGGGGCTCCCCCCGGTGCTTGGGGGGTCCGGGCGAAGGGGAAATCCGAAAAAAACCGCCTGGCCGCTTGACAAAAGCCCCCGAATCGGCTATACTTATTGTGCGAGGCAAGGATGAAGGTGTGCGCATGGACGCGCGAAAAACAGTCGAGGAGTGCCAGAACCCCGTCGCGGGCGGTGTGCCTGCGTGGGGTTTTTTGTTTGGCCCTGGCGCGCGGAGCGGAAAGGAGGTGCCGATGGGCAAGTAGGGCGCGGGGCAACGGCTCAGGGGCGCCGCCCGCGTCTTGAAGCACCGTCCGCAGGGAGGGAGCGTAAGACTGCGGCTCCTTCCCGGCCGAGGAAACGGTCCGACTGCAACCCCACTGGGGAGTGACCGGCCTCGGCGGCGCAAGTCCCGGGCAGGGAAGTCCGGGTCAGGCGGCAGGGAGGACCAGGGATGGCGCTGAGGCAACTAGTGTTGCATAACGCTCGCGCGCGCATCGCGCCGCGCGGCACAATATCTCAGCAGCGCAAACCGTTCCGTACGTTCCTCCTGCACGCCGGCTCATTGCCGGGGCGCGTCCCCATCGGGCGCGGACCCCGCGCGGAGCTTCCCGCCGGGCGCTGAGTCCCGAGAAGGAACTCGGGACTGATTGGGCAAGGAGGAAGAGAATGTCACTTCTTCGGATCAACAACAACATCGCTGCGCTTAACACGCAGCGGAACCTGAGCCTGAACAGCTTCAACCTGAGCAAGAGTCTCCAGAAGCTGTCCAGCGGTTTCCGGATCAACGTGGCCGCCGACGGCCCCGCGGACCTGATCATCAGCGAGGGCCTGCGGTCGCAGATCGGGGGCCTCAAGGCCGCCATCCGCAACAGCCAGGAGGCGGCCAACCTGGTGGGCATCGCCGAGGGCGCC
>CAZONU010000202.1:0-9001 GCA_964581145.1 uncultured Planctomycetia bacterium
GGGTCTTGGAGTTCCCCGTCTTTGCCGTCAACGACGCCCAGACCAAGCACCTGTTCGACAACCGCTACGGCACCGGCCAGAGCACGGTGGACGGCATCGTCCGGGCCACCAACCGCCTGTTCGCCGGCCGCACGGTGGTGGCCGCCGGCTACGGCTGGTGCGGCCGGGGCTTCGCCATGCGCGCGCGGGGCCTGGGCGCCCGGGTCGTCGTCACCGAGGTCGACCACCTCAAGGCCCTCGAGGCCATCATGGACGGCTTCGAGGTCCTGCCCATGGGCCGGGCCGCGCCGATCGGCGACATCTTCTGCACGCTGACCGGGGACATCAAGGTCATCGCTGCCCAGCACTTCCGGAAGATGCGCGAAGGGGCCATCGTCTGCAACTCCGGGCACTTCAACGTGGAGATCGACATCCCCGGCCTCAGGAAGCTCGCCAGGAAGGTGCGCCGGAACGTCCGGCCCTTCACCGACGAGTACACGTTGAGGAACGGCCGGCGCATTTACCTCCTGGCCGACGGCCGGCTGATCAACCTGGCCGCCGCCGAGGGCCACCCGGCCTGCGTGATGGACATGTCCTTCGCGGGCCAGGCGCTCACCACCGAAATGCTCGCCAAACGCGGCACGGCGCGCCGGCTGGCGATCGGCGTCCACGAGGTCCCGGCCAGCATCGACGCGACGGTGGCCAGCCTGAAGCTCAAGAGCATGGGCGTGGCCATCGACAAGCTCACTCCCGAGCAGAAGAAGTACCTCTCCAGCTGGGAAATGGGCACGTAGGGGTCCGGGACCGGACGGTACCGAGCAAGACCGCGCGGATCCCTCGCTCTCCGTCCAGCGCGAGGCTTTGGGGGCTGCTGATATGTTCCGATCCATATCACTCCTTGCCGCCGTCTCGCTGCCGCTCCTGGCCCCGGGCTGCGCGCCGCCGCAAGGGAGCACTTCCCCCGCGCCCGCCTACGTCGCGCCCCGGCCCGCGCCCGAGCGCGTCCCCCAGCCCGTCAAGCTCTCCGCCGCGCAGAGGAAGGCGATCCTCCGAATCGCGCGCCTGGCCGCCTCCGGCCGGGACGACCCCGGCGCGGGCGTCCCCGGGAAGCTCAATGCGCGCGCGGTGGTCGTCTCCATCTACGCGCGCGACGCGCAAGGCCGCGCAGTGGCGCCCTTCCCCGCCCTGGGCCAGGGCGAGGGGAAAAACCCGGCCCGCGCCGCCGCCCGCGCCGCCGCCCGCGCCGCCGCCGAGCTCCGCGGGCGGAAGTGGGTCCCGGCGAGATCCGCCTTCAAGGTCGACGTCGCCGGGGAGCTCGGCCCGGTGAAGCAGGGCCTGCCCGGCCTGAAGGCGGGTGTCGAAGGCCTGGTCCTGGCCTCGCCGCGCGGCGGCGAGGTCTTCGTGCCCGGCTCGCTGTACCACGCCGACAAGCCCTCCCCCCAGCGCTACCTGCGCCTGGCCGCCGCCGCCGCGGGGCTCAAGACCCCCCGCCCCCGCCTGCACAGGACGTTCACCTCCACCAGCTTCGCAAACATTTCGCCCGGCGCCGAGCCGCTGGCGCTCTACCGCGGCAACGCCCTGCTGGCCAGGCCCCGCGCCGGCGCGCTGCGCTCCGGCGCCGCCCTCGGCGGCAGGTGGCTGGCCGCCGCGCAGCGCCCCGACGGCCGCTTCTGGTACCGCTACTATCCCACCGAGCGCCGCTACCAGGGGGACCGCTACAACCTCGCCCGGCACTGCGGCGCCGTCTGGGGGCTCTACCTCCTCTACGACCGCACCGGCCGCCGGGACCGCAAGCTGCTGGCCGCCGCGAACCGGGGCCTGGACTGGGCCCGCTCGCTGACCCGTGACCGCAACAGCAGGAAGCTCCACCTGCCCCAGTACGACGCACCGGGGCCCACGGCCAGCGGAACCGCCCTGACCCTGCTGGCCCTGGCCGAGGGTATCCGCGTCGGCGGGCGCAAGGAGCTCGGCGCCGAGGCCATCGCGCTCTGCGACCTGGCCGTGCGGTCCTTCCAGCACAAGAACGGCCGCTTCTGGAGCTGGTGGGACCCCCGCACCGGCCGGCCCGCCGGGCAGCTCTCGCTGGTCTACCACCCCGGCGAGATGATCCTGGCCCTGGCCAAGCTCTACGAGGCCACCGGCCGCAAGCGCTTCCTGGAGGCCGCGCTCCGGGGCATGGCGGCCCAGGCCCGGGCCGAGCGGGCCCTGGCCGAGGCCAAGAAGCCCCTGCCCCCCGACGCCTGGACGGTCCAGGCGGTCGAGGCCCTGGAGCGGGTGGCCCCCCCGCGCAGGGAGTGGCGGGCCCACGCCTGGCTGCTGGCCGACTCGCTGGCGAAGGGCCAGTACGGCTCGCCGACCGGCCCGGAGCCCAAGGCCCCCGACTACCTGGGGGGCATGAACAACCTGGACCCGCCCATCGCCTGCGCGGCCGGGGCCCGCGGTGAGGGCCTGGCCGCGGCCTGCCGCCTGGCGCGGAAGGCCGGCGACGCGAAGCGCGCGGCGCTCTACCGCGAGCGGCTGCTGGCGGCGGCGCGCTTCAGCCTGGAGGGCCAGTACCGCCCGGAGAACAGCTTCTGGCTGCCCCAGCCGGCCCGGGCCCTGGGGGGGGTGCGCCGGAGCCTGACCGACGCCACCGTGCGCATCGACTACGTCCAGCACTGCGCGATAACCATGCTGGCCGCCGCCGAGCTGCTGGAGGCCGGGCCGGCGCCGTGAGCGTCCCGCGCGCGGATTTCCTGGCCTTTTTTCCGAAACCGGCCGATAAATTGCCGGAAATGCCCCTTGCGCGTGACGCAACCGGCGTCATACTGTTAATTTAGCTGGCGGCCCTCCCGAGGGTCCGGCCCCCAGGCGGAAAGGCGACCATGTCCGGCCACTGGCGCATCCTGGCGATCCTGCTCTTCGCGCCGCTGTGCGGCTGCCCGCCGGAGCGGCCCCCGGGCGCGGAGGCGGTCAAGCCGGCCAAGCGCGAGCTGGTGGTTCTGGACACCCTGGACTGGTCCGCCAAGTACCTGGAGGCCGGGGGCACCAGGCTCAAGCGCGCCGACGGCTCGGTGCGCCTGGCCGCCGCCGACCCGGAGCGCACCGCCGCGGTGCTGGCCGGGGCCTGTCTGGCGCTGCGCCGGCGCATGGCGGTGATCGCCGAGAACGTCTCCGGCGCGGAGACCACCCGGCTGCCGGCGACCCCCGCGGGCGCGCCGGCCCGGCCCTACCGCCGCAAGGTGCTGACGGTGACGGCCAGCGGGGCCCTGGAGGTGGTCGAGGACAAGTCCGGTTTCCGCAAGGCTTATCGCCCGGGGCATCCCGACGCGGACAAGGACGGCAACGTGCTCCTGCCCAACGTGTACGTGGCCGTGGAGCTGCACGACTGGCGCTCGACCCGCCGGGAGTACGAGGTCCTGCGCCTGGCGCTGGCGGCGCTGAGCAGCCGGTACGCGGCGCCGCCGGCGGCGCTGCTCACCGCTCCGGTCCCGCCCGCGCCCGCGCCCGCGCCGGCCAAGAAGGCCAAGTAGCGAAACCGAATCATCTCTGGAACCGCAGATGGACGCCGATGACCGCGGCCAGTCTCCTTTCTCACCGCAGAGGGCGCGGAGGCGACCTTTCCCTTTCAGCACCAAGACACCAAGACGCAAACTTGGAACCGCAGATGGACGCCGATGACCGCGGCCAGTCTCCTTTCTCACCGCAGAGGGCGCGGAGGCGACCTTTCCCTTTCAGCACCAAGACACCAAGACGCAAACTTGGAACCGCAGATGGACGCCGATGAGCGCTGATGGTTTTCCGCGGAAACACTCGCTGGTGAGGCCTCGGGCGCTTCCCCGCGGCCCAAGCTCTGATCTGCGCCTGTCTGCGTGCATCGGCGGTTGCGGCTGCCGTTCCAGTGCATATGTCTGCGATGTATCAGCAGCGTCCGCGCCGCGCGGGCGGCGAGTTTGGCGTCCGGGCCGGCGGCGAAGTCCAGCAGTCTGTTAATGGCCAGCGCCGCGCCGAACTGGGCGGCGGTGAGCCGCGCCTGGGGCCAGACCCGGTCCCAGGTTTTCGCGTATATGAAAGCCCAGCGAGCTATCTCGTCGGCGTCGCGACCGACCTCGCGAGCAATGGCCGCGTAGTCTTCGCCGTGCGCGACGCGGTTGGCGGCGTAGGTTATACGTCGCGCCAACTCTTCGGGGGGGTCTTCGGTTAGCCAGCGTTCCAGGTTGTGCGCGTCCTCCCCAAACGATGTCTTTTGCCCTCCGTGGCAAATCGTGAGCTTCCGCCCTCCCGGCGTGGTTTCGTCAAGCGAATCGCCTCCCGTCGGGGGCACAAGGCCCCGCTCCGGGAGACGACACTTCCTCCCCCCACTCCGCCGCCTCTCCACGTGGCGGCGGTGTATCAATAACTCTCTGGCGGCCTTCTCGGCGGCCTGCTCGTCTTTTCCTTTGAGCAGCGCGGTGAGGTGCGCGAGCCCTTCGCCCTCGGCCTCCTGCAAACGCAGCTTCTCGGCGCGCTCGTAGAGCGGCCCCCAGATTTCGGGGTGGTCGATACTGAACGTGAGCAGCTCGCCCTCGGAGTGCGGCGTCTTCTCAGCGATAATCTCCCAGGAGACGCCCCGCGCCCGCTGGCGGGCCGCGTCGATGAGCAGCTCGCGCCCGAAGGGCGCTGTACATTTCGCCGACACCTCGAAAAACATGTACCCCTCCACTAGTAATGGGGATTGTTAGCCATGGAACGGAAGTCAGAGACGCTCACAAGACGCTAAGTGACGCGATTTCAAGGCGATTTTTCAGAGATTTTTCGGCGGGTGACTAACAGCATTTTTAACCGCCAAGACGCCAAGGGCGCCAAACCGGGCTTTTTTAACCGCTGAAAAAAGCGATTTCTCTGTGTGGTCCGTGGTTCAGCAAGCCCCGACTCCGCAATCCGCAGTCCGAAATCCGGCGACAGCCTTGACCCCCGGCCCCGCCCTGCCTAGAATTTCCGCCGGGCCGGGCTTATTCATGGGAGGGACTGCGCATGTTCCGGAAGATTCTGCTGCCCGTTTTCGTGGTGGTGCTGGCCGGCGGGGCGGCGTCGGCGGGCGAGGGGCTGTTCAAGCCCGAGGTGGAGCTCACCATGGACCTGGGCGGGACCAAGGTGGCCCTGGCCGGGGCGGACTGGACCGCCTTCGGCTTCGACCCCTCGGTGGAGGTGCGCAGCGCGGGGCCGGGCTTCAACTTCGGGTTCCGCATCCGCGGGACCTTCACCAGCGACACCGACTTCAGCGAGGAGAGCCTGGACGCGGTCGGGGAGTGCTCCGGCTTCGCGCTGAACGGCTACGCCGGCTGGGGTTTCGCGCTGGGCGAGAGATGGTCGCTGAGCCTCGTCGCGGGGTTCGCCTACCGCAGCTACGACGCCGGCTTCGTGACCGAGAGCATCCCGGTCCTCGGCGACATCAAGTACGACGTTTCCACCAGCGCGGCGACCTTCGACCTGGGGCTGCGCCTCAGGGGCCGCTTCGGCGAGCGGGTGACCTGGACGACCAGCCTGATGGGCGGGCCGATCATCAGCGGGGAGCTGGAGGCCACCACCGAGTTCTTCATCTTCCACTACAGCGCCACCGAGGACGTGGAGGGCGGGGGCTGGTTCGAGTTCCGCACCGGGCTGGACGTGGAGGTGGCCGAGGGGCTTTCCTTCAACGTGGGCTTCGTCTTCGAGGTCTTCGGGGTGGACGTGGACGTGGACGAGGACGACGAACTGGACGGCTTCGCCTACCAGAAGGTGGCGGCCTCCCTGGGGCTCACCTGGAAGTTCTAGGGCCGGGAGCGTTTTCAACCGCCAAGACGCCAAGCCCTAATCAGCCGCAGATGAACGCAGATAGGCACGGAGAGCACGGTTTTCGGGCCACCGGCCACTGGCCACCGGCAACCGGCTGCCAGTCCCGGGCTGAGCAATCGCGCCAAACGGGAACCTCAAGGAGGGGCTTGACTTCCAGCCCCACCGCTGGCATACTTAACTAGAGGAAACGGGGCGGGGAATAGCTGTAAACTGACCCCGGAACTTCTAGTGGAGTAAGGATAATAGTCGCCACCCGCTTCGCGGCACCGATCATGGAAGGGAGCGGCGTACAATCGTGCAGCATCACGCCACGATAAGGGTTGGTGAAGAACGCGCAAGACTCTACCGCCGAGGCCAACACCGGAAGCCGGCAGCAACGAAGAGCATTGGCCGACCGAAAGGTGCGCCCTTCCTCAAATGGGCGGGCGGCAAGCAATGGCTTGCCAAGCTAGCTCCGCTGCTTGTTCCTCCAGACTTTGATGGGACATTCTACGAACCTTTTCTCGGGGGCGGCGCCTTTTTCTTTGCCACACAACCAAGAAAGGCATGTCTCTCCGACCTAAATGCAGAGCTAATAAGTACCTACAAGGCTGTCAAGTCGCGGCCTAGCCATGTGGTCAAGACCCTGGGCCGCCATCTGTACGACGAGGCATCTTACTATCAGATTCGCTCCCGGAACCCACGCATGGCTCACACCAGGGCAGCTCGGCTAATCTACCTTAACAAGACCTGCTGGAATGGCTTGTACCGCGTAAACCAACGCGGCGATTTCAACGTACCGTTCGGACGATACGACAATCCCACGATATGCGATGCCGGGCGGATTCGTGCCGCGTCCCATGCCCTGAGACATGCCACGCTGGAATGCCGCGACTTTGCGGAGGCTGTTCGCAGCGCAACCGAGGAAGATCTCGTGTATTTCGATCCTCCCTATGTAACGGGCCATCATAACAACGGTTTCTTGAAGTACAATTCTCGCCTTTTCTCGTGGTACGGCCAAAAGCGACTCGGCCGGGCCGCCGCAACCCTAAAGAAGCGTGGCGTGCATGTCCTGATTAGCAACGCATATCATCCAGAAGTGGCAAAGCTCTACGAGGGCTTCAACTGCTATAGACTCACGCGACAGAGCCTCATTGGCGGACAGGGCAGTCAGCGGGGTGTCATAACCGAAGCTCTCTTTTCCAGCTATCCCTTGCTGGGAGTTCCCTTGGAGGACGCGTAATGGCGAAGGCACGTTCCGCACTTCAGGATATCAGCCCTGATCGCATAAGGCGAAACCCCAGCAATCCACGGCTGATCTTCAGAGAAACCGAGATGAATGAGTTACTGGACTCCATAAATGAGGTCGGCATAAAGGTCCCCATATCTGTCTATCAGAGCGGTTCCAAGTTCTACCTCTTGGACGGAGAGAGACGTTGGCGGTGTGCAAGAAAACTGAACCTACCGGCTATGCCGGCAATAGTGCAACCCAAGCCCAGCAAACTTGAGAATCTATTGATGATGTTCAACATACATAATGTACGGGTCGATTGGGACTTGATGCCTATGGCACTCAAGCTCAAAGAAGTGCGGGACATGCTAGAACGGGATGGCAAGTCCAACAAGGCCAAAGATCTAGCTGGCATTACTGGGATGTCGCTTCCAACGGTCAGACGCGCCTTGGAACTGCTCGAGTTGCCCAAGAAGTACCGAACAATGCTTCTGCGGGAGGCAGAGAAACCTCGTGATCAACAGGAGGTCACAGTTGACTTGTTTGTTGAGATAAACAAGTCGAAGCGTGCAATTGATCGCCATGCACCGGAGGTCTTCACGCGCGTCTCCAAGTCGCGATATGTCGATGCAATGGTCGGGAAGTACAAGACAGGAGTCGTGAACAACGTGGTTCGCTTCCGGGACATATCGAAAATCGCCCGCGCGAAACTCGCGGGTGGCAGTCGTGAGCAAGTGATCCCGATACTGGTGAGACTCGTGCGGAACCCAGTTTACACGATTGAGAAGGCCTACGCGCGCACAGTAGAGGCCGCCTACATAGTGCGCGACCTCACATCCCGGGCGGAGAAGCTTGCCGAGAAACTAGCTAAGTGTCGACGCACCAAACAGATGCCTGAGCCGCTTCGCGGGGCGCTGGTCAAATTGAAGAAGGAAATCAACCGTCTCATTGGGTAAACGAAAGATGAAGTACTCCTTCATTCACGAAGAAGCCAAGGCAATCGCTGATGCTGTAAGTCGGGACTACGGTCGCCAGGGATTCCGAATCCACATCGAGAAACAGTATAACTCCGATGCGCCTTACCGGACCACGTTGCTGGCTCGGAGAGGTACATTGGTGACGCTATTAGAAGCTCAGCACGTGCCGGCCTACCACAAAGGCCTACAAGCATTGGCGCGATGGCTGAAAGCCGAGCGCGTGAACTCGGAGTTGTACATCACCACCCATGAGGACTGCTCCATGAAAGGAGAGTTTTTGAAACAGCTAAGCCGCGACGGGGTCGGCTTGATCTTCGTGGACAACTCGCGAGGCGTTTCTGTATACAAGGAAGCTGTCAATCCCGCTCTGGTCGTTACCCCGGATCCAACGTTGAAGTATGGGGCCAAGAAAGCGGAAATTAACGAAGCAGTGTGCAAGTTCAACTCAGGGGATCGCAAGCAGGGCCTACAGGCGATGTGCGAAATAATAGAAGGACTAACCGACCAGGTAGGAAGAACGGCGATAAGCAAGCGAATTCTCCGGATGCCCGAAGACAATTTCACGAAGGCTGATTGGAGCAGTCAGATAAATCTGCTTTCTTCTTCGCAGAAGTGCCCCAAAGGACTAGTGGTCAAGGAACCATTCAAGGCAGACCTACATTCATTTCGAGGTGCCAGAAACCTCTTAAATCACAAGGTGAGAACCAGGCGAGAGGAGGCCCGACGACAGCAACAGTACGCAGAAAGGATGATGATGGGACCGCGCCTCGCGGCAGAACTCTTGGCGATAAAGCGCAAGCTTCAGCGCCCCAGGAAGAAGAAGTAGCTAACACGCCGGGTTTTTCCGGGGACAGTTTACCTACTACTCACTCCCTCACCCCTTGACCCCGCCGGGCGGGGAGGCTATGTTCCCCGTATATGACCCCACCCGCGCCCGAGCCCGAACCGAAACGCTCCCGGCGGATGATCGTCTGGCTGGTGGTGGCCCCGATTGTGATTCTGCTCCTGGCCCTGGCCGGCGCCAACTGGAAGACCTTCCACC
>CAZONU010000203.1:0-2417 GCA_964581145.1 uncultured Planctomycetia bacterium
GGTACCCGGAGGAGAGAGCTTTCTGCAACTTGGTGCAGAACCACCTGTGGGCCTTCTACCCGGAAAAGCGCGAGTGGAAGCGGCTGTCAGATAACGGCCCCAAGGCGCCCAGCGGCATAAACCACTGGGCCCTGGTCTACGACCCCGAGCTCAAGCGCCTCGTGGAGATCCTCGGCGTCGGCGGCCGGCGGGGCGTCTACGTCTACGACGCCAAGGCCAACTCCTGGACCAAGAAGTGCGACGTCCCCGGGAAGGAGTACACCGACGTGTACTCCGCCTACGACTCGACGCGCAAGGTCCACGTGGTCTACTCGCACAGAAGGTGGTGGACGCTGAACACCGCCACCTGGAAGGTTACGCCCATCAAGAACCTCAGGGAGGTCATGAAGGCCGCGGGCAAGGTCGAGGCCCTCAACGAAGCAGTGTCCATGGCTTACGATCCGGAGAGCAAGCTGACCCTGGTCGCGACCAAGAAGTTCAATACCCGCAAGCCGGTGCAGTTGTGGGCCTACGACGCCGGGAAGGACGACTGGTCGGAGATCACGCTGAAGGGCAGGACGCCCACCGGCGACACCCGCTGGAACCTGATGGTTTACGACGCCAACCACAAGTGTTTCCTGCTCCTGAACCTTCTGGGAGTGCAGGGCTCCGCCATGCAGGGCGGCCCCGTGGACGGCCTGTACGCCTTCCGGCTCAAGAAGAAGGCCGGAAGCGCGGCTCCCCCCGGACCCGGGAAGGGAGCGGCAGCACCCGGGAAGCTCAATTCCCGGATCGCGGCCATGGCCGAGGACACCTGGCTGAAGCTCAGCCCCAAACGCGCGCCGCGCAGCCGGATGTACAGCGGGGCCTGCCTGGGCGGCGGGCGGATGTGGTTCTGGGGCGGGGGGCACGGCGCCTACAAGTACAACGACGTGGAACTCTACCACGTCGCCGAAGACCGCTGGGAGCGGGCCACGCCCAAGGACGACTGGACCAAGTTCAAGGGCACCGACAGCATCGGCGGCGGGGCGGACAGCGGCCACGTCACCCCCCAGGGCCGGCCGTTCACCCACCACAGCTACCAGCGGGTCTGCTGGGTGCCGGGGCGCAAGGCTTTCTTCGCGGTGATCGGCACGGGCACCTGGGAGTTCGAACCCGGGAAGAACGAGTGGCGCCCCCTGGCCGGCATGCACGCCGGCAAGCTGGCCGGCAAGGCCGGGCCGCTGGTCCCCGTCAAGTACGAGCAGTGCCACCCTTCGATCAAGAAGCGGCACATAGTCACCGCCTACCGCACCCGCGACGGGCGGGAGATCGTCCCCGTCGGCGAACCCTGGAAAGTGCGCGCTTGGGCGCCCGGCAAGTGGAAGACCGCCGACGGCAAACCGGTCACCGACGTGGGCACGGTATCGCCGACCGGCAGCGGGGTGAGCAACACCCTGACCGTCTACGACCCCGAGCTAAAGACGGTCCTCTGCCTGGTGAACGGCAGGAAAATCTGGCGCTTCGACTTCGAGAAGATGCGCTGGTCCGAGTACATGAGCCTGGGCAAGGAGTTGCGCTACGGAAACAACTTCTCGGCGTACGTCCCCGAACAGCGCTGCCACGTCATCTCCTCCGGGGAGAAGGGCTGGTGGCGCTTCTACCCGGCCGCCAAGAAGCTCGAAGAGATAGCCGGCGTCCCCAAGGAGCTGATCGGCTGCGAAAGCCTGACCTACGACACCACCAACAGGGTGGTCCTGGCCATGGGCGGGCCGGCACCCAGAAGTCTGTGGTCCCTGGACCCCGCGACGGGCAAGTTCGCCAGGCTGGCGCCGAAGGGGGCAGTTCCCAAAATGAGCGGCTCGGCCGGCCGCTGGGCGACCCTCTGGTACGACCCCGACCACAACGCCTGCCTCTTCCTGCTGCAGCCCGGCCAGGGCGGGCTTGAAGGCGCGCCCTGCGAGACCTGGGCCTACCGCTACAAGCGCGCCAAGAAGTAGGCCCGCGGCAAACCAGCCCGCCGCCCCGGGGTCGCAAGGCCCTGGGGCGGCTCTACTTGTGAAGACCCGCGATTGACCGTACAATTCGCATCGGTTTGGAGTGATGAAACCGCCGTCCGCCTGGAAATATAGTGCGGAGGAACCGGATGGACCTGGCCCAGCTGAGCGACGCAGAGCTCCTCGCCGCCCACTCCCGGAAGGGGGACAAGGCGGCCTTCGAGGAGCTCTACCGGCGTTACGGCGGCCTGGTCTACGGGACCTGCCTGCGGCGGCTGGGCTCGGCCGAAGACGCCGAGGACGCCGCCGCGGCGACTTTCCTGGTGCTGCTCAACAAGGCCCCGAGCCTGGCCCGCAGGCGCGTCAGCCTGCCCGGCTGGCTGCAGTGGTGCGCGGTCAACAACGCACGCAAGGCAGCCTGGCTCCGGCTCCGGCACCAGGACCGCGAGAGAAAGGCGGCGG
>CAZONU010000203.1:2427-8966 GCA_964581145.1 uncultured Planctomycetia bacterium
GGAGATGCGCGAGAAGCTGAGCCCCGACGACCGCTCCAGGTGGGGGGCGGCCCTGCCGCACCTCGACGAGGCCCTGGCCTCGCTGCCCGCGGCGCAGCGCGACGTGGTCGTCCGGCACTACATGCAGGGCGAGTCGCTAAAGGGCATCGCCCGCCAGACGCGCAGCCCGGAAGGCACCGTGGCCGGACGCGCGCGGCTGGGTCTGGCCAAGCTCAGGAACCGGCTGGGCAAGCACGGCCCGGCCTTGTCGGTCGCCGCCCTGGCCGCGGGCCTGGCCGAGACTGTGAGCGAAGTCAGTCTGCCCGCGGGCCTGGCCGCCAAGATCTCCACGATGGCCGCCGGCGGGGCGGTGGGCGGCACCGCCGCGGCGGTGGGCAAGGCCACCCTCAAGGCCATGCTCTGGATGAAGATCAAGCTGGCCGCCGCCGCGCTGGGCGTCACCGCGGTGGTCGCCGGGGGCGGCGCCGCCGCAGTGCGGACCCTCACGGAGCCCGGGCCCAACAGGCGGATTCTGGCCATGGAGGACAACTCCTGGCTGAAGCTGAACCCGCCCCGCGAGGCCAAGGGGCGAGCCTACTGCGGGGCCTCCTTCGGCAGCGGCTGCTTCTGGTACTTCGGCGGGGGCAAGCACACCTACCTGGCCAACAACGTCGACCTCTACGACCCGCGGCGCAACCGCTGGATCACCGCCACCCCGGCCGAGCAGCCCGAGCGCGGCAGCAAGAACTGGAAGTCGATGACCGACAGCGGGGGCTATACCCACAGCACTGCGCCCTCGGGAAACCCCTACGCCGAGCAGACTTATCAACAAGTATGTTGGGTGCCGGACAGGAAGCGCTTCCTGGTCCTGTTCGTCTCCTCCGGCACCTGGGAGTTCGACCCCCGCGCCCGCAAGTGGCATCATCTTGTCAATCGCTGGGAGAACCCCGAGGCCGAGCCGCGGGGCTCCTGGGCGCAGAACACCGTGATCTACGATCCGATCCTCAAGGCCCCGCTGCACTGCATCTCCAGCGGGCCCGACCGCCACTTCCGGGTCTTCGACTACGGGACCGCCTCCTGGCGCCGGCTGGGCAGGTTCCCGGGGCTGCGGGAGTGGAGCTCATGGTCCGCAACCTGGGTGCGCGACTGGCAGGCGCACCTGGTGATGAGCCGCGGCCAGGGCGGCCCGGAGTTTTACAGGTTCAGCGCCGCGAGCATGAGCGCCTCGCCGGTGGACGCCCCAACAGAACTGAAGACCGGCGGTTCGATCGCCTACGACACGAAGAGCGGCGTCGCCATCGTCCTCGAGCCCGGCAAGCTCGACCGGCCCTGGAAGCTGGACGCGGCCACTCTCAAGTGGGAACAGCTGCCCTCCACGGGCCCCGCCCCCACCAAGGGCGGGAACTGGAACACGCTTCGCTACGACCCGGAGCATAACGCCTTCCTCTTCCTGAGCTTTCACGGCAACGAAGGCAAGTTCCGCGGCGGGCCATCGAGCATCTGGGCCTACCGCTACCGGCGAACGGCAGAATAGCTTTCCCCCCGGCTCGTCTTCACACATAAAGGAGTGAAGCATGAGAGCGAGAAGCACAGGCATCCTGATCCTGGCGGCCCTGACCTCGGCGGCAACACTCGCAGCGGCCGGCGAGAAGAAGAAGCTCAATCCCAGGCTGCTGGCCATGCCGGACAACTCCTGGCTGAAGCTCAGCCCCAAGCGCGAGCCCAAGAGCCGGGCCTATTCCGGGAACTGCTTTGGCGGAGGCTACTTCTGGTACTTCGGCGGGGCCCACCGCAGCTACATGGGCAACGAGGTGGAGATCTATGACCCGGCGCGGAACGTCTGGACGGCGTCGGAAAAGGAGTGGCCCGACAAGGAGGACCTCCATCTGATCGCCAGCGTCAGGGCCCCGCGCAAGCCGGTCACCGCCAAGGGCCGGCCCTGGCCGGCGCACACCTACCAGCAGGTGTGCTGGGTGCCCGAGCGCAAGGCCTTCTTCATGGTGGGCCGCGGCCATACCTGGGAGTTCGATCCTGAGAAGATGAAGTGGACCTGCCTGGCCGGCGTCGCCAGCAAGAGCAAGAAGCCCTCGCCGAGATACCAGGGCGCGCAGAGCATTCACGTCGTCTACGACCCGAACCTCAAGGCGCCGCTGGGCATCACCACCACCGGGCCGTTCGGGATCCACGTCTACGACTACAAGAAAATGGAGTGGAAGCGCCGCAAGAACGCGCCGATGAAGTGGGCCGAGCTCTATTCCACTTACATCGGGTCCAGGAAGCTGCACCTGATCTCCGCCAGCAAGAAGCACGGCATGTGGACCTATAATGCCGTCACCGGGGAGTGGAAGAAGCTGGCGGGTGTTCCCGAGAAGCTCCTCGGCTCGCAGGCGCTGGCCTATGACTCGGCCAACGACGCCGTCCTGGCCGTCGCCAGGACCCGGAAGAAGGGCCCGCCCGCCATGTGGAAGCTGGACCCCAAGACCATGAAGTGGTCGGAGCACAAGCCGGCCAACGCCGGTCCGGCCACCACCGGGAGCTGGGCCCCGCTGTGGTACGACCCGGACCACAACGTTTTCCTTTACCTCAACTTCGAGGGCCGCGGCCCGGCGTTCACGGGCGGCAAGACCACCACCTGGGCCTACCGCTACAAGAAGGCCGGCGGGAAGGGGAAGAAGTAGGATGCTGGCGGCGGCGACGATCCGGACGCGGGAGGAGAACGCATTGCCGCTTTCCATCTGCATCATCCTGGTCAGGATGGCCCTGGCCGAACGGCCTCCGCAGCCGAGGTGCGACGAGGCCGACAAGCACCGGGCAACAAGCAAGACAGCGAAAGAAGCGAGATAATCATGCTGGTCAGGTTTCTCCTCCCGACCGTTCTGACAACCATCGTCCTGCTGAGCACGGCCTGGGCCGGCGAGAACGCGCCGGTCCCGGCGCTGTCCGAGTTGGACGCGCCCCTTAATATCTGGGATGTGACCGGCTTCGAGCGACGCGGCGATATCTGCTCGACGGGAGTGCCGCTTCCTTACGGAACGCTGCGGGAGGCGACGGGCATCGCGGTTTACGCTCCCTCCGGCAAGACCGTGCCCGCGCAGTTCCGCGTCCTGGAGCGCTGGCGCGAGTTCGGTCAAGACGGCAGGTCCGTCAAGTGGCTGCTGGTCACCTTCCTCGCCGACGTGCCCGCCGGCGGCAGGGCGACCTATCGCCTGAAGGCCGGGAAGAACCCGGTGCCGTCTCTCCCGACCGGAGTCGAGAAGATCGGGGGCGGCTGGCGCATGGGCGGCCTGGAGTTCAAGGAGGACTTCTCCGCTCCCTTCAGGGCGATTCTGACCACGCCGGAGGGCAAGGAGATCAGCGCCGGCGAGTTGCCCCTCAAGTGGAGCGTCTGGGAGAAGGGGCCGGTGCGCGCATGCCTGAAAGTCGAAAGCCCCACTGTGCCCGGCAAGTTCGGATTCATCGCCTGGATATACGCCTACGCGGGCCGGAAGCGCTGGGATATGGACGTGGTCCTCGAGAACACGCCCAACAAGATGCAGGGACCGCTCTATTTCAGGGACTTCTCGGTCGTCTGGGAGCCTCCGGAGCTCAAGGGCGCCAGGAATTACCAACTCGGCGGCGAATGGGGCAAGACTATCAAGGGAACGCTCAAAACGGACGCGGTTTACCTGTATCAGGCCTCGGACGGCTCCAAGGACTGGGACAAGCTCAGGGACCGGAGCAGGCTCTGGGCCGGCGGGTTTGTGAGCGCAATCAGCAAGACCATCAAGCAGGGCGTGCCGCAGTTTCGCGGCTACAAGGCGTTCTCCGGCGGCAAGGAGCTGGCCGGCGGAAATCTGGCCCAGGGCTGGGCGGCGCTGTCCTCGGGAAAGAGTGCGGCTTTCGTCTGCGTCCGCAATTTCCGCCGCAACTATCCCAAGGCGGTGGAAGTTGCCCCGGGGAAAATCGCTGTTCGCCTCTGGCCCAAGTACTGGAAAGGACACGGAGGCCTGCACTGGCTGGACGACTGTTCCCGCAAGCGCCACCATCTGAGCTTCGCGTTGGCTTCCGCGGCCGGGAACGGCGAGACCCGCGCGAGGAAGTTCGACGCGCCGCTAGTGGCCCACTGCGGCGTGGACTGGTACCGCCGGACCGGCGTCATCGGGTACATTTCCAAGCGCTGGAAGGATCAGAAGCCAGTGGTGACCAAGGAGCAGGAAATACACCACGACAATTGGGTCACGATCGGCGGATCGACGATGGACCGCAACCGGCGGCGCTACCACGGCGGCAGCGGCAACGGCTTCATCAAGACGGGACTTCCCGAACAGTCTTACAGTCTCGAGGTCAACGCGGACCACGCCGCCGGCATGACCCCCTTCTGGGTTGACGATTACGAGTATCCCGGCAGCAAGGGGGCGATCAAGGTTCCCGCCGGATATCTGGCCCCGCCGCGCGCGACGGGCTCTTACCGCCCGGGGACGGCGCACCACGCGTTCAAAGCCTGGAACAACGCGCATTTCATGTGCGACGAACTGTTCGACGCCTGGCGGCTGCTCGGCGACCCCCTGGCGCTGGAGGCTACCCGCAAGGTGGGCGTTTACATGCAGCTCTACGCCGACCACCGCCAGTCGCGCGGGACCAACCAAGCCCGCAATGACTCCATGCCCTTTCATAATCTCTGCCACGCATACCGGATCACCGGCGATGAGAGCATGCTGAAGTCCCTGTACAAACTCCGGAACGCCGCCTGGAAGCAGGTCAATAAGGGCCGCGGCTACTACGCGATCAGCACCTGGAACTACAAAGGCAAGCTCGGCGTGCAGAAGGTGGAAGCCGTCTGGCAGCTCTCCTGCTTGGCCAACGGCCTGCGTGAGTTTTACCACCTGACTCGCGACGAGGTCGCTGCTGACCTCATGCTCGGCATACTCAACTACCAGTTGGAGGAGTGTTACGTCGGCAACGGCAGCTTCGATTACAAGGCCATGCTCGACTGGAACCTGCAGAAGGAGCGGGCGCGCAAGCCCAAGTACGGTCCAGAGGTGCTGCGCGACTCAACGAAGAACCGCAGCTTCAGAAGCAGGGGGATATGTCCCGCCTTGGCCTGGGCCTACCTGTACACCGGGGAGGAGCGATACAAGGGCATGTTCGATGTGGTGGTGGTCACGGCCAAGAAGAGCGGCGGATGGAAACTCGGACGCGGGCTGATGTGGGCGCCCAACGCGCTGCACTGGAAGCAGGTCGCCTCCCATGTGCTGGAAAACGCCCGGACGGACACGGCCCCGCCGGAGCCGGTCAAGAACCTGGCGGCCCGGGCGCTGGGCGGCGGCAATGTGGAACTCACCTGGACGGCTCCGGCCGGCGCCCCGGTCCGATACCAGGTGAAGTGGGCGGCCAAGCCCATGGTGCCCTACCGCATCAAGTACCCCGAGCAGAAAGACACCCACGCCAACTGGTGGGCGGCCGAAAACGTGACCGGCGAGCCCAGTCCCGCCGTCAGCAGACAGAGCATAGTTGTCGAGGGCGTGAGTCCCGGGACGCGATACTTCGCACTGCGTTCCTTCGATGCCGCGCACAACCGCAGCGCGGTCAGCAATCTGGCCAAAGTGAAGGTAAGGTGATCATGAAGACGAAACGCTCTTCCTGGATGCTTCCTGCCGCCCTTGTCCTGCTAAGTGCGACCGCGGCGGCCGGCGAATCGACGCACCCCGTCGACCGCCTCAAGCCCGGCCACTGGTTCGAGGCGCCCGACAGCCAGTTGATCAAGGTCGCCTTCAAGTGGCCGAAGGGAACCTTCTACACCCAGAACGGCATCGGCGTCAGGGCGGTGATCAGCACCTGGAGCGGAGGCGCCTACGACACCAAGCGCGACCGACTGCTCATCTGGGGCGGCGGGCACTTCGCCTACGGCGGCAATGAGATCTACGGCTTCGACGTCAACAAACTCAAGTGGGAGTTGGTGGCTCCTCCCAGCCTCAAAGTCGAGAAGGGCTACCCCAACGGCAGCGAGAAGTACGCCGACGGGACTCCGCGCGCGTGTCACACCTACAACTACATCCAGTACGTGCCGGCCATCGACCGCTTCATGTCTTTCGGGACCACGGCCAACTTCCCGGCCTCCAGGGGTGGGAAGACCACCTGGGCCTACGACTTCGACAAAAAGAAGTGGGAGGAGAAAGGCGCCACCATGGCCGGCGGCATCGGTGCCTACTCCGCCGTGGACCCCGTGACGAACATGGTCTACGTGCGCGGCACCAGCTACGGAACCTGCCTGGCGCTATGGGACCCCAAGACCAACAAATGGAAGAACCTCACCGGGCGCGTGAACCACCGCACCGACTACTACAAGACAGCGGACATCGACCCGGTCGGGCGGCGCTTCATCGCGGCAGGGCGCAAGCTGGTCTACCTCTACGACTTCAGCAAGGAAGGCAAGGTCGCCCAGCAGAAGATCACCACCAAGGGCCCGCAGGACCTGGTCGATTCCGGCTGCCCCGGACTGCAGTATGACCCGGTCATCGACAAGCTCGTGGGCTGGAAGGGCGGGGCCGAGGTCTGGACGCTGGACCTCCAGACCCTCACCT
>CAZONU010000204.1:0-3607 GCA_964581145.1 uncultured Planctomycetia bacterium
GCCTTCGCCTGGCTGGTCGGGGTGATCGCCACCGACAAGTACGTCTACACCGGCGACTCGATAAACCGGCGCATGCTCAGGCTCAAGTACGTCTACGCCGCCGATGAGACCTGCGCGGTGAAGTAGGAGCTTATGCGATGAGATTTCTGCAGCTTTCGTTTTGCCTCATTTTGGGCGGCGCGGCCCTGGCCGCCGAGCCGCCGGCGGAGCTGCCCGTCAACCAGTGGGTGAAACTCGAAACGGGCGGCATCTGGCAGCGACGCGACCCCGCGCTGGTTTACCTCCCGAAGGAGAAGCGCTTCCTGCTGGCCCTGGGCTCGATCTCCAACACCTCCAAGCAGCAGCACTACGACGAGATGCACTTCTCGCTGGCCGACCGGAAGTGGAAGAACCGCTTCCCGCCCGGCAAGGACTGGGGGCCGGAGGTGGGCGCCTCCAAGGCGCCGCGCTTCCGGGGCGTCTACTACACGATGAAGGACGTCGAAGGCAACGTGCGTCCCTCGCTCTTCGACAGCGACTGGAAGACCTACTACCAGTACACCCTGGACACCGACCGCGGCAAGCTGGTGGCCTTTATCTGGAACCACACGCTCGAGTACGACATCAAGGCCCGCAAATGGGAGGAGATCAAGGTCACGGGCAACCCTGCGGGCGGGCCGTGGAAGCATCGCGCGGGTATCTTCAAGCTCTGGTTCGGCTCGATCTGCTACGATCCCGTGAACAAGGAGGTCCTGCTCTTCGGAGGCAACAACGGTCCCAGCGAGTTCAACGACCCCCGCACCTGGATTTACTCGCCCGCCAAGAAGGAATGGCGCAGGCACGAGACCGGCAGCGCCGAGATCAAGAAACTCTGCGCCAGGGCCAAAGCGCTGCGGAAAGAAGCCCAGAAGCTCTACGGCGCCTACAGCAACCGCTTCTTCCTGACCGAGACTGCTGAGGTCGGGAAGGTCAAGCTCTCAGTTCCCAGCAAGACGTTGCGCAACGAAGTAGAAGCCCTCCGCAAGGAGGTGGCGGGCGCGGCGCTCAAGGGCCACGAGAAAGAAAAGTGCGGCTGGGCCGCGGCGGAGCTCGCGGAGGTCTCCAAGCTGCTGGCGGGTCTGGGCGACGCCGCCGAGAAAGCATCTCTCAAGACCGCGCTGTCCGCCAGGCGGACACTCAGGAAAGCTGAGGACTCCTTGATGTCCGAGCCGCCCCCGCGGGCCAGCTCGCCGATGGTCTTCGACCCCGTGTCCAAGAAGATCGTGCTCTTCGGCGGCGATCGCCTGGATATGTTCTACGCCGACACCTGGGTCTACGACTGCGCGACGCGCCAGTGGGAGGAGCGCCGGCCCAGAGTGAGTCCCTCGCCCCGCGCGGGCCACGCCTTTCTGCTTTTGCCGAAGAGCAAGAAGCTCGTCCTTCTCGGCGGGTATACGACGGACCCGAAGTATACAGGTGCGACCGGTCCGCTTTACAGGCAGCTGGACTTCCAGGCCTGGACCTACAACGTAAAGGAAAACAGTTGGGACCTGGTCAAGGACTGGGAGGAACCGGCTCCGCGCACCAAACCGGCCCCGAAGGGCGCGCCGCCGCGACACTGCTACTACAAGGGCAACCCCTGCGTGGCCGCCGCCAGCGACGACGACGTGGTGGCGGTGATCTCCACGGACGGGTACCGCAAGTGGTGCACCCTGGCCTGCCGGCTGGACGCCTCGAAGACGGACGCAGCGGGCACGGCCAGGCTGGGCGTCGCGCCCGGCGCGCGCGACTGGCGCGACGGCAGCAGCAACCCCAACTGGTTCGTGGACGGGCCGCAGCCCGACGAGGCCGCCTTCCAGGCCAGGCTCAAGGCCCTGCCGGCCAATGCCTGGGTGCTGCTCAAGCCTCCCCGGCATCCGCTGCAGTGCCGCGTGTGGGGCACGGCGGTGCTCGACCCACATCGCCAGGCCATCTACCGCTGGAGCGGTGGACACTGCAGCTACGTCTGGAACGGCACGGACATCCCGCACTTCTCGCTGCGCACCGGGCGGAGTTCCATCAAGTACGCGCCGAGCATCCCGGCGCACAGCATCGGCATCTGCTCGGACCAGCCTTCCAAGAGCGATTTCCGCGGCGGCGCCTGGATACCGGGCCACAGTTACCACTCTTATGGTTATGACCCGGTGGCCAGGAAGATGGTCCTCACCGGCCACGGCGGGCACTCCTTCGAGTACGATCCCGACGACGGCACCTGGAACAGCAAGCGCCTGCCCAAGGGATTGGGCAACTTCTACACAGATACGATCTGCTCCACGCCCAATGGGGCATTCCTCTGGAACGGCCAGGGTGACCTCTACCGCTACGACGCGGCGTCTAAAACATGGATGAAGCTCAAACTCTCCGGCGCGAAGCTGCCCAAGACCTGTACCGACCGCAGCGGGATGTCCTACGACTCCAAGCGCAATCGCCTGCTCTGCACCAGCGGGCAATACAGAAAACCATACGACGGGCAGGTCTACGCCGTGGACATGAAAACGTTGAACGTGAAGGCGCTCAACCCCGCCGGCCAGAAGGGGGTCAGCAAGCGTCTCAAGGCCGGCTCGTGTCGCGATACCTGCTACGACGCGGCCAACGACCTCTTCATCATCGGCACCGAGCTGCTCGACCCGCCCGAAGGCAAGTTCCGCCGGACCGCGGCCTACGACTGTGCGGGGAACCGCTGGGTGTCCCTCAAGCTCGGCGGCAAGATCCACCCGGTCGATCCCCGAGGGCGCGGGATGGCTCGCAACGTGTCCCTGGGCCTGATGTACGACGCTCGGCGAAGCCTGCTCTGGGCGACGGACACGCTCAACAAGATCTACGTCCTGCGCATCGACGTCAAGACCGCCGACGTGGAGCCGCTGGGGGAGAAGTGATCTGACGTGGGAGGAACCACACGAATGAAAGCGCTGCTCGCTTCCCTGTGTATCGCGGCGACGGGCGCGGCCCTGGCCGCCGAGCCGGCCGTGAAGGTCACCGTGGCCGAGCCGGCGGGCGTCGCCCGCAAAGCGGGGCCCGCCTGCGGCGGCGTGCCCTTCAAGAAAGGGCAGGTGAAAGACGTCAAGGAGCTGGCGCTCTTCGACAAGAGCGGCAAGCCGGTCCCCGCGCAGTTCTCGAAGCTCGCGCCCTACGAGGACGGCTCGGTGCAGTGGGCGCTGCTTGACGTGATCGTCGACCTGCCCGCCAAGGGCAGGGCGAAGTTCGTCGTCAGGAGGGGCAAGGCCGCCGCGCCCGCCAAACCGCTCAAGATCAGCAAGGCCGGCGGGAAGATAATCGTGGATACCGGCGCGGCGCAGTTCGTGGTGGACACCGCGAACTTCAGCCTGCTCGAATCGGTGACTCTCGGCGGCAAGAAAGTTGCCGGGCCGGGCGCGGTGGAGATCGCCGACGAGAAGGGCAAGGTCTTCAAGGCCGGCAAGCCCGCCAAGGTCTCCTGGGAATACAAGGGGCCGGTGCGCGCCACGCTGCGCGTGGACGGGCCCTACCTGAGCGGGGGCGCCAAGTTCATCGACTACACGACGCGCCTGACCTTCTTCGCGGGTCTGGCCGCCGCGCGCGTGGACCACTCCATCCGCAACTCCAACCCCGCCGAGGGCGACGACGCCAAGAT
>CAZONU010000204.1:3617-7222 GCA_964581145.1 uncultured Planctomycetia bacterium
AGGGCGGGAAGAAGGGCGGCGACGGCAAGCAGACGCTGTCGCTGGCCGGCGACGGCGGGGGACTGCTCGTCACCCAGCGGCACACCGGCGGGTGCTTCCCGGGGGGCGGGGCCACGCGCATGCCCACTTTCTACAAGCTCGACGTCGTGCAGGGCGCCGCCGTCGCCTGGTGCGTGCCCCAGGGCCCCGACAAGGCCACGCGAAAGGGACCTTACGGCTACGGCGACGGTTTCTTCGCGCTGGCCGACTGCGCCCACAAGGACACCGAGGTCTGGCTGGACTTCGCCGCGAACCCGGCGCCCAGCAAGGCGCGACTATCCAAGCTCCACGCCCTGGCCGACCCCACATGGATAAGCGAGACCGGGGGCCTGGGCTACGGCAAGTTCGGTACGCTGGCCGACGAGATCGCCACCTACAAGAAGTGGGGCTGGAAGGGCGCCGATGACGCGGCCAAGCAGGCCCCCGCGCGCCGCAAGCACGACCCGGCGGCCTACGTGGGCGGCGTCTACACCCACAACGACTCGGAGTCGGACAATGCCGAACTGGGCCTCTTGATGTACCTGCGCACCGGTGACCGCGGCTGGTTCGACTACGGGGAGAGCTGGGCGCGTTACTACAAGACCCACGCGGGCTTCCGGACGGACGGATTCGAGTACGACGGCTTCCGCCACCCGCGAATGGGTTACCGCAGCAAGCGCAAGTGCAAGGGCGAGCGCTTCGGCTGGTACGGGCCCAAGGTCTACAGCTGGAGCGACACCCGCTTCTGCATGTGCCACACCTTCATCAGCGGGACCTTCGACTACTACTGCCTGACCGGCGATGTCGACGCCCTGGAGGCGGGACTGGACCAGGCGGAGAGCTCGGCGATCTGCTACTCCGACAAGAAGAACAATCCCGGCAACGCCCTGGGACTGGGCCGCGCCTGGGGCCGGCAGTTCAAGGCGGTGATCCGTGCCTGGCAGGTGACCCGCGACAAGAAGTGGAAGCCCCCGATGGAACGCTTCATGCAGCGGCACATCAAGGCGCCCAACCGCAACTTCGACAAGAGCGGCCTCTACCTGAGCACGCGCAAGGCCGCGGGTTTCTTCGGCAAGAACCTCAAGAACCTGCCGCCCAAGCTCAAGTCGTTCTGCCAGAAGGAAGGCGTAACCTGGGCGGTCGCGAAGGGAGTGATGACCATCAGCAAGGGTGGCCAGAGTTGGCCGCTGACCATGAGCCCCCAGAGCTTCGAGTTCGCGGCCTGCGCCGAGGCGGTGGCTCGTTGCGCCGAGGTCACCGGGGACCCCGAGATGAAGAAGATCGTCATTGAACTCGGCCGCGGCGCGCGGGACATGTACTGGTCGAAGACCGCCGATAACCACGGCCTCAAGGCGGTCTACGTGGGGTTCCCGCGCAGGGGCAAGGCCTATGACCCCGACGAGTGGGCAACATCGCCGCAGAAGAAGAGCGGCTACCACGCGCGGTTCGTGACCGACATATGCGCGCGGGCCTACTCGCACAGCAAGGACAGAAGCTTCCTGGACGCGGCCAGGCGGGTCTGGAACCGCGGCTCCAAGTGGGGCTACTGGCGTACCAAGCAGGACGTTCCCGACGACGAGGTGGCGGTTTTCGCCAGCACCCGGCCGCCCAACGCCGACCGGGTGGACATCAGGAACTGCTCGCGGCTCTTCTACGAGGCTGCCCGCGCCAAGTAGCCGGGCGGAGAGAGCAGCCAAGCTCGGCGTGGTCTCGACCGGCCGGACCACGCACGACCATCTCTCTGCATACGTCCTTTGTTAACAGGCAGATAGCGTTAATCGATGGATTCTATCCCTCTCCTGATTTTCCATCGACAAACCTCCGGGGAGCGGGGTATTAATAACCAGGTGGCGCAAAAGTGGCGTAATACTCGGAGCGAAGCGCATCGTGGCCAAAGGCATAGCCAGACCGCGGATGAGGGAGGAGCTGCGCCGGCGCCTCGAAGAGATGATTCGCGCGGAGAATCTCTGGGGTCAGCGGCTGGCCAGCGACCGCGAGCTGGCCGCCCGGTTGGGCGCCAACCGCCGGACGCTGCAGAAAGCGCTCGCCGACCTCGAGGCCAACGGGCTGATCGAGCGCCGCCGGGGTTCGGGGACCGTCGTGCGCCAGCGGGACGCCGCGGGGCGCGCGCCGGGAATCGCCAGGCTGGCGATCATTGCGGACCGGCACCACGAGAAGGAGCCCGGCTGGCAGTACCAGGCGGAGATGATTCGCGGGATGCTCGGCCAGGGCCGGCGCCTGCGCGCGGCGTGCACGGTGCTGGCGCTCGACCGCGCCGAGGAGCGCGAGCGCATCTGGAGCGCCCGGGAGATGGCCGGCTTCAACGGCTTCCTGTTGGTCAGCATCGAGGACCGCGTGCTGGCCAAGCACCTCCTGGACCTGCGCCGCGGGGCGGTGGTCCTGGTGGACCGCGCCCTGCGGGACATGCCCGTGACCTCGGTGCTCGACGGCAGCTTCGAGGGCATGCGCTCGGTCGTGCTGCACCTCGTCCGCCTCGGGCACCGCCGCATCGCCTTCTTCCACGAGCGCGGCCTGGCGCTGGTCAACACCGAGAAGTTCGACGGGTACCGCTCGGCGCTCAAGAGCAGGGACATCGACCTCGACGAGAAACTTGTGGCCTGCCCGCAGACCCCGCAGCCCAAGGAGGAGTACGCCGAGCGCGCGATCGAAGAACTGCTGGGCCTCGAAGCCTCGCCCACGGCGATAGTCGCCTCCCGCGACCACCGCGCGCTGACGCTGATCGACGTCATCGAGCGCCGCGGACTGCAAGTTGGCCGGGACGTCAGCGTGGCCGGGTTCGGGGACACCGCCGTGCGGATGGGCCTCTCCGACCGGCTTACCAGCTGCCGCATCTACCCGCGCAGGTTCGGCAGCGAGGCGGTTCGCGCCGCGCTCGCGCCGGCCAGCGGCAATGAAGTGCGCACGATTATCGTGCCCGACCGCTTGATGATTAGGGAGAGCACCCGTCCCCCGGCCAAGAGGGAGAAGTGACATGAAAGCCCTGTCGTTGTCGATCTGCGCCATCCTGGCGGGCGTCGCGCTGGCGGCCCAAGCCGGCGAGTCGGCCGATACCCTGGTCAAGGCCAGCGGCGTGGAGGCCGGCCTGTGCGTTCACCTGGGGGTCACCGACGGGAAGCTTACGGCCGACTTGGGCAGGAGCGGGAAGTTCCTGGTGCACGGGCTGGCCGGCGATGCCGCGGCCGTCGCGAAGGCCCGCGAGCATATCATCAAGCAGGGCCTCTACGGCCGGGTCTCGGTCGAGCGCGGAGCTTTCAAGCGCCTGCCCTACGCCGACGGCCTGATCAACCTGTTAGTGGTCAGCGACTTCGCCGGGCTCGGGGGCCAGGGACTGAAGTTCGCGGAAGTCGTGCGCGTGTTGGCCCCGGGCGGCGTGGCCGGTCTCGACGCGAAGGTGCCTCCCGGCGGGAAGGGCTACAAGATTCACAAGAAAGCCGGCAAGTGGACGCTGGTGACCAAACCCCTGCCGGCCGGCTCGGACGAGTGGACCCACCAGAACTACGACACCTCCGGCAACCGCGTCTCGAAGGACGTCCTCGCTGTCTCGTCGCGACGCGTCGATTGTCAGT
>CAZONU010000204.1:7232-8954 GCA_964581145.1 uncultured Planctomycetia bacterium
GGCCGGCCCGCCGCAGCGCCGGCGCTGGATAGCCGGCGTGCCCTGGCGCATGCCCGATTACGCCGCCAAGGCCATGGTCGTCGGCGGCGGCCGCGTCTACTACGTGATCAACGAGTCCTCCATACGCAAGAAGTCGTGGCCGTACCTGTCGGTGCGCGACGCCTTCAGCGGCGTGCTGCTCTGGAAGCGGGCGGGCGGGCCGGCGCCGCTGACCATGATCGCCGCGGGCGAGAAGCTCTACATGAGCTCGGGCGGAAGGAACGGCAAGCTGGTCGCCGTGGACGGCGCGACCGGCAAGCTGCTCAAGGCCTACGACGCGGCTCCGCGCCCGGGGTGGGCCATGCTCCAGGAGGGCAGCCTGCTGGTCTCCTGCGGCCGGAGCCGCGAGCTCAAGTGCCTGGACCCGGAAACCGGCGCGGTCCGCTGGACGTGCAGCAAGCGCTCTTTCGAGCCGGGCCGCGGGCTGACCAACGCCGCGGTTCTGGACGGGACGCTGGTCTACGCCGAGCGGCGCAAGGGGACCATCGGCTGCCTGGACCTGGCCACCGGCGCCGAGAAGTGGCACCGCAAGGTCGCCGATAAGGGCGGGCAGCTCAGCGCCGTTGGGGAGGGGGCGATGGTTCTCTACAACGCCAAGGGCGTTAACGCCTTCTCCGCGAAGGACGGCAAGCACCTCTGGAGCCACACGTACGAGGTGCTGGGCTCGCCGACCAGGCGCAAGGCCAAGTGCTTCCGCGACGGCTTCTTCATCGACGGCCTCTACTGGACGCACGTGGGCGACATCGATCCCAAGGTGCCGGCCAAGTACAGGTACCTGCGCGGCCGGAAGTTCTCCTGGCAGGGGCTCACCCCCCGCAGCGGCAAGGTGAAGAAGACCTTCCCTTATCCGGAGGGCGTGAAAGTCGGCGCTTCCTGCTTCCCGGACCAGGCCACGACCCGCTACTTCATGGGCGGATACTCCGACTTCATGGAGGTGAAGACCGGCAAGTACCACCCGCGAGCCGGCGGGCTGCACACCAGCTGCCAGATCGGCGTGCGCGCCGCCTACGGCCTGATCTACAACAGCGCGTTGTATATGCCCGGCCGGTTCCTGCAGGGCGACATGGCCGTCGAGTCCGGAGCGCACCAGAAGGAAACTCCCCCCGGCGACGCCTCGCGGCTGGAGAAGGGCCCCGCCTTCGGCGGGGCGTCGGGGAAGCCGGCCGCGCCCGGAGACTGGCCCATCTACCGCCACGACGGCCTGCGCACCTCCAGGACCTCCGCGAAGGTCCCGGCGGAGCTCAAGGAGCTGTGGGCCGTGGATGTCGGCGCCGGGCCGGGCGCCCCCACGGTCGCCGCCGGCACCGTCTTCGTGGCCTCGGCCGGCGAGCACAAAGTAATGGCCCTGGATGCGGCCAGCGGCAAGCTCCGCTGGAGCTTCACCGCGGGGGGCCGGGTCAAGGTCCCGCCGGCGTATTACCAGGGCTCGTGCCTGTTTGGCGCGGGCGACGGCTGGGTCTACTGCCTGGACGCCGCCAGCGGCAAGCTGGCCTGGCGCTTCCAGGCGGCGCGCACCCCGCGGCGCATCGTCGCGCGCGGCAGGGTTGAGTCCACCTGGCCGGTCGATGAAGGCGTGACCGTCCAGGCCGGCCTGGCCTGCTTTGCCGCCGGGCGCCACGGCCAGGTCGACGGCGGAATCGACCTCTACGCCGAGGAGAACGTCGCCACCACGCTGACCGAGGT
>CAZONU010000205.1:0-8934 GCA_964581145.1 uncultured Planctomycetia bacterium
GCATCGACCCCCTGGAGATGATCGAGCAGTACGGCGCCGACGCGGTCCGCTTCAGCCTGATGGTGCTGACCACCGAGGGCCAGGACGTCAAGCTCAGCCCCACCAAGTTCGAGATGGGCCGCAACTTCGCCAACAAGGTCTGGAACGCCAGCCGCTTCGTGCTCATGAACGTCGAAGGGCTGGAGGCCCCCGAGGCGCCGCTGGGCGACGAGAACCTGGACGTCAGCGACCGCTGGATACTTTCGCGCCTGGAGCGGGCCATCGAGCGGACCACGCTTTCCATCGACGCCTTCCGCTTCAACGAGGCCGCCCAGGCCAGCTACGACTTCGTCTGGCGCGACTTCTGCGACTGGTACGTGGAGCTGTCCAAATCCCGCCTGCGCGCCGCCGAGCAGGGCGGCAACGCGCCCGCCGCCACCAACGTGAAGCGCCTGCTGGCCTACCTGCTGGACCGCGCCCTGCGCCTGCTGCACCCCCTGACCCCCTTCATCACCGAGGAGCTCTGGACCCAGCTGGGCAGGGCCGCGCCCGACCGGGAGTGCTTCTCGCCGGCCGCCGCGCCGGAGGCCTCGCGCCTGGTAAGCGCCGCCTGGCCGCAGCCGGACGAGGGCCGCCGCGACGAGGCCCTGGAGGCCGAGTTCGCCCTGATGCAGGACATCGTCCGCGAGGTGCGCTCGCTGCGCCAGAAGCAGGGCGTGCCCCTCAGGGAGAAGGTCCAGCTGGTCCTGGCCCCGGACGAGGAGGCCGAGCTGCCCGAGCTCGGCCCGCACCTGGCGCTCATCGCCGAGATGGCCGGCACGGATCTGCCCCAGATCAGGCCGGGGCTCGATGAGAAGCCCGCCGGCTTCGCCAGCGCGGTCCTGACCGGGCTCAAGATATTCGTGGGCCTGGGCGCGCGCCACGACGCCGGCGCCGAGCGCGAGCGCCTCGAGAAGCTGCTGAGCAAGGAGGAGGAACACCTCCGCCGCAGCGAGGCGCGGCTGGGCAACCAGGACTTCCTCAAGAAGGCCCCCCAGCACCTGGTCGAGGACTACCGCGCCCGGCGCCGGGAGATCGTCGGCCGCATCGATAGCATCAAGAAGTCGCTGAAGAGCCTGGAGTGACCCTCCGGGCCGGGAGGCGAGCATGTACGTGACGGAGGCCGGCCAAGTCCCCGCCGAGAAGCTGGACCTGGGCGGCGCGGCGGGCAGCAGCATCAAGTGGCTGATCGGCCCGGCCCAGGGCGCCAACAACTTCTCCATGCGCCTGGTGACCGTGGCCCCCGGCGGGAAGACCCCGGACCACGCCCACGACTGGGAGCACCAGTGGTACGTGCTCTCCGGCGCCGGCGAGGCCGTCGACGCCGGCGGCGCGCGCCACCCGCTGGGCCCCGGCTCGGTAGTCTACGTCCCCGAGGACGAGCGTCATAATATTCAGAACACGGGGGGCGAGCCCCTGGAGCTCATCTGCATGATCAAGTGCACGCCGGAAAGCGCGCCGGGGTACCGGCCGCCGGCGGGCTGCGGCTAGCCGGGTTTCAAACCGCAGAGGCGCAGAGGCACAGAGAACTACTTTAGCCCGGCAGCTTCAGCTCGTCCCCCGTCCGCTCCTGCCAGGCACATATCTTTTCCTTGAGCTTGGCGGCGATTTCTTTGTGTTCCGCGCGGGAGTAGAGGTTGACGGTTTCCAGCGGGTCGGCGGCCAGGTTGTAAAGTTCACTCTCGCCGCTCTCCGCCCAGTTGAGCTTCCAGCCCGCGGGATCGATGGCCGTGCGCACCGCGAGGTCCGGCGCGTCGGGGTCCGGCGTCTGCTTGGGATCAATGTCCGAGCTGTTCCACTCTGCAAACACGTCCTCCGCGCGGAAGGGACGCTCGCCGCGAATCTCCGGCGCCAGGCTCTTGCCCTGGAGGCGGTCGGGTATCTCCTCGTCCATGAGCTCCAGCAGCGTGGGCACCAGGTCGATCTGGCTGACCCGCCCGGCCACCCGCCGGGGTGAGACTCCCGGGGCGCGGATCAACATCGGGACCTTGAGCGCCTCCTCGTACTCGACGCATTTGGCCAGGAGCTTGTGGCTGGCCATCATGTCTCCGTGGTCGCTGGTGAAAACGACCACGGTGTTTTCCTCCAGGCCGCACTCGGTGAGCTTATCCAATATCCGGCCCGCGTGGGTATCGACCAGGCTCACCAGCCCCCAGTAGCGGGCCACCAGCCGACGCCAGTCGCTCTCGGTCCGGAGCGAATCTCCACCGAAGCCCTCCTTGTGGAAGCGCTCTGCCAGCCGCCGACACTTGGCGGGGGCGTTCCCGGGGACGGGGCACTCGAAGTTGGCGGGCAGGCCCACTTGGCCCGCAGGGTACTGCTCGTCGCGCGGGCCGAAGAAGGGCATGTGCGGCTCGAGGAAGTTGACGTAGAGCACGAACCTGTCCTTCTTGTGCTCCTCGATGAAGCGGCAGGCGCTCTCGGCCAGGAAGGCCGGCTTGCCCAGCTCCTCCGGCAGGCGCGCGCAGAACCCCCGGGAGTAGACCGGTATCTGGCCCTTCTCTCCGCGGCGCTTGTCCGGCTCGATGCCCTTCGATTGAAGTGCCTGGCAGTAATCGCTGACCAGCGGCTTGTATTCCTCGCGGCTGGAGTGCATCCAGTAGAAATCCTCGATGCTCACCCAGTCCTCGAAGCCGTGCTGGGCTACGACCTCGTCGCCCAGGTGCCACTTGCCGTGGTAGCCGAAGGCAACATCCCGTCGGTCCATCATCTCGGCTATGGTGGGCGTCCCGGGCTCCAGCGGGATGTTGTTGGCCGTGCATGCGTTGGTGTGCGGCCACAGGCCGGTCATGATCGTGCTGCGCGAGGGCGTGCAGACCGACTGGGTCACGTAGGCGTTCTCGAAGAGGATGCTGCCCGCGGCCAGGCGGTCGAGGTTGGGCGTCCCGATGCGCCGGTTGCCGTAGGCGCCCAGGGTGTCGGCGCGCTGCTCGTCGGTGAAGATGAAGAGCAGGTTGGGCCGGGCCAAGGCGGGCTCCTTTCCAGTGTGCGGGGGCCATGCTATTCAGTCTGGACCCGGAGGGCAAGCCCGACTACACTGTATTGAGGAGGTTTCTCGCCATGACCCGCGCCGACCGCAAGTACCTGGCCGTCGTGATCGCGGCCTTGGTCCTCCTGGCCCTGGCCGTCGCCGGGGCGCTTGCCTACAAGCCGCTCAGGCTGAAGTATGCGATCTACAAGGTGCGGAGCAGTGGATACGTGGACTATCCTGGAATACGCCCGCGGCCGGACGACAGATGGCTCCGGACCTGTCTCGACGCCGCGCGCAACGGCAATCGGCAGGCCATGGAGTTCCTGATCGAGCGAGCGCGCCTGTACTCGGCAGACGTGCCCGTTCAGGATGCTGTTATCGATGCTGTTACCGTCGGCACGTCCTGCCTCTTCCTTGCAGCGGCGGCCCAGCCGGACTTGTTTGCCGAGATCCTGAACCAGTACGATGACCAGCGCGTGAAGGATCTCATCGAGCACGTCACTCTGTCGTGCATGTCGGCCGACCTGGGAGATGACGTTGATGCGATCTGGGATTCAATTCGGTTCACGGCCAAGGAACTGGAGGATCTGAGCCAGTCAAGCGATCCCGAGGTCCGCCGCGTCGCTCGGGCTACCCTGGAGTTCCTCCGCCGCCGCTTCGCGAAGGAGCTGGTCGAGGCGGAGGCGAAGAAGAAGGAAAGCGCGCCGTGAAGCCGGCGGACTACAAGTACTTGCGCTTCGTGATCGCGGCCTTCGTACTGCTCGGGCTGGTTGGCCTGGGTGTTTATCTTTATGAGCCATTGAGATTGCGGTACGCCATCTACAAGGTGCGGGACACCGACTACAGCAAGCCGAATCGATGGGGCGTTGGATGGCCGGTGGCGGACGAGTGGCTGATGTGCTGCCTCCAGGCCGCCTGTGAGGGCAACAGGCGGGCAATGGAAACGGTGATCGACCGCGCCGGCGTCAAGATGTCGAAACCTATTGAGTCGCCTCTGGTGTATCTGGACGTAACCTACCTGGCCGCGGCTGCTCAGCCCGAACTCTTCTTCGCGGTTCTCGAGGGGCGCGGAGACAAGGAGGTTCTCAAGGTGCTCGAGGCGGTTGCCGATTCCGCGTATGGTGATTCGGGCACCAGGCTGAGCGTCCAGGGCCTTACCGTTCCAGAGGGCTTGATTCAAGAGTTCGAGATGCATGCGAAATCCAATAAGCCTGAGCCCCGCGGGGTAGCCGAGGCCGCCCTGGAGTTCACCCGCCGCCGGTTCGCGAAGGAGCTGGTCGAGGCGGAGGCGAAGAAGAAGCGCGATGACAACTGAGAAGACCGAGCCCGTTCCCCCGCCGGCCGCCGCCGGCGACCGCTTCTTCCAGGTACTACTGATAGTTTCCACGCTCTACCTCTCCTGGCTGCTTTTCATGATCGTCCACGAACTGGGCCACGTATTGGGCGCGCTGGCCACCGGCGCCCAGGTGGAGCGGGTGGTCCTCGGGCCGCTGTCCATATCCGAGACCGTCCTGGGCGAGAATCCGTATCCCCTGATTGTCGTCTGGGCCGGGCCGGTTATCGGCGCGCTCCTGCCTGTGGCCCTCTGGGGCATGCTCGCGCTGGCGAAGTGCTCGCGCGCCTACCTGGGCCGCTTCTTCGCGGCGTTTTGTCTCGTCGCGAATGGGGCGTACATCGGCGCCGATGCTTTCTATCAGAACGGGGACGGCTGGGTGATGGCTTTTTTCGGGACGCCGGTGTGGGTTATGGTGCTCTTCGGGATAGCGGCCGTCGTCCCCGGCTTCTGGCTCTGGCACCGCCAGGGCAAGTTCTTCGGCATGGGGGAGGCGCGCGGCCGGGTGGACCGCGCCGACGCGGTGGCGGTCTTCATCGCGCTGGTCGTCGTCGTCGCCGCCGAGCTGGCCTTTTGTCAGCACCCTCTTGATTAACGCGCCGCGCGCCCGTAGAATCCCCCCGCAGGCGCACGGAAAGGAAGGCTCATGCTCTCCCTGGAGTTCATCCGCGAGAATCCTGAGCTCGTCAAGAAAGCCGCCGCGGAGAAGGGCGACCAGGTCGACGTCGACCGGATACTGAAGCTCGACGCCGAGCGCCGCAAATCCATCTCCGAAGTCGAGAAGCTCAAGGCCGAGCGCAACGCCGGCAGCAGGGAGGTCGGCAGGCTGATGAAGTCCGACCGCGAGGCCGCCGGCAAGCTCAAGACCCGCATGAAGGAGCTCGGCGAAGAGGCCAAGCGGCTGGAGACCGCGCTCGGCGAGGTCCAGGGCGAGCTCGACGCGCTGCTCCTGGCGGTGCCCAACGTCCCCGACGAGGCCAGCCCCCAGGGCCAGAGCGAAGCCGACAACGTCGAGGTGCGCTCCTGGGGGGAAAAGCCCGCCTTCGACTTCGAGCCCGCGCCCCACTGGGAGCTCGGCGAGAAGCTGGGGATTCTCGACTTCAAGCGCGCCGCGAAAGTAGCCGGCAGCGGCTTCGCCGTCCTCCGCGGGGCCGGCGCGCGCCTGGAGCTGGCCTTGGTCAACTACATGCTGGACCTCGCCCGCGGGGCCGGCTACACCGACGTCTTCGCCCCGTATCTGGTCAACCGCAAGGCCATGACCGGCACCGGGCAGCTCCCCAAGCTCGAAGACGACATGTACCGCCTGGAAAGCGACGACCTCTTCCTGATCCCCACCGCAGAGGTCCCGGTCACCAACCTCCACGCCGGGGAGATATTCCAGGCCGCCCAGCTGCCGTTGAAATACTGCTGCTACTCGGCCTGCTTCCGCCGGGAGGCGGGCAGCTACGGGAAAGACACCCGCGGGATGGTCCGCGTGCACCAGTTCAACAAGGTCGAGCTGGTCAAGTTCGCGGCGCCGGAGACCAGCGCGGCCGAGCACCAGGCGCTGCTGGCCGACGCCGAGCGCGTCCTCCAGGGCCTGGGGCTGCATTACCGGGTCAGCGAGCTCTGCCGCGGGGAGCTCTCCTTCGCCGGCGCGCGCTGCTTCGACCTGGAGGTCTGGGCCCCGGGGATGGACAAGTATCTGGAGGTTTCCAGCGTTTCGAACTTCCGGGACTTCCAGGCCCGGCGGGCGAACATCCGCTATCGCGCGGGGCAGGACAAGCCCGGGTACTGCCACACCCTGAACGGCTCGGGCACCGCGCTGCCCCGGCTGGTCGTGGCCCTGATGGAGTCCGGCCAGGCGGCCGACGGCACTGTTCTCCTGCCCGAGGCGATCCGCCCCTACATGGGCGGTGCCGAGCGGCTGGAAGCTGAATAGAACCGTACCCGCTTCCGTCATAGTTTTCGGAATTGGACAGTTTTCCGGGGAGCGGTGTATAATTCCCGGAAAGGTCCGGTTCCCGGCCATTCTGGCCGCGGAGCGATTCAGGAGGGAAATGCCTTGCCGACGCGCATTCTGCTTTTAACGGCGGCCCTGCTTGCCTGCTTGTCCTGCCTGCTGGGCGCAACCGGCGCGCTCGCCGGCCAGATCGCGACGCTGACGGTCCAGGAGCAGGTCGGCGCCGCGCGCCGCGACGAGCCCGTGCGCATGGGCGTGCCCCTGCCCAAGGGCCTGGTCAAGAACGTCAGCGAACTGGCCCTCCTCGACGCCGGCGGGCGGGCGGTGCCCTGCCAGTTCAAGGCCGTGGCCCGCTGGATCGAGGACAAGTCCCTGCGCTGGGTGCACGTCGTCTTCCGCGCGGCGGTGCCGGCCAAGGGCAAGGCGCTCTTTAAGCTTATCAAGGGCAAGGCCGCGGCCACCGCCGGCAAGATGAAGGTTTCCGGCTCCGGCCGGGCGGTCACCGTGGAGAACGGGGTCCTGCGCCTGGTTATCAAGGGGCCGGACTTCAACGGCATCGACTCGGCCTGGTTCGACCCTGCCGGCAAGTTCGGCGCCGACACCCAGGTGATCAAGTCGCACGCCGAGGGCTTCATCGCCACCATCGGCGGCAAGGCCTGCAAGCCGGCGGCGGACTCCAAGGTCACCGTCGAGGAGCAGGGCACGGAGGGCGCGGTCATCAAGGTCACCGGCAAGCTGGTTTCCGGCGGGGCCGGCCCCTTCACTTACACATGCTACATTCACGTGTTCCAGGGCTCGCCGGAAGTGCGCATGACCTTCGCCTACACCAACACCCAGGGCGCCAAGCCCGCCGACCACGTCAGGATGGAGGACCTCTCCCTGGTGCTGCCCACGACGGCGGCCGGCGGAACCGCCAAGGTCGGCGGGGAGGGCAAGGCCTTCTCCGGCAAGAGCGCCAAGATCGTCGCGGTGGACTCGGACACCTGCGACATCTTTGTCGCCGGGCAGAAGGCCGGCACCGCCAAGGGCAAGAGCACCAAGCCCACGACCACCGGCTGGGCGGCGCTCTCCTCCGGCCGCAAGGGCCTGGCCGCCGGGGTGCGCTGGTTCTGGCAGATGCACCCCAAGGCGGTGGAGGCCGCCGCCGACGGCAAGCTGCGCGTCGCGCTCTTCGCCAGGGAGGTCGCCAAGCCCCTGGACGTCTACATGGGCCAGGGCCGCACGCACTACGTAACGCTGCTCTTCGGCGCGGGCCGCACCGACGCCGCGCTCCTGGAGTTCTTCTCCGGCCGGCAGATGCCGCTGCGCGCGGTCTGCACCCCCAAGTACTACTGCCGGGTGAGCCAGGCCTTCGGGCCCATCGTCGACGCCGACCCCAACCTCTTCCCCGCGGACCTGGCCGCCTCGGCCAAGCAGTACGACGGCGCGCTCCGGGGCTCGATCGACTACATCGAGAAGAAGATCGACGGCCACACCTACAAGGGCGTGCGCATGGACAGCTACGGCTACTATCCGTGGGGCGACGTTTTCCACTGGGCCAACTCCAGCGGCGTCAAGGACCCCTGGAACATCCTCTGGGAGTCGAACTACTACGACTACCCCTGGGCCTGCCTGCTGCAGTTCGCGCGGACCGGAGACATGGATTACCTGGACATCTGCGACCGCCACGGGCTGCACCTGGCCGACGTCTTCATGTGCAAGTGGCACCCCAAGAAGCACCTCCGCGGGGCCTGCCGCTACTCCCCGCCGGCCAACCACGTGGGCCTGGACAACAACTACAAGAACCCCAAGCCCTACGTCTCGGTGGAGTTCAACCACCACAAGGCCCTCAGCATCCTGACCCGCTACCTGCTGCTCGGCGACCTCCGGGCCCGCGACGACTTCATGCTGGCGATGAACAACGCCACCCTCAACCGGGAGGGCTCCTGGCGGCAGTGCCGCGGGGCCGGTGCCAAGCTCTGGACGCTGACAGAGGGGTACCGCCTGACCGGGGACGCGGCGGCCATGAAGATGATGAAAAGCACCGCGGCCGCGGGGCGCCGGCACCTGGACAAGCGGGGCGGCAAGGGCTTTGGCCACAGCAAAGGACAGTTCATGTACGGCCACGCCACCGAGGGGCTGATCCGCTACTGGTGGATCACCAGGGACCAGGCCGCCGTCGAGACGGTCAAGGGCATGAACGACTGGCTGCTGGGCGCGGGCAAGCTGGGCGCCGCCGGCAAGAACACGGCCATGTCCATGGCCTTCCTCTGGCGCCAGACCGGCGAGCAGAAGTACCGCGACGCCGCGGTCCGCCTGCTCCGGAGGTCGGGCCGCAAGAACCGGCCCAAGAGCTTCGGACAGGAGTACCGCTCCACGGCCTACGCCTGGTACTACCTCTCCAAGCTGGGCGAGAAGAAGAATTAGCGGCAGCCCGCGGCCTTCCATATTCTCTCGCGCTTTCCGACGGGGCCCCCTGGGGCCCCGTTTCCTTCGATACGTCCGCGAGGTCGCGGAGCGCGCTAGTCGACCGGCGGGAACTTGCCGGTGTCGATGACCGCCTGGGCGGCGTACTTGCTCTTCTTGGCGGGCTTCCCGACCCCCGCGGCCGCGGCGATGGCCCCGGAGGCCTGGGCCTCCATGAAGGCGCCGACCAGCTCGGGGTCCAGCTGCGAGCCGGCCACCTCGCGG
>CAZONU010000206.1:0-8863 GCA_964581145.1 uncultured Planctomycetia bacterium
GGGTGAAGGGCACCATCCCCAAGGTCTCCGGACGGGTCAGTGAGGACATCGCCGCCAATCCCCGCTGCCGGATCGACAACCCCGCCGACCCGGGCCCCCCGCCGGCCGCCGGGGGCATCGACGACACCGAAACCGACATCCCGGTGGACGGCACCAGCGGCTTCCAGAGCGCCGGCTACCTCTGGGTGGACCGCGAGTGCATCTACTACGGGCGCAAGACCGCCACCAAGTTCCTGGACTGCGCGCGCGGCCTGCGCGGCACCACCGCCGCCAAGCACAACGACCGCCGGACCATCACCCAGGCCTCCCTGCGGGTCACCGGCTACTCGGGCTACCTCAACTCCGGCTACGTGCAGATCGACGACTCCCGCAACCGGGACCGCGTGGAGTGGCTCTACTACGCCCGGAAGCTGACCCGCGACGGCAAGCGCTTCCTGGTGCCCGGCGTGCACACCGACAGCAAGGGCCGCAAGTACCTGGGCTCCTGGCGCGGGCGCTACGGGACCGGCGCCCGCCCGCACGCCAAGGGCGCCAAGATCATCCCGGTCTTCGAGCTGTACGGCCCGCAGTGCGGGGACGCCTCCAGCCCGCAGTACGAGCCGGTCACGGTCACCGACAACAGCGGCAGCAGCGAGGCGCGCCGGCTCAAGCACGTTTACGAGAGCACCAGCTTCTGGAGGAACAACGTCACCGGGGCCCAGGGCTGGACCCACGTGTGGTGCGCGGCCTTCGACGACTGGACGGGCCGCACCTACTCCGGCTCGCAGCTCCGCCTGCTCAAGTTCCCCAGCGGCGAGCTGGCCCTCAGCCTGCCCAACCTCCGGGTGGGCCGCAACTTCAGGGGGGACGTCGACGAGCTGCGGGTCGCTTCGGGGCACAGCCTGGCCGGCTTCCTGCCCGCGGACCTCATCCTCGGCCCCATGGGCGCCAGCGTGGTGGTCCAGATGCCCTCGGACCCGGCGGCCAACGCCGTGCCCAAGGCCGGCGTCGTGCGCGTCAACGACGAGATGATCTACTACACCGGCCGCTCCGTCGGAAAGCGCACGCTGCCCTGGACCCCGCGGCTGCCCTTCCGCACGCCCTCGCCGCAGTACCACACCAGGAGCTTCCCGGTGGTCACCCTCAGCGGCGCCCGCCGCGCGGTGCTGGGCTCGGGCGGCGACGCGCACGAGCCCTGGAGCCCGGCGATCTTCCTGGAGGCGATGCCGGTCACCGAGCTGACCGCGGCCACCACCGAGACCCTCAACGACGTCCGGCTGCGCTCCACCAGCGGGTTCGAGTACGAGGGCTACGCGCTGGCCGGCTCGGAGATAATCGGCTACACCCGCAGGGGGCGGGGGACGCTGGCCGGGGCCTACTTCCGCGGGGCCTTCGGGACCGACGCCCAGGCCCACGCGGCCGGGACCCTGGCGGTGCCCCTGCCTTTCCGCTACTGGGACCGCTATATCCCGGAGAGCGACCGCTCGGAGCTGGCCTACTTCCAGGGCTCCTACTCCGCGGCGGGCACCAGGTGGAACCGCATCGGCATGGTGCTGGCCCGCACCGCCTACGTGCGCACCCGGCTGCAGGTGCGCTTCGACGGTGCCCCCGGGTGGGACAGCGTGCCCACCAACCGCGAGGGCGGGCTCTACGAGTTCGAGGGGTCCGGCCCCCACGACCTGCGCAGCGCCGCCGGCCGGCAGGTCCGCGCCGACCAGATCGAGTACCGGGTGCTCTTCGACTACCTCCCCGGGGCGCACCGCGGCAGCGGCTGGAAGGAGACCCCGCGGATCGACACGGTCTACATCGAGTACGGCAACCCGCTGGTGGTCCTCCGCCGGGAGGCGAGCACCAGATGAGCGCTTCCGCCCGCCGCCGCGCAGGGCTCACCCTGGTGGAGCTCCTGGTGGCCATGTCCGTGGTGGTGCTGGTCGGCCTGATGATGATCGCGCTGATGAGCACGGCCCTGCGCGTGTGGAACTCCTCCGAGCGCCAGCGCAAGGTCTACACCCGGGCGCGGACGGTCTTCTCCTACCTGAGCGAGGACCTTGAAGCAGCCCTGACCCGCGACCCCCCCGGCGCGGCGGTCCGCAACCGCCTGTTCTGCGAGCCGGACAAGAACGGCCGCCAGGTGCTGATGATCACCCGCACCTTCGGCGCGGGCTCCGAGCGCGGCTACGCCTTCGCCGCCGGCGACGGCCTGGACACCACCGGCCGGCACTACCGCGGCAAGGAGCCCCGCAGGGACGACGAGGATTCCGACCCGCGCAGCGGGAGGAGCGACGAGGAGACCTACAACTTCAAGGACGACGACGGCGACGGGCACGTCGACGAGGACCTCGGGCCCCTGGGCGGCTCGGCCCAGGTGGTCTACGTCCACCAGGGACGCCGGCTCCGGCGCGGGCTGCGCTCCCCGGCCGGCGACGAGTTCACCAGCATGTTCGACAAGCCGGAGAAGACCCAGCTCATCGCCGACGACGTGCTCTACTTCGGCCTGCTCTTCGCCACTCCCTACACCACCACGGACCACTACCCGGGCAGTCCGCTGACCGCCACCTGGGACGAGTCCGTCCCCCGCCTGCCCACCAGGAAGTACAACGGCCAGAGGGGCTTCGGCCCCGAGCGCCTGTGGGACTCCACCCGCGGGGTGCTCCTCGGCTTCTCCTTCTACGTGGGCCCCGGGAGCAAGGACGACGGCGAGGACGACGTCTTCCCGGAGCTGGTCCGGGTCGTCCTGGTGGTCGAGCCCCACGAGCTGCGCACGGTGCGCAGCGACCTCCTGGAGCACATTTCCGACGGCGACGGCGTCGTGCGGGTGGCCTCCACCCGCGGCTTCCCGGAGCCCGGCCGGCCAGAGAGCTACATCCTGGTCGACGACGAGTGGATGTACTACAAGGCCAAGGACGAGCGCAGCTTCACGGTCAAGCGGCGCGGGGCGCGGGGCACCTCGCGCACCAGCCACGCGGCGGGCGCGCCGGTGCGCTGCGGCACGACCTTCACCCGCACCTTCTACCTGCCGGGCTACCGCAGCGAGGAGGCGGCCACGGGCGGGCGCGCGCGTTGAGCGGCCGGCGCGGCTTCTCGCTGGTGGAGGTGATGGTCGCCCTGGGGGTGCTGGCCGTGGGCATCGGCGGGGTGCTGGCCATCTTCGCGGCCGCGGCGGCCACCCACCGCCGGGCCCTGGACGAGACGGTCACCGCCATCATCGGCAACTCGGTCGTCGCCGAGCAGCGCGCGGCCTTCAACCGCAACCGCTACGGCGAGCCGCTGGCGGTCAGCAGGGCGCCGGTGCCCGGCCACGACCTGTACACCTGCTCGGTGACCCCCACGGTGCTGGAGCGCGAGCCGGAGACCGGCCGCACCGTGCACCTGTATCTCGAGGTGGCGGTGCACTACCAGCGCCGCGGCAGGGGGCGCACCGCCCTTTTCCGCACCATCCTCTTCAGGGAGTAGCCGCCCCGGCGGTCGGGAATGCCTCGGTCCACACGCGACCCGCAAATCGATTGAAGCTCACAAGCGCCTCTCTTGCCGCAGCATGAGCCCGGCGGGCGGCCGCGGTCCCGGCAGGATTTTCCGCCGGTTCCGGCGGAATACGGGCGAGCTTCAGGGGTGAGTCCCCCAGGAGGAAAGGAGGTGTCTATGAGCGGCACTGACTGCGGGCGTCCGGGGTTCGGCGTCCTGGCGATCCTGGTTCTGGGAGGTCTCACCGCCGGGGCCGGCGAGCTGGTGTGGGCGGACAACGTGATCGTGCCCCAGGCGCGGTCCTTCCGGCCCGACCGGCGGCGCTCGCCCGTGCAGGTGACCGGGGTGACCGCCGGGGTGGTGGTCCTCGAGCAGGTGGCCGCCACCACGCTGGAGGTCAGCCTGTCCAACCCCGGCGGGCGCGTGGAGCAGGCCGAGCTGCTGCTGCCCGTGCCCGAGGGCGCGGTGCTCCGCGGCTTCACCTTCGAGGGCAAGGCCAAGGAGCCCGGCGCCAAGCTCCTGCCCAGGGACGAGGCCCGGCGGATCTACAACTCCATCGTCGCCAAGATGCGCGACCCGGCGCTCCTGGAGTTCGCCGGGCTCAACCTGGTCAGGAGCAGCGTCTTCCCGGTGCCGGCCCGCGGCAGGCAGAAGATCCGCCTGACCTACGAGCAGGTCCTGGCCGCCGACGGGAAGCGGGTCGACTACTTCCTGCCGCGCAGCGAGTCGGTGGACTACCGGGTGCCCTGGAAGATCACCGCGCGCCTCAAGTCCAGGCGGCCCATCTCCACGGTCTATTCGCCGAGCCACCGGGTGGAGACCCGCCGGCCCTCGCCGGGGATCGTCTCGGTGCGGCTCTCGCCGGGCGCGGCCACCGAGCCGGGTCCCTTCCGGCTCTCCTACCTGTTGGAAGCCGCCGGCGTCTCCGCCTCGCTGATGGCCTACCCCGACCCCCAGGTCGGCGGGGGCTACTTCCTGCTGCTGGCCGGGCTGCCGGCCCGGCCGGCGGCCGCGGAGGGCGCGCCGGCCATCAAGCGCGAGGTCACCCTGGTGCTGGACCGCTCGGGGAGCATGAACGGCGAGAAGCTCGCGCAGGCCCGCCAGGCGGCCCTGCAGGTGATCGCCGGGCTGGAGGACGGCGAGCACTTCAACGTGATCGTCTACAACGAGGGGGTGGACTCGCTGTGGAGCCGGCCGCGGGTCAAGAACGCGGCGGGCGTCAAGGCCGCGCGGGAGTACCTCAAGACCGTCAAGGCCCGCGGCGGCACCAACATCCACGACGCGCTGCTCGAGTCGCTGCGTCCCCAGCCCGCGGAGGGCGCGCTGCCCATCGTGCTCTTCCTGACCGACGGGCGGCCCACCGTGGGCCAGACCGCCGAGACGGTCATCCGCGACTTGGCCGCCAAGCACAACCGCCACAAGCGGCGGGTCTTCACCTTCGGCGTGGGTCTGGACGTCAACACTCCGCTGCTGGAAAAGATCGCCGCCGAGACCCGGGCCACCTCGGCCTTCGTGCTGCCCAAGGAGGACGTGGAGCTCAAGGTGGCCGGCGTCTTCAAGCGCCTGGCCGGGCCGGTGCTGGCCGACCCGCTGCTGGAGGTCCTCGACGAGAAAGGCCGGCCGGCGCCCGGGCGGGTGCGCGACGTGCTCCCGGCTCGCCTAGCGGACATGTTCGAGGGCGACCAGCTGGTGGTCCTCGGCCAGTACGTGGGCGAGGGGCCCCTGCAGTTCCGGCTCAGCGGCAACTACCTGGGCCGCAAGCGCGCCTTCAAATTCAGGTTCGGCATGGACAAGGCCACGGTGAAGCACTGCTTCGTCCCCCGGCTGTGGGCCGGCCGCAAGATCGGGGTGCTCATCGAGGCCATCCGCTCGATGGGCGCGGACGTCGAGCGCAACCCCGGCGCGCTGCGCGACCCCCGGCTCAAGGAGCTGATCGACGAGATCGTGCGCCTCTCCACGGAGTTCGGCATCCTCACCGAGTACACCTCCTTCCTGGCCCGGGAGGGCACCGATCTCTCCCAGGTCGACCGGATCCTGGCCGAGGCCAGGCGCAACTTCCAGAACCGGGCCATGCTCACCCGGCGCGGCAAGGGCTCCTACAACCAGGAGCGCAACAACGACTTCCAGTTGCGCCGCGCCCGGCTCAACTACCGCAACGCCTACCTCGACCAAAACCTCCGCCGCGTGGAGGTGACCGGCGTCCGCCAGGTCAACGACCGCGCCTTCTACCGGCAGGGCGCCCGGTGGGTGGACGGCCGCCTGCTGGCCGCCGGCAAGAAGGTCAGGGCCGACCGGGTGGTGAAGGTCGGCAGCCCCGAGTACCGCAAGCTGGTCGCGCGCCTGGTCGAGCTCGGCCGGGAGAGCTCGGTGGCCTTCAAGGGCCAGATCATGCTGGAAGTCGACGGCAGGACCGTGCACTGCAAATAGGAAAGGAGCAGAGGGAAATGAGAAGGATGCTGAAGACCCTGAGCCTGGCCGCGGCCCTGGCCGCCGCCCTGCTGACACCGGCTCGCGCCGCCGACGCGAGGAAGGCGACCGAGCCCTGGCCGCGCGTCCAGATCGCCATCCTGCTGGACACCAGCGGGAGCATGTCCGGCCTCATCGAGCAGGCCAAGAAGCAGCTCTGGGGCGTGGTCAACGAGTTCGTCACCGCCAGCAAGGACGGCCGCCGGCCGGAGCTCCAGGTCGCGCTCTACCAGTACGGGATGAGCTCCGGCTCCGCCAAGACCGGCTACATGCGCCGGGTCCTCCCGCTGACCGACGACCTCGACGAGGTCTCCGAGAAGCTGGCCGCCCTGCGGACCAGGGGCAGCGCGGAGTACTGCGGCATGGTCATCAGCAAGGCCACCCGGGAGCTGGCCTGGAGCCGGAAGCCCGGCGACCTCAAGGCCATCTACATCGCCGGCAACGAGCCCTTCACCCAGGGGCCGGTGGACTACCGGACGGCCTGCCGGGCGGCCATCGCCAGGGGCATCACCGTCAACACCATCCACTGCGGCGGCCGCGCCGCGGGCGTGAGCGGCAAGTGGCAGGACGGCGCCTCCCTGGCCGACGGCAGCTTCGCGGTCATCGACCACAATCGCACCGAGGTGCTGGTCAAGGCGCCGCAGGACGAGAAGATCGCCGAGCTCAGCAGGAAGTTGAACACCACCTACGTGGCCTACGGGGCCAGGGGCAAGGCCTCCGCCGAGCGCCAGAAGGCCCAGGACGCCAACGCCGCGGGGCTCTCGACCGCCAGCGCCGCCGAGCGAGCGGTCACCAAGGCCAACCTGCACTACCGCAACGACTCCTGGGACCTGGTCGACGCCGTGGCCGGCAAGAAGGTCAGGCTGGAGGACGTCAAGAGGGAGGACCTGCCCGCCAACATGCAGAAGATGACCCTCAAGGAGCAGAGGGCCTTTGTCGCCGCCAACGCCGCGCGCCGCCGGGCGACCCAGGCGGAGATCAACTCGCTCAACGCCGCGCGGGTCAAGGTCATCGCCGCGGAGATGAAGAAGCGGGACGCCGCCGGGAAGAAGTCCCTGGGCGCCGAGATGCAGAGGTCGGTCCGCGCGCAGGCCGCCAGGCAGGGCTTCAAGTTCTAGCCGGGTATCGGGAACCGCCTTCCGGCGCGTCCGGGGCTGCCCCGGGCGCGCCGCATATTGCGCGCCAGCCCCTTGAAGTTCGGCCCCCCGCGGGGATACTGGAGGCCGGCGCTTCGAGGAGGCACGCGATGAGCAAGCTGATCTCTGCCGCTCTTGCCGGACTGCTGCTGCTGGGCCTGGCGGGCTGCCGGCCCGCGGGCCTCAGTGCGGTGGGCCGGGGCATGATGCCCAACCAGGTCAAGGCGCTCATGGGCGGGGAGCCGGCCAGGGTCATCCGCGGGGACGGCGCCGACGCCGGCAGGATGAGCTACATCTACCCGGCCGGCCGGATTCACTTCGTGAACCTGCAGGTGGTGCTGGTGGAGCCCGCCGAGAGGCAGAGCACCATCACCGAGCGGGTCCGCGAGAAGGAGCGCGAGGAAGAGGAGCGCTAGGGACGGCTTCCCCGCGGAACGCCGGGCGAGTGGCGGAACGGCATACGCTGCGGCCTTAAAAGCCGCTGGGGGTTCGTCCCCGTGCAGGTTCAAATCCCGCCTCGCCCACCACGCAAGCCGGGCCTTCCTTCTCACCGCAGAGGGCGTAGCGCTTCCAGTTTTCAGTTCTCAGTTTTCAGTCTTCAGCCCTCCAATCTCCCGGACCCTGAACCCCAAACCCCAGACCCGAACCCCATAGCCTTGGACGCACCTGAGTCCCTGCCGTTCAGTGGCTTAGGGCGCCTGAAAAAAAGTTTCCAACCGCCAGGACACCGGGAGCACTAGCGGCACTTCCATGACTCCGGATATCCCCAAGCGATTGAGGAATAGACACCGTCGGGGGGACAAGGGCAAGAAGATCTGCAGCGACTTCCAAGCCAAGCCAGGATGGTTGAACGGGAAGGGACGCTTGGATGCCTCTGGGTCGTACCATATGCAGGGATGATCTGATGTGATGAAGCCAACATCATCCGACACCCGGAGCACAGCTTGGGCAAACTGGCATAACACGGGAGGTTGTAAGATAAACTGTGTAAATGGTCATAGCGTAGCGTAGGCTTCAGGAGACGGAGCTTCACTTTCTGGTGAAAGCTCCGTCGCCCGAAGCCATGACTGGAGGGTAGCTGTGGCCATAAGAGACGAGTTGCTGGACGAGCTTTTGAAGGGGTATGAGAGGCCCGAGGATCTGCTTGGTGAGGAAGGGATCATCCAGGAATTGACGAAGCGACTGCTGGAGCGTGCGCTTGAAGGTGAGATGACCGATCACCTGGGTTATGGGAAGCACGCTCCTGAGGGTAAAGGCACGGGCAGCTGCGCTTGGAGAAGGCCAGGCTGCTTGGCAAGGAAGGCAGGGCAGATGAGGCGGCGAAGGAGTTGAAGGCCCTGGCGGAGGCCAAGGACTGTCCTGAGCACATTGCGGCTGAAGCCAAGGCGGCGCTGAAGGCCCCTGCTCCCAAGAAGGGCAGTGGGAGTAAGAGGAAGTAGGCCACTTCTCAGACTCATAGTGGAACGTGACTCCAGGGCGCAGCACACACGATTGTCTGGTGTCTAAATAGTGCCTACGTAAAGTCCAACTAGGCGCAACTAGGGGGAAACAAGTGAAACTAGAGGAAAACGTCAACTCTCCTGATTTCAGCGCGATGCGCTGCAAATCAAGGTTATCAAGAGGGATGCGAAGACCCCTTGGTTAGTATCCCACCCTCTCCGCCATAGATTTTGAGCTAATCTTATGTCCTATGGCGGACTGTACTTACGGGGCCAAGGATTTTTCACAGGGCCTTCTGTGAAAGAAATTGTGAAAAGTCCAGGGACTGGTCTGCCCCCCTGGAACTGGTCCAGGTTTTAAGTTAGAGTTGGACCTGGGTC
>CAZONU010000207.1:0-8831 GCA_964581145.1 uncultured Planctomycetia bacterium
AGGCTGGCGACCTCCTCCATCTCCGGGCCGAGCCGCGCGAAGCTGCGCCCCGCGGCCAGGTGCGCAGCCGCCCGGGCGAAGATGTCCCGGCCGTGGAAGGTGGCCGAAGCCCCCTCGACCGGCAGCCGCCGGGCCCGGGCGTCGCCCAGGGCGGCCAGCGTCGGCGAGAGCAGGCCGTTGTCCGGCGCCAGGAACCAGTCGCCGCCGGCCCCGACCGCCAGGCGGGCCTGCCCGGTGCCCACCTGGGGATCGACCACCGCGACGTGGACCGTGCCCTGGGGGAAGGCCCCCACCGCCGAGGCCAGCGCGAAGGCCGCCTCGCGCACGTCGCCCGCGGGAACCTCGTGGGTGAGGTCCACGATGCGCGCCCCGGGACAGTGCGCCAGGATGACGCCCTTCATCTGGCCGACGTAGGTGTCGGCGGTGCCGAAGTCGGTTAACAGGGTGATGATGGCCGGACGGCGCGGCATCCCGGGTCCGCCGGCTATCCCTTGACCCTGGCCCGGACCGCCTGGAGTATCTGGCGCACGTAGGCCGCGCGGCACTCCGCCGGGCAGGCTTCCAGGTTCTCCGGGTCGAAGCACATTCCCGGGCACTTGGCCGAGGGGGCCCAGTTCACCTTGTGGCGCGGGCCGTCGTAGAGGTCGTCAAAGGCCTTGATCGAAACCGCCAGGGTGGTGCCGCAGCCGGCCGCCTGGTGGTCGAAGAGCAGCGCGCTGGAAGGCGGGGCGTCGGTCTCCACCTGGCAGCCGGAGAGGCTGAGCTGGGGGTCGGCGAGGAACTCCTCGCGGTCCGCCCACTCCCTGCCGCACTGCGAGCAGCTCTTGAAGCTCAAGCCCGCGACCTCCTCGCCACAGTTAGCGTAGAATCCTAGCAGGCTTCCCGGACGGAATCAAGCTCAGCGGATTCGCCTTCGCGGCTGGACGCGATCTCGCCCGCCCTCGCCGGCGACGATCTCGGCCAGGGCCAGGGCGCGCCCCGCCGGCGTGACGATCAGGCAGCGCGCGCCGGGCGCCGGCGCGGGTCCCTGGAGCCCGAAGGCCGCCAGCGGCTCGGCCCGGCCGCGCGCGGCGGCGCGCCGCAGCGCGTCGCTCCCCGCGGTGAGCGCGGCCAGCTCGGGCAGCGCCTCGCGCGCGGGAATCAGCGCTTCGGCCGCGCGGCCCTCGGCGGCCAGCCTCCTGAGCGCCTCCAGGCCGACGGCGCTCTCCAGCGTGAAGGAGCCGGCGCGGGTGCGGGTCAGCGCGGCGAGGTGCCCGCCGCAGCCCAGCTTCTCGCCCAGGTCCCGGGCCAGCGCGCGGATGTAGGTGCCCTTGGAGACCCGGGCGGCCAGCTCCAGCTCCGGCGGGTCGAAGCTGACCAGCTCCAGTTCGTAGTAGACGGCCGGGCGGGGCTCGAGCTCCACCTTCTCCCCCGCGCGGGCCCGCCGGTGGGCGGCCCGCCCCCCGCGCTTGACGGCCGAGAAGTCCGGGGGCCGCTGCAGCACCTCGCCGCGGAAGGAGCCCAGCGCCGCCTCGAGCTCCGCGCGCGTCGCGTCTACGGGGCGCTGGGGACCCAGGGGCCGGCCGGTCGCGTCGTCGGTGTCGGTGGCCAGGCCCAGGCGCACCCGCGCGCGGTAGGCCTTGTCGGCCTCGGCCAGGAGGTGCACCAGCCTGGTGGCCCCGCCCACCGCCACGGGCAGCACCCCCCCGGCGGCCGGGTCCAGCGTGCCGGCGTGGCCGGCCGGCGCGCGGCCCAGGCAGCGGGACACGACGTCGGACGCCCTGCGGCTGGAAATGCCGGCGGGCTTGTCCAGGTTGACGAAACCCTGGGGCGGGGGGATACTTGAGCCGGTCATGCGGTCGATTCTAAGGTCCTCCGGCGGGAGCGTCAATTATGTGCGCGCGTGAGGCGTCCGGCGACGTCGCCAAGCTGCGGACGGTCCTCGCCGCCGGCGGGGAGCTGCGCCTGGCGGTCACCGGCCGGAGCATGCGCCCCCTTCTCCGCGAGGGCGACTACCTGGTGGTCCGCCCGCTCTCCGGCCAGCCGCGGGTCGGCGAGGTGGTGGTCTACGCCCGCGCCGGACGGCTCTGGGCCCATCGCCTGCTGGCCCGCTCGCCCTCGGGGCGGTTCCTGCTGACCAAGGGCGACGCGCGCGGCCGGCCGGACGCCCCGGTGGGCCCCGAGGACCTGATCGGCCGGGCGGTGGCCGTCGAGCGCGGCGGGCGGCGCACCGGGCTGGAGGGCCTGGCCTCGCGCCTGGCCGGGCTGGCCGTCAGCCTGTCGGGCCCGGCCGCCGCGCTGGGCCGGCGCCTGGCCAGGCACGCGGGACTCGCCGACCAGCGCCGCACCCGGCGGGTCCCGGCGGCCGGCTTCGTTCTGGAGCTGGGCGGCCCGGCCGACCTGCTGGGGCTGCTGCCCCCGCCGGGGGGAGACCGCCCCGCCGGCGCGGTCGATTTCCGCGTGAGCGTCGAGCGGCGCGGCACGCCGACCACCGGGGGGCGCTACGGGCTGGCCGACGCCGGGCGCGAGCGCTACACCTTCGCCTCGCCGGCGGTGCTGGCCCGCATCGACCTGGGCCGCGGCGAGTGCCGCGCCGCGCTGCTCCCCGGGCAGGAGTACGACGGGCTCATCAGCCTGCTGCGGATGATCTCCATACTGCTGGCCACCCGGCGCGGGAAGGGCCTGGCCCTGCACGCCTCGGCGGCGCGGCACCGCGGCCGCGCCTACCTCTTCTGCGGGCCCGGCGGCGCCGGCAAGAGCACCGCGCTGGGGCGCGCGGCGGAGGCCGGCGCCGATCCGCTGGCCGACGACCTGGTGCTCTTGCGAAAAGACTCCGGGCGCTGGCTGGCCTGGGGGCCGCCGCTGGAGCACAACCTGTCGCGCAAGTCCTACGCGCCGGCCGGGGGCTGCCCGGTCGCCGCGCTGCTGGTCCCCGCGCGGGGCACCCCCAGGCTGGAGCTCGAATCGCTCTCGCCGGCCCGCTGGGCGACCCTGGCGGCGGTTTTCCCCCCCGGCGCGCCGCTTTACGAGGAGCTGCTCGACCGCCTGGGCGACCTCGCCGAGAGCGCCCCGACCTGCCGGGTCCGCTACGCCGACCGCAAGGGGGCGCTGGACCGCCTGTTCAAGATGCTGGAAAGCTCCCGGTGACGCGCGAGGCGCTCATCGCCCTGGCCGCCGCTTGGCTAAAGCGCCCCGCTGCGGCCGGGAAGGCGCGCGAAGTTCTTGAAAAAACGCCGCCCGCGGAGCTGGCCCGCGCCGCGCGGGCCCACGGCCTCGCGGCGGTCGCGCTGGAGTCCGCCGGCAGGCTGGACGCCGCGGAGGAGAAGCTCGCGCCGCTGCGCGAGGCCGCCCGGGCCGAGGCGGCCCGCTCGCTGGTGCTGGAGGCCGCCCTCGCCGAGCTCGCCGGGAAGTCCCGCGAGAAGGGGCTGGCCGCGGTCCTGGTCAAGGGCGCCGCCCTGGACCACACCGCCTACCCCCACCCGGGCCTGCGCCCCGCCGCCGACATCGATTTACTTGTCAAAGGCCAAGAGCTCGCCGGCTGGGGAGAGCTGCTGGCCGCCCTCGGCTACCGCAAGTTCGAGCGGGTCGACCGCACCTGGCGGCGCGGCGAGCGCGAGATCGTCGACCTGCACGCCTCCAGCAGCGACCTGGCCGGGGTCGTCGACGTGCCCGAGGAGCTGAGTCCCGTGCGCTTGGATCTCGGCGCGATCTTCGAGCGCGCGACCCGGGTCGAGGGCCTGCCCCTCCCGGCGCCCGGCACCGGGGACCAGCTGCTCCTGGCCGCCGCGCACGGGCTGGGCGTGCACGTCTTCGAGAAGCTGGTCTGGCTGCTGGACATCGCCGTGCTCCTGGGCCGCGAACCGGATCCCGCCCGGCTCACTGAGGACGCCCGCCGGAGCGGCGCCGGCCGGCTGCTTTTTCACTCCCTGGTGCTCGCCGGGCGGCTGAATCTCGCTGACCCGCCCGGGGCGCTGCTTGACCCCCTGCGCCCGGAGCGGCTCGGCCGGCTGGAGCGCAATCTCCTCGAGCGGCTCGCCCGGGAGCAGCTCCCCGACCGCGCCGAGTTCCTGCTGGCCCTGGCGCTGCCGGCGAGCGGCGGCTACAAGCGGGCCCTCCTGCGCCGCGCGCTCCTGCCCCGCGCCAGGACGCTCGCGGCGCGCAATATCAGTCCCTTACGCGGCATATTCCGCCACGCGGCCCGCCTCTGGAGCATGGCCCGCCTGGCGGCTTTCGGGTAGGGGGTTTCCGGCGGCTTCGAATCCGCGGGGTATTCGACAGCGGTCAAGGGGAGCCAGTGACCGCCGCGTAAAAGTGTCTTGCTTTCGGGGGGCCACTACGGCCGGGATGCCCCGGGCAATAACGGTGGGTGTCACCGGATGATCGGAATGATCCCAGGATTGCCAGGCTAATCGACAGGCTTGAAGATTAGTCGTCCCTGCTCATCGAAGTAAAGAGTACATAGTGGGTTGATCTTGTATCCCTCACCGACTACGACCACCGACCAACCGCGAAGGTACGGCTGATCTTCCGTGTGGGCCTTGACGAGTTCAGCGGGCCTGAGCAGTTCACGCACTTCTTGCAGGGTCATGCCGTTGCGCACGTGCGTGTCAATCACCATGTAGGTGCCCCTGCGCTGATCGCTCGCGTCGCTGCTGCTCATGAGGTGTTTGGCGTAGGCCAGGTGGAAGGTCTTCCGGTTGGCGCCGGCCAGGGCCAGCAGCAGAATCACAATCGGCGCGGCCACCAGCCAGACGATCATCCGCCGCGCGCGCTTCGCTGCGCGCGGTGAAGCGTGAAGCGTATCGCGTGAAGCGGGCGAGGAATCCTGCTCCGTCACTTCTTCTTTCCGCGCTTCACTCTTCACCCTTCACGCTTCACTCTTCACGTTTCACGAATCGAGCGTCTTCATATACGGGGAACATAGCCCACACCAAGGGATTGGTCAAGGGTTCCTGCGGTCTCCAGTCTACAGACTACAGTCTGGAGTTAAGAAGGGGGGGGATTAGGTGTTGGGGGGGGGCCGGAATACGAAGCGTTGGTTATCCAGCAGCAATCGGGCGAAGAATCCGCGCGAGGCTGGGGTGGTTGACTATTCTCTGTGGTCGGCGTACATGATGTTGCAGGGCCACTTGCTCGACAAGCGTTCCATTGCAGCGTTCCAGTATCTCGAAGCCGAGCAGCACACCATTGGCGTCAAGGTCAAGAAGGACTTTCCCGTCGGCGACCTCCACAGTGCGGTCGACTTCGCCATCTCGTATCTGCACATACGCTGCGAGGAATTCCCCGCGCTCATCCGTAGACACCATGACCTCCAGATGCTCTGGGGGGGTGATTCCTGGGCTCATAGTCTATCCTCCCAGTAGGCGGTCTTTACAATCTTGGGTGCTCCCGCCTTCCTTTGTATGAACACCACTCGAAGCGTTCGGTAATCCATCTTTTTTCGCGCCTTGAATGTCTTCCCGTCAACCTCTCTTGCTATGTCATCGGCGTAGTTAATCGCATCCTGAACGTTCTGTCGGGTGATTCTCCTTTGCGTCATGCGTAGCCCGACGTGGTGTGTAAGAATGATTCTGTCCACAGACTTAGTCTATCCGGGCATGGAGTTGGTCGCAAGTACCTCTCTGCCCTGATTCCCGAAGTCAGTTTACCCATTTCCCGCAGCCCCCAACTGCTCCCACTTCTCCCCACCAAGCGTACTCACAGAACCGCCGGAAGTCAACGGCTTGGCACGGAGGGCTGTCTGACCGCCGGTCGCAAAGGAAGAAAGAGGCGCGGTGGCGCGCTCCAACATCCACCGGGGGCCTCCACCCCTGACAGGCTAGGGCTGTCACCGGAATAGCCCGTCCCTTAAATCGGTAACCGTCCCCGGATTCTCTCTTAAATCGGTAACCGTCCCCGGATTCTCTCCCCGGATTCTCCCCCTAGAGTCAAGAGGCAGGGGAATTAGGTGTTGTGGCCCCGGGACTCCGCCGGAACTACCCAATGTCCCCGTTGCTGGGACTTTCTATTCCTTCGACTTCAAGTGCAATCTGCCTGGCGCGGTTGCGAAGTTGAGCGCGCGTCTCGATAATCCGACGGGTTTCTTGGGCAACGGTCTCTCGTATCTTCTCGTCTTTGGGAATAGGCAAGACTATCTCGAAAAGGCGCTTTCCGAGCGTGTCGATAATATCTTGCGTAAATTGCTTCGCGCGAATCTGCCGTTTCACTATGGGAGCATTGAGGCAAGCAAATAACAGCCAAGGGTCAAGGCCGCTGCGCGCCGAGACACGCAACCTGTATATGTGACTCTGGTACAGCATCGGAACATCTTGTTCCGTAACGATTGCGGTTGTGCCAATCAAGTAAGTCCCGTCCCGCACGAGCAGTATGTCACCTGGAATGACGTCTACGCGGTTCTTGTATTCCGAATATATGTCTTCGCTTATTCCATGCTTAAAATCTGTCTTTATTTCCCAATTTGAAATATCAGACGTTCGCACAAAAGGTATCATGCCTGTACCGTATGCCATCTTGCCAATTTCAACTCCGGTGTCAGCAGACACTTTCTTCTCCGCTACCAAGTCGCCGAGAGTGACAAGGGAATGGCTGACTCTGAGGCGGCGTAGGTCGTCTTCAATTTCAGGATTGTAGTACTTTGGGACCAATATGCCGTTCTTGATTTCGTCAGCACGAAGCATAAAACCCAAGTGATCTCGGCTGGGTTGAGCTCCACTCATAATGTCCCTGTATCGGGCAAGGATAGTCGGCACATCATCGAGAAGTTCCAGTTCTCCTTGAGCATTCTTCCGCAGCGTCGGATTTCCACGAGAGTCGTGTCCGCACCACCTTGCTTCTCCCATGAAAATATCGTATGAGCCGTGAGGTCTTTTGTTCTGAGCCAAAAGCACGCATACTTTTGTATGGGTCCCCCCCTTGCCACTTGTCTTGAAAAGCGCTTCGGGCATCGTAATCACGCCCAGTATCAGGCATCGGTTCAGGATGAACCTTACAACATGTTGGTAGGATGGGTTGCCGAGGACGCTTTCCGGCATAATGATTCCAAGCCGACCGCCATCCTTCAAGAGCTGAAGACATCGTTCCAAGAAGAGAAGCTGCGGCGGTTGTTTATCGTGCAGCTTCCCGGTTTTCTCAAAAGAATCCGCTTCCTTGTTCTTCTTCCATTTATATCCAAGATCGAACTGTGATAGGATAGATTTCCCCTTGACCACAATTTTGTTGCCAAAAGGGGGATTTGTCAGCACGATGTCGAACTGGCCCAAGCCAATCTTGTCCAGCATGACCGGGTGCCATTCTTCGGGCCGACTGAGGGAGTTGGCACAGAAAACACCGCCACGCCCATCACCCACCAGTGCCATGTACGCCTTGCAGACTTTGGACAAGAAAGCGTCTTTGTCAATTCCCCTGAAGCAATCTGTCGCGACCTCCACTTCGCGCTTGAACAGAAGACGCTCGTTCCATGTCTTCCGCTTGGCCTCATCTTTGAGGAGTGCCCAAACGTGCTCCAAAGCACAAATAAGAAATCCGCCGGACCCGCAAGCCGGGTCGATGACTTTCTCGCCGGGTTTGGGGGCGAGAATCTCGACCATCATCCTGACAACGTTCCTTGGCGTGAAGAACTGTCCTTCCGAGCCTCGGAGGGCGGGGCCGATAAATACCTCGAAGGCGTCGCCAATGGCGTCCCTGTCGGCCTCCATGACGCAGTAGTTTTGCAGTTCACCGACCACGTACCGCAGACTTTCGGCGTCAAGGCTAATTGTGTCGCTGGCGTCGAAGACATCCTCAAACGTGGCGGTCTTCACACGCTCGAACAGCTTGAGGATACGCTTTCGGACTGCCTCGGCTTTCTCTCCGACACCGGCACGGAACGTGACAGTCTCCCCCGGTTCTGTCTCCTGCTCGTCGAGAATCTTACAGAACAGGATGTTTATGATTTCCTGCGCCAAGGCCTCATCGCGCGTGATTCCCGTGGTCATACCCGCGAGATGGTTGCGCAAATCGCGGAAGACAGCCTTGAGATTCGACGGTCTCCTGAGGTCCCTGCGTTTGAAGAGACCGATATCCTCGATACGCTGTCCGTGCCGAGGAATGGCCGGCAGAGGTTCATAGGTGCGCGAGCCGTCCTTGTGGTGAATCTTACGCAGGTACTCATGCTCGTCACCGTTGAACCAGACACCCACGTCAGCGGCGGACATGTCGAGGTATAGCTTAAGTTGGGCAACTCCGTCCTTCCGGTTCTTCTTCTTGCACTCCACGACCATGAAGAGGTCGCCTTCGGTCTTCTTGCTGGTACGGAAGACGGCGATGTCTATGGGATAGGATTTCTCTTCATCCGACGGTCGCTTGCGCACTCGGTGCTGAGGACGAGTTTGGATGCTCGATGTCGGATAGCCGTAGTCCTCAACCAGACGTCGGGAGAAAACCTGTACCGCATCGACTTCCTCAGGAGTTGCCTTGACGGGCTGCCCGCTGATGAAATCACGCAAGTAACCAGGTTTCAATTCACCCTTCTTGTTAGTAGCTTCGGTTTTCTTGGTTGGCTTCTTCTTCATGACCGCTATTCTGACGGGAACATAACACTAATTCCCCGCCCCATTCCCTTTCCCCCCTATTCAGTATGGTCCCGCCAGGCGCGGGCGTCAAGGATAACCTCAGGGGTCAGGGACCAGGGACTAGGGACCAGGGGGCCGGAAAGCTGAAAACCGGGGCTCCCGAACCAGAAAAACCGCCTTTTCTCAATGCATCAAAAGAGCGTTTGGGGGCCCTTTTTGCCTCGGTGGTGAAAGACCCTGTTCCCATGGGCCGAAAAAGTTGGAAAATCTTCTCCTGGAAAACGCGTCACTTAGCGTCTTTGT
>CAZONU010000208.1:0-4508 GCA_964581145.1 uncultured Planctomycetia bacterium
GGCATTCGTCCAGCGCGCAACCCACCACGAGCACGGCCTCCGCCCCCGCCTCGACCCGGAGCTCGCCGCGATTCAGCGTGAAGCACCTGGCCCGGTTCGAGCGGCCCTGGTGGGCCAGCTCGGCCCTGCCGGCGAGGGTCAGCAGCGTGCCGTCGTCGTAGCGGATCGTGACTGACCCGTCGGGCGAGGTCACGCGCAAAGCGGCGCCCACGTCGAGGACCCGGCCGATCTCCGCCGGGTCTTTTCCGAGCAGGACTTTCCCGCTGAGGGCCGCCACCCGCGGCCGGCCGGACCAGGGCTCCGCCAGCCACAGCCCCGCCCCGAAGAGCCCCAGCGCGGCAGCGGTCAGCGGGAGCGCGATGCAGAGGAGGCCTTTTCTCTTCATGGAGGACCGTTTTACGGGGAAACCGGCCCGCCCGCAAGGGAATCCGCAGCCCTGCCGGCCGGGCGGTTAGTCAATCTTCTTGGGGCGAGGATTTAGGAAAGGGCAAGGACGGGAGCCGCGCGCAGGAAGTCCAACCCGTCCCAAATTTCATCGTCAAGGCTTATCCCGTCAAGCAGGACAACCTCTATCTTCTTGCCCTTAACGAATTCCTCAGAGACGCATATCATGGCCCTGTAATCGGACGACCATGCACACTCCTTGGTGAGGACGTAGACCATCTCATCCGCCTCCGCAATCAGTCCCATCAGATGCTCTTTCTCATCGAAGAAGGGATCCGTTAATCTTGGGCAACTCTCGTAACGGGTCCCCTCGACAAGCCCTGCGATGCGAGGGTCCTCGAAGTACGGCGTGATGAGCACTGTATTTCGTTTGCTCACTTTGCGTATTGTCCTGTCACCTATATCCCTCCCCTCCGCCGCGGGCAAGGCGCCGGCGCGCTCAGCCCTTCTCGAAGTCGAAGACCCGCAGCGCGTTGAGGCCCAGGATCTTGCGCTTGTCCTCGTCGCTGATCTCGGCCTCCAGCACCGCGCCCAGCGGGCGGACCGGATCGAAAAGCGTCTGGTCGGTGCCGAAGAATAACCTGTCCACGTCGAAAAGGCGGACGAGGTCCTCGACCTTGCCGCGCTCCTGGGTGCTGGTCACGAACTCCAGGTGCACGTTGGGCAACTCAAAGGCCAGCGCGGCGGCCTGGCGGTAGTCGGCCGCCAGCGCGTGGAACCAGAAGAACGGCAGTTCCGGGAAGCGCTTCGCCGCGTCCGCGGCGCGCTCCCCGTCGCCGGTCCAGGTGTGCGAGGTCAACGGCAGCTTTTTCTCCGTCAACAGCTCGAACATGGCCAGGTTCTCCGGCGCGTTGATGGCCAGGTCGCTGTAGGCCGGGTGGATCTTGGCGGAGACGAAGCGGGGATGCTCCGCGTAGCGCTCTATCTCCGCGCGGCTTTCTTCTGCGTAGTGCGCGTTAAAAACCACCGAGCCGTAGATGCGCTCGTCGCTCTCAACGGCGTGGAGAACGTCGGCGTTGCCCTCGGGCACGTCGTAGCAGATGGCCAGCCCCGAGGAGACGATCACCTTGCTGAATCCGGAGGCGTCCAGCAGCCGCCGGAGCTCGTCAACGTCGCCGGTCATGCAGGGATAGCCCCAGCGGCCCAAGTGGCCGTGAACGTCGACGACCTCGACGCCGGGAAGGAGTTCCGTGACCGCGCTCATGGCTTGACTTCCTCCAGCAGGCCGGCCAGCGTGCCCCCGAGAATGGCGGCCTTGTCCTCGTCGCTTATGTTTGCGCGCTTTATGGCCTCGATGGCCCCGCGGCCGGACTCCAGCGGCTGGCCGGTGCCCAGCACCAGGCGCCCGGCGCCCAGCTCGCTGCACAAGAACTCCACCGAGCCGGGCACGCAGGTGTGGCCCATCTCCATCAGGAACTCCTCGCGCCGGCGCATGACCTCCACGCACTCGACCATGGGGTTGTAGTAGACGTCGGAGAGGATCACCCGGCAGCCCGGCGGGGCCAGGCGGGCGACCTTGCTGGCCAGGTCGGGCTGCTTGCGGACCGGGAAGGCCACCGGCAGCCCGGCCTCGGCGCACTCCGCGAAGATGCGCTCGACCAGGACGTTCTGGAGGGTCCACTCCTGAACGTGCGGGAAAAGCCGCAGCATGCGGAAGCCCTGCTCCTTCAGCTTTCCGGGGAGGCTCTCCTTCCCGCTGTAGCGCCGGGGGGTGATGGTCGCGGCCGGCTCGATCGCGTCGTGCGCGGCCGAGACCTCCAGGGTCTCGGCGTTGCCCTCGTCGTGGTCGTAGAAGACCCCGCGCAGGCTGACGGCCAGGCCCCTCTCGATGCCCAGGCCGGACAGGATTTTCAGCAATCGGTCCGCGGAAACGTCCCGGGCCTCCCGGGGCCAGCGGCCGAAGACGCAGTTGTTGTCGATGAGGCGCAACTCACTCCTCCCATCCGAAGAGCCGCCGGGCGTTGCCGCCCAGGATCGCCGCGCGGACCTCCTCGGGGATGTCCGCGTAGAGCACCTTGCCCAGCTGCGCGCCGGGGTCGATGAAGGGCATGTCGCTGCCGTAGAGCAGCCGCTGGCCGAGACCGTTTTTCACGAGCCAGGGAATCGTCCCCCGGGAGCTACGCGAGCAGCAGGTGTCGAACCAGAGATTAGGATGCCGGGCGGCCAGGCCGGGCAGCTCGCGATATTTCGTGCCGAAGCCGCCCAGGTGGGCGACGATTATCCGCACGTCGGGGTGCCGGGTCGCGACCTCTTTCAGGTTGCCCGGCCCGCAGTGCGCGCTGGGGTCCCAGTAGTGGATCAGCACCGGGCAGGCGCGCCGCTCCGCGAACTTCCAGGCCGCCTCGTACCCGGGGCCCTCCAGGGGGTGCTCGTGGACCGCGGCGTGCAGCTTGAGGCCCACGAAGCCGCGCTTGGCGGCGAAGTGGTCGAGCTCGTCCCCGGTCTCGCCGGGGTAGTTGGGGTTGACCACCGCGTAGAAGAAGAGCCGGCCCGCGTGGCGCTCTGAAGCCTGAGCCGAGAGCCTGTTGCCCTCGCGGTAATCGGAGCAGAAGGCCGCGTTCTGGGCTACCAGCAGGCGCTCCACGCCCAGGGCGTCCAGGCGGCGGACCAGGTCGTCGGGCGCGCTCCGGGGCACGTGCATGGGCCCGTAGTCGCCCAGGTGCGCGTGGGCGTCGATGTAGGCGGTCACAGCTTGGCCTCCGCCAGCAGCGCGCGCAGGTTGCCGCCGGCCACCGCGGACTTGTCCGCGTCGCCCAGTCCCGAGAAGTTCAGCGTGCCCCGGGCCTCCTCCATGCAGATGTTCGGGGCGTTCGAGCCGTAGAGCAGCCGCCCGGCGCCGAACTTCCCGGCGGCCTCGCGGAGCCCCTCGTTGACCACGTAGCTGGAAATTTCGACGCGGAGGTTCTCATGACGCGCGAAAAGCGGGTAGAGGACCCGCGCGGCGCGATAGCCGGTCCCGGTGAGGATCACGGGAAGCCGGGGATGGGCGGAGAGCATCGTGTCCAGCCCGTCCCAGCGGCCGGCGGCGTCGAGCAGCACCGGGACGCGCGCCGCCTCCAGCGCCTCCCAGAGCCCGCCCGCGCACCATTCGGCCAGCGACCAGCCGTGGCGGGCGGGCTCGGCGCGGACCATCCCCACCCCGGCGGCGGACATTTCGGCGAGCAGCTCCTGAGGTGGAAGAGTCTCCCCGGTGCCCGGCGGCAGGACGGTCCAGACCGGGTGCAGGCGCTGCTGGCCGGCGAGCTCCTCGCTCAACATCCCGTTCCCGACGGCCGGGGCGTTCTCCAGCGCGCGCCAGTCGGCGCACCAGCACTCGGCGATGCCCAGCCGGTCCATCTCGGCGAGCAGCTCGTCAGTGGAGGTGTAAGGCCGGCCCGGCGGCACCGCCGGCCGGCCATAGGTGACGCAGCAGTCCAGGACTTCCAAGGCGCTTTCCTTTCCGCCGCCCAGCCTAGCTGGGAGGGCGGCGGGTCACAAGTGAGTTACAGCTTGCCCGCCGAGGCGGCCACCTTCTCGAAGGCCTCCGCGTACTGGTCCATGAGCCCTTCGGCCGGAGCCGTGGCCACCGGCACGCGCAGCAGGTTGTCGACCAGGCTGTTGGCCGTGGGGAAGCCCGCCGGGTCGTAGTCGTCGCGGCCGGCGGCGGCGCGGAACTGCGGCGGGAGCGACTCGCCCCCCGCGGCCAGCTCGCGGAAGAGCGGCTGGTCGTGGAGCCGCGCGTAGCGGTTGGCGCTGACCCTGGCGCCCTCGGCGGCGAGGGCCTCCACGAACCGGTCTACGGGAACGCCGGCGAAGCGCTCCGGCCGGTAGCGGATCACCCACTCGTAGTGGACGCGCTCGACGCCCTCCGGCGCGCGGTAGGTGTCAAGGCCCAGCTTCTGGAGGCGCGCGGCCAGGCGGTCGACGTTGGCGTTGCGGGTCGCGTTCATTTTGTCCAGCTTGGTGAGCTGCACGCGGGCGATGGCCGCGGCCAGCGGGTGCATGCGGTACTTGAAGCCGAAGCAGGTGCGGTTGTAGCGGCTGTAATTGTCGGAGAGGCCCGCGACGCGCTCGTAGTGCCCCAG
>CAZONU010000208.1:4518-8828 GCA_964581145.1 uncultured Planctomycetia bacterium
CCAGCGGGCCGATTTTCTTGCCGTGATAGGTCGCCCCGTGCGCGTGGCTGGCATCCTCGATGACTTTCAGATTGTGCTTCTTCGCCACCGCCTTGATCTCCTCGACCTTGGAGGGCAGGCCCCAGAGGTGGACGATGATCACTGCCCTGGTGCGATCGGTGATGCGCCGCTCCATGTCCGCGGGGTCGATGCCCAGGGTTTCGGCCTCGCAGTCGCAGAGGATCGGGATTCCCCCGCACCAGAATATCTCCATGGCGCTGCCCCAGAAGGTGTAGGTGGGCACCAGCACCTCGTCGCCGGGGCCGATGCCCGCGGCGAAGTAGGCGGAGTGCAGCGCGGCGGTCCCGTTGTTGCAGGCCAGCCCGTGCTTGGTGCCGACGTAATCCGCGAACTCGCGCTCGAAAGTGAGGGTCTCCTCGCTGATGGAAAGCTCGCCCCGGCGAACGAGCGCCGCGGCGGCCTCGACCTCCTCCTCGCCGACGCGCGGCCACTTGAAGAGTTCGTCCTGCTCGATGGTCACGGCGGGCCTGCCGCCCAGGATCGCCGGCTTGTCCTCGACTGTCACGCTCATGTAACCGCCTCCTCAGAAGTCGCGCCGTGAAACACCGGCAAAATTGAAACTGTTCTTGAATGGCCTCCGGGCGGTGCTAGCATCCCGCGCCAAATGACGGCGCCAGAGAAGACTCCCCCGCGCCGCGGCCTGATCGGCCCCCGCGACGTCCGCATCTACGACGCTCTGCGCCGCCGCCCGTTCGTGCTGGCGAAGTTCCAGTGGCTCAAGGTCCGCCGGATGTGGCGCAGCCTCAAGGGCCCGGCGGCGGTGCTGGTCTGGACCAACTCGCTGTGGTTGATCCCCCTGGCCATCTCCCGGCAGTACCAGCAGATCTACGCGCGCGAGCTGGGTCTCAGCGAGGTGCAGGTCGGCTACATCGCCGCGGTGCTCACCGGCGGGAGCATGGTCTGCTTCCTGCTGGGCGGCTGGCTCACCGACCGGCTGGGCTACAAGCGGAGCATCACCCTCTTCGACGCCATAGCCTGGCCGGGGTCCATGCTGGCCCTGGCCCTGGCCGGGCGGGGGCAGGCCTGGTGTTTCTACCTGTCCAGCGCGCTGATGAGCTTCATGACCGCCTGCGTGCCCGCCTGGCACGGCATGTTCGTCTCCGGGATCCAGCCGGAGCGCCGCGCGCCGGCCTACGGGATGATGTTCATCACCATAACCGCGCCGGGGATCATCTTCCCGCCGCTGGGCGGCTGGCTGGCCGCCAGGTACGGGCTGGTGCCGGCCATGCGCGGGGTCTACTTCGCCGCCGCGGCGCTGATGACCGTCGGCATCCTGATCCGCTGGCGGCTGCTGCCGGACATCCCCGCCGCCGAGAAGAAGACCCGCGGGCTCTTCAAGGCGCTGGGCGACCAGTTCCGGCCCTATTTCAGGACGCTGTTGAATCGCAAGACCTGGAGCTTCATGCTCGCGCTGATCTGCTTCAACCTCGACGTGCTCATCGGCATGAGCTTCGTGCCCCTCTACATCATGGAACACCTGGAGGTCCCCAAGCCGGCCTTCTCGGTGGTGCCTGCGGTGACCAGCGTGGTGCGCCTGGGGGCGATTATCCTGCTGGCCCCGCTGATAACCTCGCGGAACACGCGGCGCTTTTTCGTTTTTTCCGGAGCCATGATGGCCGCCGGCACGCTGGTGCTGGCCGCGCTGCTGCTCGGCGAGCCCGGGTACAGCTCCTGGGTGCTGGCCGTCGTGCTGGCCGGCGCGTTCTTCTGGGCGCTGGGCGGGGCGCTGGCCGGGCCGGCCATCCTGGGGGCCTGGACCAACACCATCCCCGAGAAGGTTCGCAACCGCCTGTGGGGCGCGCACGGGGCGGTGGGCCGGCTCATCGCCTGCGGCGCGCTGGCCGGCATGGGCCACCTCTACCGGGCCTGGGGGCCGTCGCTGCTGGCCGCGCTCCTCGCCCTGGAGGCCGGGGTGATCCTCTTCTTCGCGCTCAGCCCGGTGGGCACGGCCCGCTCGCCCAAGGCTTCGGCGGACTGACACCTAAGCGCCGCCTCCCTCTTTCTTCGCGCGGAAGTGGGCCGCCACCTTGCGCACCCCCGCGGCCACCTCGTCGACGTCCGTCTCCGTGAAGTGCTCGTTGAGCGGCATCCACACGCAGGTGTCGACTATCGCCTCCGCCTCGGGGCAGAGCCCGTCGGGGTACTCGACCAGCTTGCCGGTTTTCAGGTCGCGGAAGGGATACTCCGAGTGCGGGTAGGCGTTCCGCTCGCGGAAGAAGCGGTACTTGTACATCACGTCCCCGGTGTAGCCGGGGTCGCAGGCCACCCCCTCGGCCTTGAGGGCCTCCACGAACTCGTCGCGGCCGGCGCCCAGCTCGCCGGGGTCGATGCGGAAGAGATAGAACCAGTAGGTGCAGCGCCCGCCCTTGCGCTCCTGGAAGGGATGCACGCCGGGCAGGCCGCCGATGCCCGCGGTCAGCCGCCGGCCCAGCGCGGTGCGCCGGTCGGTGACGGCGGCGAGCTTTTCGAATTGCGCTAGGGAAACCGACGCGGTCAGCTCGTTCATGCGGTAGTTGGGGGCCAGGAACTCGGGGTCCCGCCGGTGGCTGGTGCGGTCGTAGCACTTGTCGGCCCACAGCGCGGCCAGCCGGCCGAGTTCGGCGTCGTTTGTACCCACCAGGCCGCCGTCGCCGGCGGAGATGTGCTTGAACTCGTTGAGGCTGAAACAGCCCAGCGTCCCGAAGGTGCCGGTCAGCCGGCCGTCGAGTGAGGTCATCCAGGCCTGGGCGCAGTCCTCGATGACCGGGACGCCTCGCTCGTTGGCGACCTCCATGATGCGGCCCATGTCCGCGGGATTGCCGCCCAGGTGGATGACCATGATCGCCCGGGTGCGCTCGGTAATCCTGTCCGCAATCGAATCGGGGTCCGGCGAGAAGGTGTAGGGCTCCAGGTCGGCGAAGACCGGCACGGCGTTCTGGTAGAGCACGCCGATGACCGAGCCCATGTCGGTGATGGGGGTGAGCAGCACCTCGTCGCCCGGCCCCACCCCGGTCGAGCCCAGGGCCACGTGCAGCGCCGCGGTCCCCGAGCTGGCCGCCACGCCGTGCTCGAAGCCGTAGACCTCCTTGAACTTCTCGCAGAGCGCCTTGGTCTTCTGCCCGTGGGCGTAGAACAGCGTGCCCTGCCGGAGCGCGGAAATCACCGCCTTCTCCTCCTCCGGGCCGTACTTGGCCCCGGTGCCGTAAGGGGTCGCCTTGGCCTTCCTGCCGCCGTGCAGGGCCAGCTTCTCTGCCGCCGTGGACGTCTTCGCCATCGCCTGTCTCCTTAATCTGGATCTTGCCCGTCCGTACCAAGCACCTGTCGTGCCACGGGAGCGTTTTGCGTAAACGGCGTGATCGTGCGGCTTGCGCAAAACAACGGCGCCGCGCCCGCGGAGAAGCGTCCATTAGCGGACGCATTGGTGCTGAAAACATCTACAACATGCTTTGTTATAGCAAGATACAATGAGTCCAGGAGTCCAGAATCGGACGCTATCTGCTGAGGCCCAGCTCCCCCATTCTGCGGACCAGGGTGCTCCGGGGTATCTTGAGGCGCCCGGCGGCACGGGAGCGCACCCAATCGCAGGCCTCCAGCGCCTCCACGATGATCCTGCGCTCCTCGCGGCGCAGGTGCTCCCGGAGGCCGGTCTCCCCGCCGGGCGCGGGCGCCTGCCGGGGGGCCGGGGCCCGGGCCGCCAGGTCCGCGGGGATGTCCCGGGCCAGGATGGCGTCGGCGCCGGTGAACACGAAGGCGCGCTCCAGCACGTTGCGCAGTTCGCGGGCGTTGCCCGGCCAGTCGTGGGCCTCCAGGGCCTCCAGCGCCCGGGGGCTGATGGCCCGCACGTCCTTGCCGCTCTCCGTGGCCATCTCCTCCAGGAAGTGCTGGGCCAGCAGGGCCACGTCCTCGCGCCGCTCGCGCAGCGGGGGGATGTCCAGCGAGAGGACGTTAACGCGATAGAAGAGGTCCTCGCGGAAGATGCCGCTGGCGATGCGCGCCGGCAGGTTCCGGTTGGTGGCCGAGAGGATGCGCACGTCGGCGGACAGCGGGCTGGACTCCCCCACCCGCTCGAAGGTGCGCTCCTCGATGAAGCGCAGCAGCTTGACCTGCGCGCTGGGGGAGAGCTCGGCGATCTCGTCGAGGAACAGGCTGCCCCCGTCGGCCTGCCCCACCCGCCCCTGGCGGTCGGCCACCGCCCCGGTGAAGGCCCCGCGCACGTGGCCGAAGAGCTCCGACTCCAGCAGCGTCTCGGGGATGGCCCCGCCGTTGACGGT
>CAZONU010000209.1:0-8718 GCA_964581145.1 uncultured Planctomycetia bacterium
CGACACCGTCGTCGTGGTCCTGGTCCCGGGCATGGGCGACGACATCCAGATGCTCAAGATGGGCGTCCTGGAGATCGCCGACGTCTACGCCGTGAACAAGGCCGACATCGGCGGCGCGGACCTCTACGCCGAGGAGCTGCGCGCGGCGCTCTCCGCCGCCTCGGCCCCCACCCGCGCCCGCCGGGAACTGCCCTCCGCGCCGGACTGGCCCACCCCGGTCATGGCCACCAGCGCCCGCACGGGCGATGGCGTTGCCGAGCTGGCCGCGGCAATCACGTCCCACCACGAGCATCTGGCCCGGGAAGGCCTCGGCCAGGAGCTTCGCCGCGTTCGCGCGGCGCGTAGAATCCGGCGCACGCTGGCCGAGCTGCTCACCGAGCGCGCCGCAGGGGGCGCTTCCGGAACCAAGCGCCTCAGCGAGCTTGCCGCCGCCGCCGCCGCGGGCCAGATCTCCGAGTTCCAGGCCGCGCAAACCCTTATAAATGAAGGGCAAATGAACGCCTAGCGCGCCGCCGCGCCGCCCCCAGACTTTCTGGAATCAGATTTCCCGGATATTCTCTTGACGGAGTGCTGCTTCCCGGTGTATATCCCACCGGAGGTCCTCATGCAAGACACCCCTGTCCCACCAGCCACAGAAGCCAACGGCCGCACCGCCGCGGCGGTGGCCGGCCGGCTGAGGGAGGAGATCACCGGCGGACGCTTCCCGGCCGGGGAGTTCCTGCCCCCCGTAAGGGAACTGGCCGAACGGCAGGGCGTGGCCAAGGTCACCGCCAACAAGGCGCTCAAGGTCCTGGAGGCCGAGGGGCTGTTGGTTTCCAAGCCGCGGCACGGCTACCGGGTCCGCGCGGGTGCCGGCGACCCCGATCGGGGACTGCCCGTGGCCTACGTCAACACCACCCGGCACCAGGTCGGGGAGGGCCGCGACCAGTTCCACAAGACGCTGCTCATGGAGTTCCAGCGCGTCGCCGGAGCCCGCGGCTGGTCGCTGCTGACCCTCGACGCCGACAGCATGAACGCGGCCCAGATTGTCGAACAGGTTACCGCGGCCAACGCCTGCGGCGTTATCACCAATACCGCCATGGAAAAACTCTGGCCAGCGCTGCGGGATACGGGAATGCCCGTGGTGGTCGTCGACGCCTGGAAAGAGGCGGTCGAGATCGACTGCGTCCTTCAGGACGGTTTCCTGGGCGGCCTGCAGGCCTGCGCGCACCTCATCAAGAACGGCCACGAGCGCATCGGCTGGCTGGGGCCCGGGCCGGCCGACGGGGTGATGCAGGTGCTGGAGCGTTACAGCGGGGCGACCGCCGCCCTGGCCCGCGCCGGACTGGCCCTGGCCTGCCAGGTGGACGCCCCCCTGGGCAACGCGCATGAGTCGCGCGAGCGGGCCCAATCCCTCCTCAAGCGCAATAAAGGCCCCACCGGCATCCTGGCGCTCTGGCAGGACACCACCACGGCGGTAGCCGAAGCTGCCGCCGAGCTGGGCATGGTCCCCGGCAAGGACTTCGAGATGGTCGGCTGGTGCACCGCGGAGGAGCACGAGTCCAGCTTCACTTCGCGCTTCCCCCGGGGGCACGTGCCCGCGCTGGTCACCTGGAGCATCGCGCGCATGGCCGACGCCGCCGTGGCCCGGCTCAAGCAGCGCCGCGCCGAACCCAACTTGGCTCCCACTTTTCTGCGGATACCGACCACTCTCAGAGTCGGAGGTAACGGATGAGAACGCTGATTCTGATCTGCGCCGCGTTGCTGAGCGCGGCCGCGGCCGGCGAGAACGGCCACAAGTTCGGCAAGGACCACCCGGTCGTGAAGCTGAAGCCCGGCCACTGGCTGGAGGTGCCCGACAGCCACTTGAGGAAGGTGGCCTTCAAGTGGCCGAAGAAGGGAGTCGGTTTCGAAATCGGAATCGGCAGCATCCGGAACATCATGACCGCATGGTGCGGCGGCGCCTACGACACCAAGCGCGAGCGCCTGATCATCTGGGGCGGCGGGCACAAGGGCTACGCGGGAAACGAGATCTACGTTTTCGACGTCCCCAGGCTCAAGTGGGAGCGGATCAACGACCCCAGCCTGAAGCTGGACAATGAACGGGGCGAGACCTACAAGGACGGCAAGCCGCGTTCGGTGCACACCTACGACTACATCGAGTACATCCCCAGCATTGACAGGTTCGTTTCCCTGGGCCTCTACGCCACCTATCCCAGCGGGGTTGGCGGCGGGCACTCGACCTGGCAGTTCGACTTCGATAAGAAGAAGTGGGAGACCAAGTCCGTCCGCCCGGGTGCAATGTCCGGGAAATACTGCCCCTGCGGTTCCGCCTACGACCCGGTCACCGGGCACGAGTTCATGCACACCCGGGGCGGCCACATCTGGGAGTGGGACCCGCCGGCCGACAAGTGGAAGCAGCTGGCCAGGGGCATATCGGGTCGCTACGGGACCGTGGGAGCCCTTGATCCTATCGGACGGCGGTACTTGGCGATCGGTAAGGGCCTCGGGGCTATACCCAAAGACTTCTACGGCGCCGACATCTCAGGCCGGGAGAAGCCCAAGCGCCAGACGATCATACCCAAGGGCCCCAATGACATCCTCAAGACCCCTCACCCCGGCTTGGACTACGACCCGGTCCTCGACAAGCTCGTTGGCTGGGGCGGCGGCGCGAACCTCTTCACCCTTGACCTCGAGAAGATGGAGTGGAAGAAGGTCGAGCCGGCCGCGACCAACAAAGTCACGCCCACCGCCGCGCTCAGGCAAGGCACCTACGGCCGCTTCCGCTACATCCCCTCGCTGAACGCCTACATCGTCGTCAACAGTGTGGATCAGAACGTCTATATCGGCCGGCTGACGAATCGCGCCGAGCAGCCGATCCCCAGGCGCTTCGTCGAGACGCTCAAGAAGAGCAAGGACGCCAAGCTGGTCAAGTACGTTGCCGGGCAGGTGGCCCTGTGGCCGAAGAAGAAGGCCGAGCCGGTCCTGAAAGCGGCGCTGAAGGACCAGGCGACGAACAGGGAGGTCTCCGCACTGCTGCAGGCCGCCTTGAAGAAGCTGGAAGGCAAGTGATGAAACTCTCTGGTCTTGCAGGCATCGTTCTGTGCCTGGCTGGCGCGGTAGTCGCGGGTGAGAAGGTCACTCCGGTGCTGGCACCGAACGCCAAAGTGATCGCAATTCTCAAGTCCCTCGGCGACGGCCAGTCGGCCAACCTGCCCAACGCTAAGACCACCGGCGACCTCAACAAGCTGGCCCGATCCTGGGGACTCGACAGGACCGGTCCCCGGGTGCGGGACTGGAGCGTCAAGATGATGTGGATGCCCGACCGCAAGCGCGCCGGGTTCTTCGGAGCGGGGCACAACACCATGCGCATCAACGACGTCTGGGAGCACGACCTGCCTTCCAACACCTGGGTCTGCCTCTACGGCCCGGACAGCTTCAAGAACAGCGCGCTCAAGAACTGGGCGGACACCGAGCTCAAGGACGGGATATGGGTAACCAAGCGCGGCGGCCCGGGAATCATCGGCCACCAGTGGCAGCAGTGCACCTACGACCCCGAGCTGAAGGCGCTGGTCTTCTGGAACTCGTGGTTCAGCCCTCCCAAGGCACACGTCGCCAAGTTCGTCAAGCCTGGCGAGAAAGCCCCGCCGGGGCACAAGCCGCCTCTATGGCTCTTCCATCCCGAGAAGAAGAAGTGGGAGCCGGTCAAGGGGAAGATCGCCAAGTATGTCAGGCCGATGAACGGCGCCAACGGCATGGCCTACGTGCCGGCGCTGAAGGGGGCGCTGTGGTACTCGGCCGCCGCCTATCACGGGCCGAGGATGCTGCTCTACAATTCGAAGAAGAGAGCATGGACCGAACTCCCCGTTAAGGGCAAGTCGCCGGGCGGCGATCCGGTCCTGGCCTGGGTGCCCGACCGCAAGGTGTTGATAGCTGCCTCGGGGAAACGCGGCGGCGGCGTCAAGACCTGCATCTACGACCCGGCCAAGGGCGAGTGGCAGCTGGCCTCCGAGAGCAAGGGGCCCGCCCGGGCCTATGGCTGCATGAGCTTCGCTTACGACCCGGTCGGCAAGGTCTGCCTGCTCTACGACGGCAGGGCTTCAACACTGTGGATCTACGATCTCGCCAAGGCCAAGTGGTCCAAGGCCGCCCCCAAGGGCGCGGCCCCGCCCAAAGGCCGAGGCATGGGCTACTACGACTTCGCGCGGAACGCCTTCGTGCTCTGCGTGAACAACAAGACCTGGGTCTACCGGCATAAGAAAGCCAGCAAGTAGATGAAGGAGCAGATCATGAAACACGTCGCACTCACGCTCATTCTGTGCACCAGCTTGACCGCAGTTGCCGCGGAGGATGGAAAGAAGGCAGACAAAGTCACCCCGGTTCTCGCGCCGGATCCCAAAGTCACAACGATCCTCAACTCGCTGGGCGACTGCTCCAGCGCGAACCTGCCGGTAAGCAAGAAGGTCGGCAAGTGGAACGCGACCAGCAAGTACTACGGCATGGAGCGGACCGGACCCGTCGGCCGGGACTTCTGCGTGAAGGCCGTCTGGGCGCCGGAACGCAAACGGGCAATCTTCTGCGGGGGCAATCACGGCTCGCCGCATCGCCTGAACGACGCCTGGGAGTACGACCTGCCTTCCAACACCTGGGTGATGCTCTTCGCGCCCGACCCCAACAAGCCGCGCAAGAACTGGCACGAATGGGCCAAGAAGACCGCGATCGTCCGGGACGGCGTGGTCATGAGCAAGAACGGCGGGCCGCTGGACACCTGGCACACCTGGTGGCAGATGACCTACGACCCGAACATGAAGGCGCTGATCTGGGCCAATCCCTGGTCAGTGGAGAAGAAGGTTCCCGACGTTCTGGGCATGAGCGAGGCCGAAAAGGCCAAGCTCTACTGGGGGCACCCCTTCTGGCTCTTCTACCCGGAGGAGAAGAAGTGGAAGCCGCTCAAGACCAAGCCGCCCTACCCGACCCATAAGATCGGTGGCGCCCAAGCCATGGAGTACGTCCCCGACCTCGGCGGACCGGTCTTCTACTCAGCCAACTGGTTCTCGAACGGCATGTGGGTCTACAGCCCCAAGAAGAACTCCTGGCGGAACCTCAAGGCCAATAAGGGCGCCAATCTCTACCACAACAAGACCACGCCGCGCTCCGAGGCGGTGATGGCCTGGGACAGCAAGCTCAAGATCCTGGTGGCCACGGACGTGAGCAAGACAGGACGCAACACCTACCACTACAACCCGCTCACGAATCTCTGGACCAAGGTGATTTCCGAGCCCAAGGACTCCACCAAGGTTCCCCTCGCCCACGACGCCAGCAGCCCGATCGGTTACGACCCGGTGGGCGAAGTCGTAGTACTCTACGACGCCAAGACCCCGGACCACATCTGGACCTACCACGCCGGCGAGAAGAAGTGGACCAAGAACAAGCTCAAGGGCCCGCCGGGGCCCGCTCGGAACAAGCTCATCGGCTACTGGGATCCGGCGCGCAACGTGATGGTAGTCGACTCTCGCGGCAAGGTCTGGGTCTGCCGCTACAGAAAGACGGCGGCGAAGCCTCCGGCCACCAAGCCTAAGCCCGCGGCGCCGAAGAAGTCCGCCTCCGCGCCGCCCGCACCTGCGCCCGCGCCAAAGATGCCGGCGCGCAAGCGCACGCCGAAGCAGGTCTGCACCGGATGGTTCAGCGCGGCGCGCAATTACAGGAGCGCCGGAATGCTGGCCGACGCGCGCCGCTGCCTCAAGAAGATCACGGCCGGCTACCCCGAGTCGGAGTGGGCCCGGAAGGCCCGCCAGGAGTTGGCGCAACTCGGGACGCCGTGAGAATCGCCGCCGATTCGGAGAACTCGCTATGAAAACCGCAACTTCGCTCTGCATGCTGATTCTGTTCAGCACCACTGCTCTCGCCGGCGAGAACGGCAAGGCCGCACGCAAGGGACCGCTGGCCAAGCTGCCCTCGGCGCCCGGACCGCACGTCGCGAAGATCAAGGCCATGAAGGACAACTCCTGGCTGGAGCTGGGCGCGCCCAAGGCGGACCCCAAGTGGGGCCCGGCCCGGGGGCGGAGCTGGTCGGCGCCGATGCCCTACGCGCCGAAGCTCGGCGGCGCGTTCCTCTTCGGCAACGGCCCGCACGGCGCGATGTTCAAGAAGGACCGCTACGGCGACGAGCTCTACTTCTACGATGCCAACGCCCACGCCTGGGTCTGCGCCTATCCCGGCTTCGAGGTGAAACGCTACGGCGAGGTGAAGATCAACAAGGACGGCTTCGAGAGTCTTGACGGCAGGGCTCTGCCCATAGCCCCCATGGTCCACACCTGGACCCAGGTTACATACGACACGCACCGCCAGCGGTTCATGTGCATTCCCATTGACAACGCGAGCTACTGGAGCGGGCGGCTCAAGACGCGGAGGGCATTCCTCGCGAAGAACAAGGACAAGTTGAACGGGACGCATGCCAGCCCGTGGATGTGGACCGCGAATACGGGTTCGTGGGAGCGCCTCAGAACCAAGGCCAAGGGAGGTCGGCGCCGCTATTGCGGCCTGGTGTACCTACCGTCCCGGAGGAAGACCTGGTGCTACTGGCGGTACGGCAATACCGCGATGGTGCGCTACTACGACGCGGCAAAGGGGGACTGGACCGCCGTCAAGCCCAAAGGCCCCACGCCGCCCTTCGGCATCGACTACACCCTGTGCCTGGACACTAAGCGGGATCGCGTCTACCTGGGCGGCGGCGCCTATCCGGTCGCCAAGAAGGACACCAACGCACTTTGGGTCTACGACCTCAAGACCGACACCTTCATCGATCCCAAGCCCAAGGGCAAGCCCGGAGAAGACGGCAACGCCTACGGCACGCAGGCCGCCATGATGCACTACGACGCGGCCAACGACGCCGTGGTGCTGTTCCGACACGGGAGGCGGAGCAGCCATCCCGGCGTCTTTGTCTATGACATCGCAAAGAATGCGTGGGCTACTGCGCCGACCAGGCTTCCCAAGTGGCCGGGTAACACCCGCAGCGGCTTCTACCATCCCGGCTGGAACGCCCACATGGTCCACAGCGCCCACGATGGCCGCACCAACGGGAAGATGTACGTCTACCGCTACAGGCAGGCGAAGGAGAAGTAACCCACCGTGATAGACCTGACCGTGGACAAGCAAGCCCTGGAGCGCGCCGCGCGCCGCGCCCGCGAGCGGGAGATAGCCATACCCACCTTCGCCCAGATGCGCGACCCGGCGTTGATTCCCGAAGCCGTGCGCGGTCGGCTGAAGTCCGTGGGCCTCTGGGACATCGACCCCGCAAACCTCTTCCGCATCACCTGGAAGAACCAGCCGGCTCCCTCCGGCGGCGGTTTCGGCGCGCCCAACTACCTCGAGTTCCCCCCCAGCCTCACCGGCGTGGAGGCGCGGGTGATCGCCCTGGTCGGGAGATGGTTCCCCACCGGCTGCCACAAGGTCGGGGCCACCTTCGGCTGCCTGGTCCCCCGCCTGGTGACCGGGCAGTTTAGCCCGGAAAGCGACAAGGCGGTCTGGCCCTCCACCGGCAACTACTGCCGGGGCGGGGCCTACGACGCGGCGCTGCTGGGCTGCGAGTCCATCGCCATCCTGCCCGAGGGCATGAGCCGGGAGCGCTTCGAGTGGCTCTCGAAGGTCGCCGGGGAGGTCATCGCCACGCCGGGCTCGGAGTCGAACGTCAAGGAGATATTCGACAAGACCTGGGAGCTGCGCCAGACCCGCGATGACGTGGTCGTCTTCAACCAGTTCGACGAGTTCGGCAACTACCTCTGGCACCACGCGGTCACCGGCGCGGCCTTCGAGGAGGTCCTGGAACGCGAGCTCGGCCCGCACGATGAGCTCCGCGGGCTGGTGCTGACCACCGGCTCGGCGGGCACGCTGGGCAGCGGCGACTATCTCAAGGGGCGCTTCGGCGGCCTCAAGGTCGCCGCCGGCGAGGCCCTGCAGTGCCCCACGCTGATGGAGAACGGTTTCGGCGCGCACCGCATCGAGGGCATCGGCGACAAGCACGTGCCCTGGATTCACAACGTCGGTAATACTGACATGGTAATATCGGTCGACGACGAGACGGTGGTCAGCCTGGCGCGGCTCTTCAACGAGCCCGCCGGCCGCCGGCACCTGGCCTCCTGCGGCGTCCCCGAGGACTTCGTGGCCGGGCTGGACCTGCTGGGCTTCTCGGGGATCGCCAACCTGGTCATGGCCGTCAAGTTCGCCCGGTACTGGGAGCTGGGCGCCGGCGACGTGGTCCTCACCGTGCTGACCGACTCCATGGAGCTGTACGCCAGCCGCCTCGTGGAGATGCGCGCCGCGCACGGGGAGTACTCCGAGCGGGACGCCGTCGCCGACCGCGCCCGGTATCTTTTGGGCCTGGGCACCGACAACTTGCTGGAGCTGCGCCACACCGACCGCCGCCGCATGCACAACCTCAAGTACTTCACCTGGGTCGAGCAGCAGCGCAAGGACGTCGGGGAGCTCAAGGCCCAGTGGAGCGACCGCGGGTACTGGACCGCCATCCAGGGCCAGGTCGAGGAGATCGACGCGCTCATCACCGAGTTCAACGCGCGCTCCGCAGGCGCCTGAGCGGCCGGCCCGGACATACCTGAGTCCTTCCCGTTCAGGGGGTTAGGCGGTCCGGAAAAAAATAAGGGCACCCGCTTCGGGGGACACGTACCGCTTCCGCCTGCGGCGGACTTCCGGTACATGTCCCCCATGGCTTGTACGCATCTGAGT
>CAZONU010000210.1:0-7045 GCA_964581145.1 uncultured Planctomycetia bacterium
GTCCAGCTGAGGAAAGTCACCGAGGACAGCCGGGCGTGGCCCCGAGCCCACTACCTGCTGGGCAGCCTGCGCCTGGAGAGCGGCCTGGGACACTGGGCCGCGCGCCAGTTGTGGATTGCCCAGCGCCTGGGTTACAGGCAGAAGGACCTGCACCTCAAGCTGGCCCGCGCCTTCTTCCTGGAGGGCAGGATCACCGGCCCGCTGTTCCTGGCCGGGCCCCTCAAGGACAAGAAGCCCGGCGAGCGCACCGAGAAGCACATCCTGGTCCGGACGGCGGCCCTGGCCGGAAAGGGGTTCTGGTGCGCGGCCGGCGCGGACACCGCCCTTTACCAGGTCGAGACCGCCATGGCGGAGGCCGGCGGGGCAGCTCCCGATTCGGTGCGCCTGCTGGCCGCCCGCTGCTGGCTGGCCGCCGGCAACCTGGAGCGCGCCGCAGCCTGGGCGGGCTCGATCAAGGGCGGAGGCCCCGAGTCCTTCGCCGTCCGGGCGGAGATCTCCCTGAGCGGCGCCGACCTCAAGGCCTTCGAGAAGCTCGCTGCCGGGTGGCCGGCCAAGGGGCGGCCCGCTGCGCAGAGGCTGGTGCGCTTCCTGGTGCGGGCCGCGCTGCTCGCCCAGTTCAAGGCCGACTTGCCCGCGGCGCTCAGGCTGCTCGAAGAGGCCGACCGGCTGATGCCCGGCCGATCGGAGGTGCTGCGCCCGATGATCGACGTTCTCGCGCGGATGCGCCGCCGCGAGGAGGCGGTGAAGAAGGCCCGCCTCCTGGCGGAGCTTCATCCGGACAGCCCGGCGGTGCGCCTGGTGGCCGGCCGCTACGGCATCGACTTCGAGGAGATGGAAAGGCAGGGGGCCCCCGTCCTGAAGGAGGACCAGCGGTGATCCGCCGAGCGGCGACCATCCTCTTCCCCCTGCTCTCGGCCGTCGCGGCGCTGGGCGGCGAGGACCCCGTCAAGCTTCACCTGGGAAAGGCCCGGGAGCACTGGGGGCGCATGGAAGTCTCCGCCGCGGTGGCCGAGTGGAAACGCGCCCTGGTGCTCGATCCGGCCAACGAGACCGCCAAGAAGGCCCTGGCCAGGCTGCGGCCGGCCTTCGAAAGGACCGACGAGTTCCTCAAGGTGGTCGAGGACCTGCTGGCCAAAGGGCTGCTGGCCGAGGCCGAAGAGGCCCTCAAGCGCTGGACCGTCGCGTACGCCTCGCGCGACCAGCAGGCCCGGGTGCTCATGCTCAAGGGCCGGATGCGGCTGGCCCGCGGCAAGGTCAGCGAGGCGCTGACCAGCTTCAAGTCCGCGGAGGCCGCCGCCAGCTCTCCCGATCTCAAGCTGAGGGCCCGGCTGGGCCGGGGCCGGGCGCTGGTTGCCAGGGCGGCCACTCGCCCGCAGGGCGCGGCGCTGCTCAGGCGGGTCGCCGCCGCGGCCGCGGGGACCGCACTGGCCGCGGAGGCGTCCTGGGCCCGGCTGGAGGCCCGGGAAATGCAGCCCGCCCAGCGGATGGCCGCGCTGAGCGAGTTCTTGAAAAAGCATCCCAGGAGCCCGCGGGCCTCCGCGGCCCACCGCCGGCTGGCCGGTCTCCTCGAGGCGGAGCGCGGCGGCCCCAGCCGGGCTTCCCTGGGAGCCTGGCTGGCCGCTTACGGGGCCGCAGCCGACCTGGCCGGCCGGAGCGCCGCCTGCGGCGAGATGAGCTCGTCGGTCTCGCTCCTCGCTGACCGCGGGATCCTGGAGTGGCTCGCGGGGCGGCTGGCCGGGCTGCCCCCGGCCTGGGACCTGGATCACCCCCCCGGTGAGCTCGCCGCGCTGGCCCACAGGCGCGTCGCGGTGACATGTAAGGGCAAGCTGGCCCTCAAGGGCGTGCGCGCCTACCAGGCGGCCAGCCGCAAGCTGGTCGCCGAAGGCCCCGCCGACGCCCGCCGGCTGCGCTGGCGGGGCATGGCCGCCGAGGGCCTGCTGATGGAGGGACAGCTCCTGCTGCTGGCCGGCAGCGAGACCGAGGCGCTGGGCAGCCTCTTCCGGTCTTCCGGGGCCTACCAGAAGCTTCTGCGCGACGGGGACCGCGCGGCGGGACGCACGCTGCTGCGCATCGGCCGCATCCTGGAGAGCCGGGGCCGACCCGACGGCGCCGCCCACCACTACGGGCTGGTGGCCAGGTCGTTCGCGGCCGACCCGCTGGGCGCGGATTCCCTGTGGCGGCTGGCCGCCGTGTACCGCCAGCGGCTGGACATGCCCCTGCGGGCCATTGATGTCCTGGTGCGCTACCAGGACCGCTACCCGCCCTCCTTCCGGGTGCCCACCACCGCGCAGGATCGCATCCGCAAGCTGGGCTATCCCGACGTGGCCAGCTTCCAGGCGGCGCACGGTCTGAAGTCCGACAGCGTGCTGGGGCCCAACACGCTGAAGGCGCTGCGCAGCGAGGAACAGAACTTCCGCGAGGTGCTGCCGGTCCAGAGGCAGCGCCAGCCGGTCCGCGGCCGGCTGGTGCACGGGGAGGTCTTCGCGATCGCCCGGGACCTGGCGGCCCGGGGCCGCTTCCGCGAGGCGGTCCGCGCCTACCAGAGCTTCCTGAGCATGTACCCGGGCCACCGGCTGGGCGACGACGCGCTGCTGGCGGTAGCACGGATATTGCGCCGGAACGACCTCTTCGAGGAGGCCGCCGCGGCCTACGGCCGGCTGATCGCCGACTACCCCAAGGGCGACGGGACCAGCCACGCCTATCTGGAGGCGGCCTACTGCTGGGAGTGCCTGGGTCAGTGGCAGCGCGCCGAGCGCCTTTACGACATGTTCCTCAAGAAGTTCCCGCACTACCGGCGTTCCGGCGAGGCCCGGCGCAAGCTGGCCGCGGTTCGCAAGGTGGTCAAGTACGCGGGGCTGATCGAGGAGGGCTCGCTGCCCCCGGCCAAGATGGCCGACGCCCTCTACGAAATGGGCCGGCTGCTCTACAAGCAGATGGGCAATCGCCAGAAGGCCGCCGAGGTCTTCACCCGGGTCGCCGACAAGTTCACCAAGACCTACCACGCCCCGGACGCGCGCTTCTCCGCGGGCGCCTGCATGCTCCACGAGCAGAACTTCGCCGCCGCGCGCGAGCAGTTCTCCAAGCTGGCGAAGGATCATCCCGCCAGCCGCCTGGCCGACGACGCGCAGTTCTGGATCGGCCACACCTGCGAGTACCAGGCCCGCGCCCTGGGCAAGCTGGACCACCGCCGGATCGTGCTCAGGCGGCGCTCCGCGCTGGAGGCCGCCCGGCTCCGCGCCGACCTGGAGCTGCGCCGCCTCTTCCGGCCCTCGGCCAGGGCGGCCGGAGCCCCCTGGCACCAGCCGCACCCGGACCTCTTCAAGTCGGGCCGGACCAGGGAGAAGGTCCAGGACGGCCTTCGCGAGGCCGTCGCCGCCTACCGCAAGGTGGTTGCCAAGCACCGCCTGGGGGACATGGCCCAGCGGGCCCTGCTGCGCACCGGTGCCATCTACAGCAAGTACCTCAACGACCCGGACAAGGCCATCGAGGCCTACCGCGATCTCCTGGAGAAGTACCCCGGCTCGCCGGAGGCGGTCGACGCCCAGTTCGCCGTCGGAAAGCACTATCTGGAGAACAAGAAGCTGGCCAAGGCCGAGAAGGCCGCGAAGCTGTTTCTGACCAGCTTCCCCAATCACGCCAAGGCCGCCGATGCGCTGCTGCTCCTGGCCGAGTGTCACCGCCGGCAGAAGAAGTGGGTCAAGGCGCTGGACGATTACCAGTCCTTCCTCGCACGATACCCGCGTTCACCCCGGGCCCAGGAGATCCGCGAGGAGGTCGAGTGGCTCAAAAAATACCGCTTCTGAAACGGGTCCTGGGCACCCGGCGCAGGAAGATCCTGGCGTCGATCCTGGCGGCCCTGGCCGCGGCCGGCCTGGCCGCCGGGCTGCTGCTGCCCGACGAGCGGGACGAGCGGGCTCTGCGCCTCCTGGCCGGGCGCTTCCGGCAGGCCGAGCTCTTCGCCGAGGCCGCGGCCGCCTACGGGCGGCTCATTGACAGGTACCCGGAGAGCAGCCGGGCGGCGCTCTTTCACCTGGAGGCCGCCGCGTGCCAGGAGTGCCGCGGCCGGTGGCGGGAGGCGGACTCCCTCTACGAGAAATACCTGGCACGATTCCCGGAGCACGAGGACGCGTCCGGGGTGCGAAAGAAGCTGGCGGTTCTGGGGCGGGTCATCCGCTACGCGGACCTGGTTGGCGAGAAGGACCTGCCGGCGGCGAAGAAGGCCGAGGCGCTCTACGACATGGGCCTGCTGGTGCGGGACAGGATGAACCCTTACGTGGCCGCGAAGATACTGGCCGGGGCCGCGGACCGCTTCCCGGAGGCGCCGCACACCCCCGAGGCCCGCCACGCGGCGGGTACTGTCTTGTTGGGGCTTTGCCGCCTGGCCGCGGCGCGCCAGCAGTTCAGCAAGCTGGTCGCCGCCTTCCCCGAGAGCCGCCTGGCCGGCGACGCGCAGTTCTGGGTGGGGCACACCCGCGAGATGGAGGGCCGCCTTCTGGGCGGGCTGGACCCCGACGCGGAACTGCTGAAGCGGGCCGCGGACGCCGGCTCCGCCGAGCTGCGCGCCGACCTGGACCTGCGGCGCGATTTCGCCCCCGGCGCGGCCGGGCTCGCGGGGACTCCGGGGGCCGCGGGGCTCGACGAGGACGAGAAGCGCGCCCGCGCCCGCGAGCTCCTGAGGTCGGCGGTGGCCGCCTACGGGCGGGTGGTCGCCGAGCACCGCCTCAGCGACAAGGCCCCCCAGGCCCTGCTGCGCGTCGGGGAGATCAACTCCAGGTACCTCAAGGACGCCGCCGCCGCCACCGAGGCCTACCGCCAGCTCCTCGAGAAGTATCCCGGAACGCCGCAGGCGGTTGCCGAGCAGTGCGCGGTGGGCCGGACCTACGTCAAGAAGGGCAAGCTGGCCGAGGCGGAGCGCATCATCAAGCTGTTCCTGGTCAGCTTCCCCAACCACCCCAAGTACGGCGACGCGCTGCTGCACATGGCCGAGTGCCACCGCCGCCGGAAGGAGTACGTGAAGGCCCTGGACGACTACCAGTCGTACCTGACGCGCTACCCCCGCTCGCGGCGGGCGGCGGAGGTGCGCGAGGAGATCGCATGGCTGAAGAAGTACCGTCTCTGATCCGAGGAAGCCGCCGCCGCCTGGCGTTGATCCCGGTCACCGCTGCCGCGCTGGCCGGCGCTCTCGCCGTCCTGATCTCCTGGGGAAGCGGCGACCGGCGGCGGGCGGAGAACCGGCGCGTGGTGAGGGCCGCCGCCCGGCGGCTGGGCCTGGAGCCGGAACTGCTCCTGGCCGTGGCCGAGGTCGAAAGCGGCTTCGACGACGGCGCGCGCTCGCCGAAGGGCGCGCTGGGCTTATTACAGGTGATGCCCCGGACCGGCCAGGAGGTCGCCGGGCAGCTCAGGCTGCGGACATTCGACCTCCTCGACCGGCGGGACAACGCGCTGATCGGCGGGACCTATCTCAAGATGCTCATCGCCAGGTACCGCAGGGACCTGCACCTGGTCCTGGCCGCCTACCACGCGGGGCCCAACCGCGTCGACGCGTGGGTCAGGCAGGGCCAGGGGCTTCCCGGACCGGAAGTCGTCGAGATGTTCGGGCTCAAGGAGACGCGGAAATACGTGGTCGAGGTGCTGCGGGCCAAGCTGCGCCTCGAGGGCCGGGCGGGGGCCGCGGGATGAGGGGACCGCTCTTGCCCGCGTTGAGGGGAGTGACGGCCGGAAAGCAGCTTCGTGCCGGCGCCACAGTGCTGGCTCTGCTGGCCCTGGGCGTGACGGGGATCAAGCTGGTCCTGGCGCGCGGCGCGGCGAAGGGCCCGCGCGGCGCCGCTGGCAAGCCCCAGCGCGCCGGGAGCACACCGCGCGCGGACCGGCGGCTGCGGTACGCACACACCTTGAAGAGGGGGGAGAGCCTTTCCGCCGTAGCCGCCCGCGCCGGCGTGACGGTGGAGCAGATTGCGGGCCTCAACCGCCTTCGGGACCCGGACCGGGTTCGCCCGGGCATGACCCTGATTCTCCGGCCGTTGCTGGTCAGGGGGACGGACGGCCGGGAGCGGGACCTTCTGGCCGGCCTCGGGCCGGAGGACGTGGGCCTCGAAGTCTTCAAGGCCGAGCGCCGCCTGGAGGTCCGCGTCCGCGGGCTGGACTTCAAGAGCTACAGGATAGGCCTGGGGCGCAACCCGGTCGGCGACAAGCGAATCGAGGGAGACGGCCGCACGCCGGAAGGCGAGTTCTACGTCTGCCAGAAGCTTCCCGCCGGGCGCTACGGGCCCTCGCTGGGCATCAGCTACCCGGGCGGGGAGGATGCCGAGAGAGGCCGACGCGAAGGAGCGATAACCGCCGCCCGGCACCGCGCCATACTCGGAAGCATCTCCGCGCGCCGGAAGCCGCCGTGGGACACACCCCTGGGCGGGGCCATCTGCATTCACGGCCGGGGGAGCTCCGAGGACTGGACCGCCGGGTGCATCGCGCTGGACGATGAGGATGCCGGCGAGCTCTTCGCGCTCACTCCGATGGGCGCGACCGTGAAGATCCTGCCGGGGCGACGGACGGCGGGGTGCAAGGACGGGGGTCAGGCCACAGGTACAGCGCTGGATGGCGCGCCGCTGATTCCGGGCCAGCCGGGCTCTTTATCGCCCCACGCCGTTTGCTTTCCCATTCGCTGATCGGCCACCCGACCTGACATCGCCGCACGGCCTCCCGCGTTCGCAATACCGGTACTGCTACCGCCCCGGCGAACCACGCCAGCACCACCACGGCCAGCATCCCCGCGCCCCAGCCCATGATGGCCTTCCTGGACGGGCCAGGCTTCTCCACATCACCTTTACCGCCCAGTGGAGCCCGTACCCGTGCCGGGCTGGGACGTCTTCTGCGTGGAAGGCGCGCGCTCAGGCTGCTCCCTGCCCGTGCCGGTGCCCGGGGGCTCCTCGGTCAGCGCGGGGAACTCCGCATCAGTGAACAGTGACTGCATGGTGATCTGGTCGCGGAACTGGCCCGCCCGCTGGATCAGCTTGCGGTAGGCGCCGGTGGATGCCAATCGATCGAAGAC
>CAZONU010000210.1:7055-8707 GCA_964581145.1 uncultured Planctomycetia bacterium
CGTCAAGGCCGACGGCCTCCTGGAGATGTTTCAGCGCCGGACCGTCTTTCTCCCGCGACGCATGGACCATGGCCAGCGAGAAATGGGCTTTGGCGTCCCGGGAGTTTCTCTTTATCTGGCGCTGGAGGTCATCTTCCGCGCGCTGCAGTTCCTGCTTTCCCTTCTGGAGGCACGCCTTCCGCCTCTCCGGCTGGCCGGTGGCGGTGAATATGCGGGCGCGCAAGCCCTCAAGCTTCCATAGATTGAAGCGCACCTTGGCGTAGGTCGGCACTATGGCCAGTGCCCGCCCGTAACAATCCTGCGCCCCCTCGAGCTTGTGTTGGGCCTCCGCGTGCTTCTTGCGCCCGACGTCCCGCTCAGCAAGGCAGTAGAGGCTCCATCCCTTGAAGTGCTGCGCCATTGCCCGGTAGGCGGAATCCCGCTTCCCCGGGGGTTGCTGTTGCCCGTGGGGGGAAAGAGGAGCAGCCTCTGCACTTTTCACAATGCGCAGGATCCGGTCGTAGGTCCCCAGCGAGACTTCGTACTCGCCCGCACACTTCTGGGAGGTCCCCAGGGCAAAGAGGGTGAGGATCCTGAACTGCCGGTCGGAGAAAGCTTCGGCGGCCCGGGAGAAGAACTCGCTGGCGGTCTCATAGTGCCCGGAAGAGAACAGTGTGGTTCCTTGGACCACGTCCATCAGGGCGGGCAGTTCGTCCGAGCGGATCCGCGCCTCGTTCCGGGGAACGTAGGCGGCGCGGACCACTCGCGCGGCGCACGCCTGCCTGCGCCCGTGGGCGAGGTAGGCGTCAGCGTCCCGCGCCCGGCGGGCGACCTCGCTTATGGCCGCATCCAGCTGCTGCCTTACTCTGGCCAGCTCCCCCTTGAACCGGGCTGTCTCCCGGCCCAGCCGCTCCATGCGCTTGAGGACAGGCTTCTCCCGGAGATAGAGGTCTTCCCCCAGCGGCCCCGCCGCGGCGCTGCTCATCCGCCAGAGAAGCGCTCCCTGAAAGAGGCACACCAGGAGGAGCGAAGCCGCAAAGGCGGCCAGGAGCTTCCACGGAGCGTACCGGGGGCGGCTTGCTCTCGGGCCGGCTCGAGCAGCGTCAAACCCCTCCCGCGAAGCGGCCGCGCTGGCGCCACCGTGGACATCCTCGACGATCCCTGCGACCACGTCATCGGGGGGCGCCGCGTCTGTTTCTCCTTCATCGGCGGCCCCCCATCCGCGAGCGTCCGCGAGCGCTGCGGAGAGAAGCTCGTCGGTCCGGTTCATGAGCTCCGCAAACGCGCAACATGGCTCGCAAGCCGCGAGATGGGTCTTGACCGAGTCGCCACGTTCCTGCGGAAGCTTGTCGCCAAGAGAGGCCGAAACCAGCAGGCGGCGCGCCTCTTCGCAGAAGGTCTGCTTCGCGTTGTGCCCCCTCATTTCACTCTCCATTCCTTCGGTCCGCGGGACGCTCCGCCGCGCGCGTTCGGCACGGAGGAGACATCCCTCGGAGCCAGTCGGCGAGGGGGCCCGCAGGTGTTTCGTCGCTCACCCTCTCCCTTGCTGTCTCGTCCGCCACGCAGACGAAAGCCTGCACCAGGCATTCTTCCGGTGGGCCCGCTTCCCGCGGGCCGCGGGACCCGGGGCCTCCCGGGCCGCCCGGGGACAGCGCTTGTCGGGATTCTGCGCG
>CAZONU010000211.1:0-3653 GCA_964581145.1 uncultured Planctomycetia bacterium
GCTTCGATCCCATCCACGCGGGGCACCTGTCGGTCGCCCGGCAGGTCGCCGGCCGCCTGGAGCTCGACGAGGTCATCCTGGTGCCCGCCGGCCGGCCGCCGCACAAGGCCCCCGGGGAGCTGGCCCCCGCCGCCGACCGCCTGGAGATGGTCCGCCTGGCAATCCGGGACCTGCCCCGCCTCTCGGTCTCCGACGCCGAGCTCCGCCGCGAGGGGACCACCTACACCATCGACACCCTGCGCGAGCTGCGCGAAGCGCTGGGGCCGGCGCACGACTACTTCTTCGTGATCGGCGCGGACACCGTCGCCGAGCTGCCCTCCTGGCACCGCGCGGAGGAGCTGCTCACCGAGACGGAGTTCGTCGTCGTCGAGCGCCCCGGTCCCGGGGCGGACTTCGGGCCCGTCGAGGGCCAGCTGGGGCCGGAAGCCGCGGCTCTCCTGCGCCGGGGAATCGTGGACACTGAGCCCTGCGACGTCTCCTCCACCCGGATCAGGGAGCTGGTCGCCGGCGGCGGGAACATCGCCGGGCTGGTCCCCGCCGACGTGGCCGCGTACATAAGAGACAAGGGTCTGTATCGCTAGGAGTCGGCCGCCAGCGCCCTCCCCTACCCGCCACGCAGCAGGAAGCGGTCCATGTTCCGGGCCGCGTAGCGCATGATCCAGGTCGGCAACAGGATATTGACCAGCAGCACCCGGGCGGCCAGGACCAGGACGCCGATGCCGATGAGCAGCACAATGGGCAGGAAGGGATCGGGGTCGCCGCCCTCGAAGAGGATCACCCCTCCAAAGATAACGGCCCCCATCACGACCAGCATGGCGATCTGTTCGGCGACGTACTGCGCGAACGTGTAGAGCAGCACCAGCAGATAGCTCTTCACCCGCTCGCGGGCCAGGAGCACGGCCACGATGCCATAGGCGCCGCCGGTCATGCACTGGCCCAGCCAGAGAACTCCGGCCAGGATGCCGATGCCCAGTCCCGCGAACAGCCCCACCCCGAGGACCTCGGGATCCGGACCCGCGACCAGCGTCCCGACCACCGCGCCCAGCACCGGCATCGCCGCCGCCACCCAGACCAGGGGCCTGAGGCGCGCCGCGAACTTGGCCCACAGAACCCTCCTGCGATCCACCGGGGTGAGCATCAGCCCCTGCAGGGTGTTCCCGTCCATTTCGTAGAGCAGGCCCTCGGCGACCAGCGCCCCGGGCAGAAGCATCAGCCCCAGTTGGGCAAGGCAGGAAACGATGGGCACGAACGCCAGGGCCATGGCGGCAGCCAGCCCCACCCAGGCCTTCCACTGCACCGCCTGGCGGCACTCGTGGCGGTAGAAAGGGTCGCGCAGCGCCGCGCGCAGCTCCGCGAAGATGCTCCGGCGCGCGCCGCGACTCTCCCTGCGGCGCCGCCCGGGCACCATCGTCACCCGCCTGGGCCGGTCGGGAGTCCGTGAGGAGAAGGCCAAGCGCCGGTTACTCCGGCCAGTCGAGTTCCCCGCGATAGGCGGTCTGGGCCGGGCCCTCCAGCCGGAGCTTCGAGAACTCGCCGCCCTCGACCTTGAAGTGGATGCGCAGCCGCCCGCCCTGGACCTCCACCTCCACCGGAGAGGGCAGCTTCCACAGCCTGTGGGCCACCAGCGCCGAGGCCGCGGCCCCCGTCCCGCAGGCCAGGGTCTCGCCCTCCACGCCGCGCTCGTAGGTGCGGATGATTATTCCCGAGCCCCGCCGGGTCATGAAGTTGGCGTTGGCCCCGGCGGGCAGGAAGGCCTGGTGGTAGCGGATGGCCCGTCCCAGCGAGACCACGTTGACATCATACGCATCCTTGACCGCTATCACCGCGTGGGGCACCCCGGTGGACAGGAACCAGAGGTCCAGCTTGCGGCCGGCCACCGGGATGCTGAGCTCCTGGGGCGCCGTCGGCTCGGGCATGTCGATGATCGCGCCCATCTCGGTGATCCGGGCGCCGACCGGCCCGGCGCCGGCCATGAAGCGCATCTCCTCGCCCGCCGCGCCGATGGCGCGCGCGAAGACCGCGATGCAGCGCGCGCCGTTGCCGCACATCCCGGCCTCGGAGCCGTCGGCGTTGAGGTAGCGCATGCGGAAGTCGAAGCCGGACTCCGGCGGGGGCTCGACCAGGAGCACGCCGTCGGCCCCCACCGCCGTGCGCCGCGGGCAGAACCGCGCCGCGAACTCGGCCAGCTGCGCCTCGGGCACCGCGCCGTCGCGGTTGTCGGCCACGATGAAGTCGTTGCCGGTGCCGTTCATCTTCCAGAATTTGAGCGGCAAGGATACACCTCCGTTACGGGACCCCTGGCGATTTCATTATAGCCGCCGCGCCCGGCGGCGCCACCGCCGATGTCAGCCTCCCCGGACAGCGCGGCAACCGGCTAGCGCGCGGGAATCTTGAGCTTCTGGCCGATCTTCAGGCGGTTGGGGTCAACCCCCGGGTTGAGGTCGAGTATCTCCTGGTAGCGCATCCCCGAGCCCAGGTACTTCCTGGCCAGCTTGTAGGGGCTGTCGCCGGCTCTCACCCTGTGCACGCGCACGCCGGCCGGAGCGGCGGCCTCTTCCGCCCGAGCAGAAGGCGCGCTGGCGCTCGAGCCCCCCGCCCGGCCGGGGATGGTCAGCTCGGTGCCCACCTTGAGCGACGCGAATTTCACCGCGGGGTTGGCCTTCACGATTCTCCGGTACTGCCGACCGTCGCCGTAGAAGCGTTTGGCCAGCTTCCAGGCGCTGTCGCCGGCCTGCACCGTGTAGCGGAAGTCGCTGCCCGCCGCCGGAGCGGCCGGCGCCGCCGGGGCATCGGCCGAGGGCGCGCCCGTGCCGCCGGTGGCCGGGGCCCATCCGCCGATGGCCTCGTCCTCGCCGCCGGCATCCGCGGCGCCTCCCGTGCCCGTCGCCCGATCACCGGCGGGCGCGCCGGTGTCTTCGGACCCGGCAGGGCTCGCGCCCTCATCGGGCACGTTCCCGGCCAGAAGCGGGGCTTCCGAGGCGGTCCCCCCGGGCGACTCCGCACCTCCAGAGTCGGCCAGGGAGCCTTCATCGTCTTCGCCCGCGGCCGCGCCGCCCTCTGCGTCCCGGTCCGCTGCGGCATCGGAGGTCAGGCGGTCCATGGCGCTCCCGCCCTCGGAGGCGCCGTCCTCGGCTTCGGCCGGCTTGGTGGCGTCCTTGGCCACCTCGACGGCGTCGGGAATCTTCACCGGCCGTACGTCTCTCTTTTGGAGGGCCTTACCGACCAGGAGGGCGCTCAGCAGAACCGCGCACAGGATAATACCCAGACCGATCTTGGCGTCCTTTTTCATGACTCAGGGAACTCCCGCGCGCTCCCTGGCGCGCATCCCCCCTGCCCGTGTGACTTAACAGTATCTGCGAAACCGGCTGGCCCGGCCCCGGTATCCTCTATTCTCCTTTCGTCTCCCCTGGCTCGAGACTTTAGCGCGCCCCCTGCATTGCGGCCCGCGCCTTCTTCTTGGCCTTTTCGCGGCGCTTCTCGCGCCAGTTCTCCCAGCTGACCGCCACCGCCGCAGCCACGAACACCGAAGAGTAGGTGCCGATCAGCACCCCGGCGGTGAAGACCAGCGCGAAGGGCCGCAGCGTGCCCCCGCCCAGGATCAGGATGCTCAGCACCGCCAGCAGCGTGGTCACGCTGGTCAGCACCGTGCGCGA
>CAZONU010000211.1:3663-8705 GCA_964581145.1 uncultured Planctomycetia bacterium
GTGCGCGAGAGGGTCTGGTTGACCGAGAGGTCCACCAGCTCGCGCAGGGACAGGGAGCGGTGCGCCGTGCGGTTCTCCCTGATGCGGTCGAAGACCACGATGGTGTCGTTGAGCGAGTAGCCGATGATGGTCAGGAGCGCCGCGATGATGACCAGGTCGATCCGCGCCCCGGCCATGCCCAGGTGGTTGGCCACCAGCAGCGCCCCCAGCGCGATGGCCGCGTCGTGGACCAGCGCGGCGGCCGCGCCCAGGCCGAAGCCGACCACGAAGTCGAAGCGGATCACGATGTAGAAGAAGATGAAGATGACGCTGACGGCCAGCGCCATGATGGCATCCCCGAGGAGCTCCCCGGCGACCTTCTTGCCGATGCGCGAGACAGTAGTATCCAGCTGGCCGGTGAAGGCCGCGTCGAAGAACTTCTGGACGTCGACCTTCTGAATCTCGCGCCTCCTGGGCCCGCCCGCGGCCACGGGGGGCCCGGACTCCGCTGCCGCTGGGCGGCCCGCGGCGACCGGCGGCCCGCTTTCCGCCGCGGCGCCCGCCCCGGCCTTCTTCTTGGTCTTCTCCTCAATCAGCTCCAGGAGCTCGTCGCTGAGCTGGCAGAAGACCTTGAACTCCTGGCTGTTGCCCTCCAGGTCGGGGTTGAGGCTCTGCACGCTGAAGGCCGGCACCTTGAGGGGCGTCACGCCCCGGATCACGGCCTCAGCGTCCGCGGCCTCCTGCATTTCCGCCTGGGCCTCGAGCGCGCTGGCGCGGACCTCCCCGGCGGTCTTCTTCTCGGCGAACTTGATCTGGACCTCGACGCCGCCGGTGAAGTCCAGCCCGTACTTGTCGGGAGTGGTGGCGAAGAGGGCCACCGCCCCGGCGACCAGCAGCGCGGAGAGCACGAACATCGCCGGGCGCAGCTTCATGAAGGGCACCTTGGTCTGGCCGACCAGGCGCATCATCTTGAGCTCGCTGGCCCAGCCCTTGGCCACCACGAACGCCAGGAAGCCGCGGGTCACGAACAGCGCGGTGAACAGCGAGGCCATGATGCCCAGCGAGAGGGTGACCGCGAAGCCCTTGACCGGGCCGGTCCCGAAGCCGTAGAGGATGAAGGCGGTTATCAGCGTGGTGACGTTGGCGTCCAGAATGGTGACCAGCGCCCGGTCGTGGCCGGCCTTGACCGCCAGATTGAGCGGCTTGCCGCGCAGCTTCTCCTCGCGGATACGCTCGAAGATAAGCACGTTGGCGTCCACGGCCATGCCCACGGTCAGGGCGATGCCGGCGATGCCCGGCAGGGTCATGGTCCCGCCCAGGGCGCTCATGGCCCCCAGGATGATGAGGAGGTTGAGGCACAGGGCCACGTCGGCGATCAGTCCCGAACTCAGGTAGTAGACGGCCATGAAGAGGATGACCAGCGCCGCGCCGATCAGCGAGGCGCGGGTGCCGGCCTCGATGGAGTCCTGCCCCAGGCCCGGGCCCACCTGGCTGAGGCTCATCATCTCCGGCTTGTACCTCAGCGAGCCGGCGTTGAGCACCTGGCAGACGCGGTCGGCTTCCTCGGGGGTGAAGCTGCCGGTGATGCGGAAGACGCTGCCCAAGTGGGATTCCACGGTCGGGGCGCTCCTGACCTTCCCGTCGAGGAGAATAGCCAGCCGGTCGCGCTCGTGCACGATCTCGAAGGGCTTGGTCTTGGGGTCGGTGAAGTCCCGCATCTTCTGGCCGCCGGCTGCGGTCAGGTAGACCAGAATCTCGCGGCCCCTCTCGCCGCTGGTCACCAGCGCCTTGGAGAGGTCCTCCCCGCCCACCACCGGCTTCTCGCGCAGTACGAGCGACTCGGTGATCTTCTCGTCTTTCTTTTCCTCCTTCTGCTTCCGCCGGCGGCGCTTCTTGGGCTCGTGCTCGTACTCCATGAGCACGAACCCGGGGACCTTCTCGCCGCGGAAGACGCGGTCGGAGATCAGCTTGTCGCGAGTGTAGCCGCCCTTCTTGGGAGGCGCGTCCACCGCGAAGACGTGATGCAGCCCCAGGATGCCGGGTTTCTCGATGAGCTCCTTGAGCTTGGCGACAACCGCGCGGAGCTGGGCCACCTGCTGCTTGCGGCGCTCCTCCTCGCTCTTGCTGGCCTCCACGGCCATCCGGCGGACGGGCACCTGGACCAGCATCTGGCCGCCCGCCAGGGCGCGCACGGTGACCTGCTTGAGACCCGCGCCGTCGATGCGCTTGCGGATCACGTCCACGGCCATGGACACCGACTGCTCCCTGCGGCTGCTTTCGGACTCGATCAGCTTGGCCAGCTCCTCGGGATCGAGCTGCTGCTTGAGCTCCTCGATCTGAGCCCGGAGGACCGTGCGGGTGGCGTCGTCGCGGGCGTCCTTGACCCGTCCCTCGAGGCGGGCGACCTCATCGTTGATCTCTTTCTTGAGATCCCTGGCCCCGGCGCCGCCGGCGGTGAGCGTCCTGTGACGCTCCTGCAGCACGCGGATTTTCCTGTCGATCTCGTCGGTCTGCATTCGGTAGCGCATCTCCGCGCCGCCGGAGAGATCGATGCCCTTGGTGACGCCCCGGAAGTACCACAGCCCCCCGGCGGTGAGGGCCACCGCCAGGGTGATCACGAACTTCTTGCCGTGCTCGGTGGCGAAGTTGACCGCCACCAGGAAGGCGATAATGGGCAGGATGCCCAGCGGCCAGCCCAGCCCGGGCCACTTGGGCCCGGCGGCGGCCTCCTCCCGTTTGAGCGCGGCAATCCGGGCGTCGAGCTTCTTCGCGACCTTCTTGTACTTCTCCTCGGCGCTGAGTTTCTGCTCCGCCGTGGCCGCGAGCTTGCCGATCTCGCCGTCACGCTCTTTCTTGGCGGCGTCCTTGGCGCGCTTGGCGGCCTCCCGCTTGGCGGTTATCGGCGCCTGCCGCTTGAAGCAGTGCTGCCGGTAGAAAAGCAGCTCGCCCAGCGCCGCCACCGAAGCGATGAAAAGCGCCAGGCCGAGCAGCTGGTTGCGTCCCACTGTGGTCATGCTGTCGCGTATCTCCCGATGGTCTGCGCGGCCCGGCTAGGAGCTGCCGTCCTTGACGGCCTGCTCGCTGGCGGCGTCGCCGGCCGCCCCGGCGATGGCCGCGCGGCGCACGCGCATGCGCACGTCCTTGCGCGGGTCGATCTTCAGGACCGCGTCGCTGTCGCTGATTTCCATGATCTCGCCGATGATCCCCGAGGCGGTGACCACCTTGTCGCCGGTCTTGAGCTTGCCGATCATCTCCCGGCGGGCCTTCTCGCGCTTCTTCTGGGGGCGCATGATCATGAAGTAGAAGAAGAGCACCACCGCGCCCATGAGGACGAAAGGCATGTAATTGGGCTTGCCCTTGGGCTCCTCTCCCGTCTTCTGGGGCTTCCCGGGCTCCTGCCCCGTGCCGGCGGTGGGCTCGCCGTTCTTGGCGCCCGGCTCCCCGTTCTTGGCGCCGGCCGTCTTGTCGCCGTTCTCCGCCGGCTTGGCCGGCTTGGCCGCCTCGCCCGCCTCGCCCGCGCTCTTGGCCTCGCCGCCCTTTGCGGCCGGTGCCGGAGCCGGAGCCGCCGGCGCCTTGGGTTCCTTTACAGCTTCTCCCATCATTCCCTCCGTCAGGCCGCTCCCGCGGCCGCGTAGTTCCCGAGCCACTCCCGCTTCCAGTCCGCGAAGCGCCCGGCGAGCGCTGCCGCGCGGGCCTCGGCGGTCAGGCGGGTGAAGAATCGCAGGTTGTGCGCGGAGGCCAGCGTGCCGCCCAGCACCTCTCCCGCCGAGAGCAGGTGCCGGATGTACCCGCGCGAGAACCCCCCGGCGCAGGCCGGGCAGTCGCAGCCCGGTGAGATGACCGCCGCGTCCCGCCGGAAGCGCGAGTTGCGCAGGCGCAGCTTGCCGGAGAGAGTGAAGACCGAGCCGCGCCGGCCGTTGCGGGTCGGCAGCACGCAGTCGAACATGTCCGCGCCCAGCTCGATGGCCCTCAAGAGGTCCTCCGGTTCGCCCACGCCCATCACGTAGCGCGGCCGGTCCGCGGGCAGCGCCGGCAACGTGCAGGCCAGCACCTCCCCGAAAACAAGGGGACCCTCGCCCACGGAGAGCCCCCCCACCGCGTAGCCGGCGAACTCCATCTCGACGAGCCTCTCGGCCGACCATACCCGGAGCTCGGGGTAGGACCCGCCCTGCACGATCCCGAAGAGCGCCGAGCGGCCGCTCGCGGCCCGAAGACTCCTCTCGGCCCAGCGCACGGTGCGCTCCGCGCTCTGCCTGGCCCGGTCGTGCTCAGCCGGGTACTCCAGGCACTCGTCGAGGGGCATAATCATATCCGCCCCCAGCGTTTCTTCAAGAGCAATAACGCGTTCCGGCGTGAAAAAGAGCTCGGAGCCGTCCAGGTGGCTGCGGAAGCGGGCGCCCTCCTCGCTGAGCTCGGCCAGGCCCGTCAGGCTCCAGATCTGAAAGCCCCCGCTGTCGGTGAGCATCGGCCCCGGCCAGCGGGCGAACTCGTGCAGGCCGCCGAGCGCCGCGACGGTCCCGGCCCCGGGCCGCAGGGCCAGGTGATAGGCGTTGGCCAGGAGCACTTCCACCCCGGAGGCCCGCAGCTGGTCGGGAGAGAGACTCTTGGCCGCGCCCTGGGTGCCCACGGCCATGAAGCACGGGGTCCGGAAGTCCCCGCCGGCGGTGCGCACCGTCCCCGCCCGGGCGGAGCCGGCGCCCCCGGCGGCCAGCTCGAAGGAAAAGGAATCCGGCGCGGCGGCGCTCATGGTGACGGGCGGGGAGCGTCCGTGCCCGGGGCTCTCACCCCTTGGGCCTTCCGTCGCCCCGGGAGCGCGTGCGCGGGGCCCCGCGGGACGGGGCCGCGGGGGTCTTGGGCCCGGCGGCCACCGGGGCTTCCTCCGGGCGGACATAGCTCATGCGGATCAGCCGGCTGTAGGGGAAGTAGTGCTCGAGGATGTCCCGGTAGTCGTAACCCGCGCGGGCCATGCCCAGCGAGCCGAACTGGCAGAGGCCCACCCCGTGGCCCCAGCCGGTGCCGTCGAAGTAGTAGAAGTCGGCGTCCATCGGGTAGAGCCGCTCGCC
>CAZONU010000212.1:0-8692 GCA_964581145.1 uncultured Planctomycetia bacterium
GACCTTGAACTTGCCGCTGCCCTTGGCCCCCTCGCACCCGGCGCCCGCCGAGCCGGCCAGGCCCAGCTCCACGGCCAGGCCGTCGAAGGCGAACCACTCGACGGGCTGGGGCTTGGTCTTCCGGGGATAGTAGCCGTGCTGTCCGTGGTTCTCGAGCCACACGCGGACCTTGACGAACTTCCGGCCGGCGAAGGCGGTGATGCGCACGGTGTAGCCCAGCAGGCCGTCGTGCACGCCCGGGAACTTCCCGCGGAGCAGCACCACCGCGCGCAGCGGCCCGGCCTGCTCGACCTTGACCTCCTCGGGCGCCGCGGCCACCAGGGGTTTGCCGGGCTGGCGCTCCTGGTAGGGCCGCCCCTTGCGGCCGCGCTTGTCCACGGGCGTCACCGTCTTGAGCTCGCCCGCGGTGTACATCACCAGCCCGCGCCCCTTGGAGGTGACCAGCTCCTTGCCATTTACACGTACGGACTTGAAGAAGCTGGAGCTTTTCTTGTCGAGGACCAGCTCCAGCGGCCCGGTCGAAATCCTGACCTCCCCGGCGCCGTCGGTCACCTTCGCCGGCCTGGCCGGGGCCTTGTTGCGGCCGTCGTCGCGAAGCACCAGCGCGGTCTTGCCCCCGGCGGGGACGTCGGCCTGACAATCCACCAGCGCCCACCTGACCGAGCCGTCGTCCCAGACGGCCAGCTTCCTGAACTGCGCGGGGACAACCTTGCCGCCCGCGGAAACCGACAGCCTCTTGACGTCTTTGAGCGCGCCCCTGGCGAAGGGCACCCCGCTGGTCACCACTCCCGCCTTGCGGGCCGCCTTGGCGTCGTCTTTGACGACCAGCTTGACCTCCACCGCGGGGGCGCTGGCCGCCGCGAGCAGGACCGCCGCAGAGGCCAGCGAGAAACCCGAGTGTCGGATCCGCATCAGGAACGCCTCCCGTCCGGCCGCGCCGCGCGCTATTTCTTCTTGCCCTTCTTCCAGAAGTAGTACTGCAGGAGGTGGCCGGTGCGCAGGTGCATGGCATGACGCCGGCTCCACACCGAGTTGCTGGGCAGATACACCGGCAGGCTCTTCGACTCCGGCGAGGCCTCGATCCAGTGCTCCACGGCGTCGTCGGCGTAATCGGCCTTGCCGGTCTTGAGCGCCACGTAGGCGTGCAGGTCCGCCAGGAACAGCGGCGCGTCGAAGAAGTTCTCCGGGAAGTCCCTGTCGCAGCCGGCCTTGAGCACCTCCAGGATCTTCTTGTCGCCGGTGTAGTGCTGCAGCAGGCAGAAGGCCTGGATGCTGTAGCAGTACCTGATGTCGTCGCGGGTGTAGTCCTGCGAGCGGATCTGCTGGCGGGCGTGCATGTGCGGCCCCAGGCCCTTGTACTTGGCCATCACGTACTTGTTGAAGACCTTCATGGCCAGGTCCAGCCACTTCTTCTCGGCGGTGAGGCCGTACATCGCGCAGCAGGAGAATATCGTGCGGGCGCTCACCTGCATGTTGCCGAGCCACACCCGCGTGCCGTAATCCCCGGACTTGCCCAGGCGCTCCCAGGCCGGGCCCAGGGCCTGCGCAGTCCGGTCGATGCACTCCTTGGTCTTGGCGTCGCCGGTCAGCATGTAGTAGAGCACCACGCCGGCCAGCCAGGTGCCGCCCACGTTGGGGGTCCCGCCGGTGAAGCGCGCGCAGTGGAAGTGCGCGTAGCTGTAGCCCGGCCGCTGGAAGCCGCGGTAGGCCTCGTGCGCGCGGTCTGACCACTGCTGGTCGACCTCCACCCGGTGGCGCATCATCTCGGTGCCCAGGCGCAGGAAGTTGGTGTCCCCGGTGCGCATGAGATTGGCCATCATGATCCAGGGCCAGTCGTAGTGCAGGCTGACCGCCGCGGGGCCGGGCACGGCGAAGTCTCCGAAGTCCATCCAGCCGTACCAGAAGCCGGTGTCCCAGGGGGGCCAGGACTTCCGGCGGTCGCGGCGCGCGTGCCAGATGCTCGACTCGCTCTCCGGGTCGGCGGCGCTGCGGGTCATGCGCACCCAGGCGTCGAGCTTCTCGTTGCACTCGTCGTCCCCGGTGCGCGCCTCCGGGGGCGCAAACAGGCCCGGGGCCGCCTCGGTCGAGGCGTAGTATTCGGCCGAAGCCAGGGCGAAGAGCGGCCGGGAGAGCTCCGCGGCGCTCTCGGCCGCGTCCCGCCCGGAGAAGTCCAGGACCATCTCGTAGCCCTTGTGCACCGAGCCGGGCAGGTTGTAGAACCCCGTCTTGCGCAACGGCTTGAACATCCCGGTGGCGAAGCCGGGACAGGGGTGGTTCGGGAACTGCCGCGGGTACTGGCCTTCGACGGGCCACAGCCAGAGCTTCAGCGTCGAGCCGTCCAGCTCGATGGCCTTCTCGTAGTTCTGCCAGAAGTGCCTTACCGCAGCCGTCAACTTGCCGTCGGCGCCCGAGAGGGCCACCACCCCGTCGGTGCGCGCGCCCTTCTTGAGCTCCTTGCCGCCGCCGGTGATGCGGTACTCGAAGTCCTTTATCGTGTGGTTGGCGTTGGAGTAGTGCTTGCTGGGCTTGCAGATCTGCAGCACCTTGAACTTGCCGTCCGACTTGGCCCCCTCGCACTCCGCCGTCACTTCGCCGCCCAGTCCCAGCCCCAGCTCCACGGCCAGGCCGTCGAAGGCGAACCACTCGGTCCTGTAGGCCGGCTTGTTGTTGCGCGTGGTGTAGCCGTGCTGGCCGCCGTTCTCCAGCCAGACGCGGACCTTGACGAACTTCCGGCCCGCGAAGGCGGTGATGCGCACGGTGTAGCCCAGCAGGTCCTCCTTCTCGTCCTTCTTGTCGAGGCGCGGGAGACTGTGCACGCCCGGGAACCTGCCGCGGAACATCACCACGGCGCGCAGCGGCCCGGCCCGCTCGACCTTGACTTCACCGGGCGGCGCGGCAACCACCTGTTTGCTGGGGCCGTGCTCGTGGTAGGGCGGAATCCAGCTGCTGCCCTTGTAGAGGAGCTTCTTGACCTCGCCCGGCGCGTAAAGCACCACTCCGCGCCCCCTGGAGGTGATCAGCTCCTTCCCGTCCACCTTCAGCGACTTGAAGAGATTGAACTTCCCCTTGTCGACGACCAGCTCCAGCGGCCCGGTCGAAATCCTGACCTCCCCGGCGCCGTCGGTCACCTTCGCCGGCCTGGCCGGGGCCTTGTTGCGGCCGTCGTCGCGAAGCACCAGCGCGGTCTTGCCCCCGGCGGGGACGTCGGCCTGACAATCCACCAGCGCCCACCTGACCGAGCCGTCGTCCCAGACGGCCAGCTTCCTGAACTGCGCGGGGACAACCTTGCCGCCCGCGGAAACCGACAGCCTCTTGACGTCTTTGAGCGCGCCCCTGGCGAAGGGCACCCCGCTGGTCACCACTCCCGCCTTGCGGGCCGCCTTGGCGTCGTCTTTGACGGTGAGCTTAACCTCCACGGCGGCCGCCGGGCCGGCCAGGAGCGCCGCCAGGCAGAGCGCCGGGAGGGATCGCAGCAGCATCCGGGTCACAGGTGTCCCCGCTCTCTGGGGCCGGCTACCTTTTCTTCTTCAGCACCTGGGGCTTGCCGCGGCCCTCGATGAAGGTCGTGCCCACCTTCTTGGCCACCTCGGCGGCCAGCTTGTAGAGCGTCTCGTTCTTCTGCTGCCAGTCGAGGGCCACCTCCTTGAGCGTTCCGGACTTGTGGTCCTTCCTGGCCCCGCCGTAGCGGTTGGCCAGGCGGATGCGCGAGTCCAGGAAGGTGCGGCAGCGCTTGGCCAGCTCCTCGCCGACCTTGGCGCGGTGCGCGGGCATCTCGATGGCCTTCTCAATGAAGACCCGGGCCTCCACGTCCTGGTTGCCCTCCCGGAAGGCCTCGGAGCGGACCGTCGCCAGCGGGCCGGTCTTGCCCTTGCCCAGGACGTGCGGGATGCAGTAGTTGAGGTTGAGCTGCCCCCAGTAGCTCTCCGGGTAGTAGCCGGCCAGGGTGGAGCGCAGCCGGCCGCGGCCGTCCTTGACCACTATCCAGAAGTCGCCGCCGATGCGGCCCAGGCCGCAGGCGTAGCGCCGCTTGCGCTTGTGCTTGAGCTCGAACAGCGAGAAGGCCCCCATCCACATCTCCATCTTGTAGCGCTGCGCGGCGAGCGTGGAGTGCAGGTTGAACTCGCGGGGGTAGTACATCAGCCAGCGGTCGGCCTTCCAGCCGAACCCGTGGCCCTGCTTGGGGTCGCAGATGTTGAGGTGAATGCCCCACAGGGCGATGCCCATCCCGACGTTGTAGCCCTGCCAGCTGGCGGCGTAGTGGTGGGAGTGCACCGCCCAGTTGGCCTGCTCCTTGGGCAAGCCGTTACAGATGTCGTCCATGGCCGTCTTGGTGGGGCGGGCGTCGCCGATCAGCCCGAAGAGCAGGGACTTCTCCATGCCCCGCTTCTTGAGCACCGCCCGGGCCCCGTCAGTGAACTTCTTCCAGAAGACCTTGGACTCCGGCGTCCCCCAGGCCGGGCCGGTGCGCTTCTTGAGCCTGCCGGTCTTGGGGTCCCACAGGGTGTACTTGACGGGCCGGTCGGTGGTGCGCCCGGCGCCGCCGGTGCCCCCGGCGTGGCCCATCGAGGAGATCGGCTCCCAGCAGTAGAAGATCACCCCGGGGATCTTGCCAAGGTGCCTGGTGGCCACGTCCAGGTACTTCTCGACGTTGTCGAAGTTGGGCTGGAGCACGCCCTTATCGTCCTTGTACCAGCGGACCACCGCGTGCTCGTTGCCGAAGTGGGTGCGGCGCACCGCCGAGATGTAGATCGACTTCTGGCCCATCTCTCCGAGTATCGCGAAGGTCTTCTCCAGCAGCGCCAGGTGCTCCTTGCTCCACATCTTCACGCCGTAGGCCATGGCCACCGACTCCGGCGACTGCACGATGTCCAGGTGCCCGTGGTACTTGACGGGGTCGGGCAGCGCGAAGTCCACGACCTTGAGGTTCACGGTCACGGCCACCGGGCCGGCGCCGGCGGCGCTGATGCTCACCTTCCCGGAGTAGTCGCCGGCCTTGGCGTCCTTGGGCACTTTCACCCTTATCCACACGGGCTGGATGACTTGGCCGCCCTTGTTCATGAGCTTGACTTCCTTGGGGGCCTTGTCCTCCAGCGAGTCGAAGAAGCCCTTCCGGCCGCGCCGGCGGGGAACCCCGTCGCAGACCCCGTAGCGGATATTGATGGCCTTGGCCGGGATGGTCCCCGGGCCCTTGAGGTCGGTGGGGACCACCTTGAGCCCGTTGATGGGCGCGCCGTTGAGCACCACCACCTGCCCGGCGAAGATGCCGTTGCGGACCCCGACGATCTTGACCGGCTCCAGCCGCTTGTCCGGCGCCGTGTACTCCCCCACGTAGATCTTCTTGATGATGGTGTGGTTGTGGACCTCGAAGGCGCCGGCCAGCGCCCGGGAGGCGCAGGCCGGAAGCAAGGCCGCGGCAGCCAGCGCGGCCAGAAGACTCAAGCAGCGGGTGCGCATGAGGGTTCCTCCTGAATCCGGTGTCCCAATCGCGGTTGCACCGTCTCTGTAGCAGACGTTGGCAGCTCGAAGTTCATTCACTCTCCAGCTTCTTGGCCACCTCGGCGGCCAGCCCGAAGAGCTCCTCGGTGCGCCGGCTCCAGCCGGAGCTCACGAACCAGGGCAGGCCCTCGCCGCCGGAGTGCAGGCACATGCGGATGCGCTTGTCGAGCGCCTCCCGGCAGCGCCCGGCCAGCTCCCCGCCGACCTTGGCCCCGGTGTCCTTGTTGACAATGGCCCTCTCGATGAACACGCGGGCCTCGACCTCCTGGACGTTCTCCCGGAAGGCCTCGGAGCGCACCGTGGGCAACGGCCCCTTCTTGCCCTTGCCGAGGATGTGCGAGACGCAGTAGTTGAGATTGAGCTGCCCCCAGTAGCTCTCCGGGTAGTAGCCGGCCAGGGTGGCCCGCAGCCGGCCGCGGCCGTCCTTGACCACCTTCCAGAAGTCCCCCCCGATGCGGCCCAGGCCCCGCGCGGTCCTGGTCTTGTGGTGGTTGGACTTCGCACCGATCCAGTTCTCCAGCTTGGTGCGGGTCTCCACCAGGGAGGTGTGCATGGACATCTCCCGCGGGTAGTACATCAGCCAGAAGGGGTTCATCCAGCCGTATCCGTGGCCGCGAGCCGGGTCCATCGGCGTGATGTGAATCCCCCACAGGGCGATGGCCATGCCGATATCATAGCCCTGCCACTTGTCGCAGTAGTGGTGGGAGTGCACCGCCCATTTGGCGTTCTTGACCCCGTTGGTGATGTCGGCCATGGCCGTCTTGGTGGGGCGGGCGTCGCCGATCAGCCCGAAGAGCAGGGACTTCTCCATGCCCCGCTTCTTGAGCACCGCCCGGGCCCCGTCAGTGAACTTCTTCCAGAAGACCTTGGACTCCGGCGTCCCCCAGGCCGGGCCGGTGCGCTTCTTGAGCCTGCCGGTCTTGGGGTCCCACAGGGTGTACTTGACGGGCCGGTCGGTGGTGCGCCCGGCGCCGCCGGTGCCCCCGGCGTGGCCCATCGAGGAGATCGGCTCCCAGCAGTAGAAGATCACCCCGGGGATCTTGCCAAGGTGCCTGGTGGCCACGTCCAGGTACTTCTCGACGTTGTCGAAGTTGGGCTGGAGCACGCCCTTATCGTCCTTGTACCAGCGGACCACCGCGTGCTCGTTGCCGAAGTGGGTGCGGCGCACCGCCGAGATGTAGATCGACTTCTGGCCCATCTCTCCGAGTATCGCGAAGGTCTTCTCCAGCAGCGCCAGGTGCTCCTTGCTCCACATCTTCACGCCGTAGGCCATGGCCACCGACTCCGGCGACTGGACCACGTCCATGTGCGCGAAGTACTTGTCGGCGCCCGGCAGCGCCCAGTCGATGACCCGCAGCCTGACCGGCACCGCGACGGCCTTGACGCCCTCGGCAGTGACCGTGACCTTGCCGGAGTAGTCCCCGGCCTGAGCATCTTTCGGAACGGTCACCGTCAACCAGATGGGCTGCACCGCGCCGCCGTGCTGCTTGTAAACGGGCACCTCGGCCGGCGGGTCATCTTCCAGAGAGTCGAAGAAGCCCAGCCCGCCGCGCCGCCCCGGCGCCCCGTCGGGCACCGCGTAGCGGAGGGTGACCGCCTCCGCCGGGATGGTCCCGGGCCCGGTCAGGTCCGAGGCGACCGCCTTGAGCCCCTTGATGGGCTTCTCGTCGCCGACCACCACCTGCCCGGCGAAGATGCCGTTGCGCACCCCGGCGAGCCGGATGGGGCTGAGCGGCGAGAAGGGGTCCGGGAAGTCCTCCAGGAAGACCTTGCGGATGATGCTGTGGTTCCAGATCAGGAAGCCGCGGCCCTTGGGCGGGGCGGTGTTGGGCGCCACCGCCGCGCCGGCCGGCGCGGTCAGCTGGATGTCAAGGAGCCCGGTCCGGCACCAGTTGATCTTGCCGTCGCGGGAGACGCCGTAGGGCCACCTCTTGACCCGGCTCACGTAGAGCAGCGGCGGCGCCGGGGGACGGTGGATGCCCACGGCCAGGGTGTTCACGCCCTTGCGAAGCCGGGAGGCGGGTATCTCCAAGCCGGTGATCCTTCGAACCCGCTTCTCCAGGCGATCACGATAGACCTCGCGCTTGCAGTGCTGCCACACCAGGTAGCCCTCGTCGTCCAGATAGATACCCCGGGGATAGGGCAGGGCCGGCGTGTTGGGGGTGAGCTTGCCCTCCGGCATGAACTTGCGGACCAGCTCCCGCCCGTTGAGGTAGACCACCGCCCCACCGCGAAAGGCTATGGTGAGCTTCAGCCCCTTCACCTTGCCCGGGTCGGTGACCTCGAACGGGCCGCGCATGAGAATCAGCTTCCAGTTGGCGTTGTAGGACTTCTGGAACATGGGCCCGCGCAGCCGCACCCAGGAGCTGTCGTCGAAACCCGGCTTCATCCAGTCCCTGGAGGTCTCCTCCGGCAGGCGGACCAGCGGAGCTTTCGTGACCTTGTACTGCCCCGCGGGCACGGTGGGCTTGTCCTTGTTCTTGTAGTACCAGCCCCGGGGGATGGTCAAGCTGAGGTGCCCGATCTTGCCGTCCTTGGTGATGATCTCGTCGGTCTCCCACACGGTGCGGAAGCGCCAGAAGCTCTTGGTGTCGAGAATGGTCGTGCCCGCGGGGGCCTCGCCGCCGAGGGCGGCCGCCCCGGCGGCGGCCAGCACGGCCATCGCCAGTCCAATGAGGAGGTCCCGACCGCGCGCGCGCATGGCGCCTCTCTCCCAACCGCTCCAGGCTTTAACCGCCGGCACGGGCGAAGCGGCACAGTTTCACCGAGCCCTCGGCGCAACTTGCTTCTTCCCAGCGACTTACGAGCAACCGGGCACACAAAAAACCCGGCGGGTCGCGCCTCGCCCACACCTTCTGAATATACACCTCTAAGACCCCGTTGTCCAGGGAAATAGGGACCCGCGGAGGGCGCAGCCCCGGGGCGCGAATATGCTCTTCAAGGGTTCGGCCCTCGATCCGTAACACCTTGGCACGGAAAGGATTAAGCGGCGTGCGCGCCCCAGGCCACCGCCGCTCACCGGCCGGCGGCGCTCTGCGGGGGGTTGAGCCTCTGGCAGCCGCTCAGCTGCCAGGAGCCGCGGGCCCCGGACCCCATAGCTTTGGACGCACCTGAGTCACTCAGCCCCAGGGGTTTAGGAGCCCCGAAAAAAAGTAAGGGAGGGCGCCGCCGGCCGCCGAATCAACCTCCAGACCCC
>CAZONU010000213.1:0-8658 GCA_964581145.1 uncultured Planctomycetia bacterium
CAGCCAGATCATGTCCAGGTGCAGCTGCGCGCAGCCGCGCGCCGAACGCGGGGCGACCGGAGCGAGCAGCTCCTGGACCTTGGCGGCCGGCGTGCCCTCCGGCACCAGGCCGACGCGGCCCGAGACCCTCCTGATGTGGGTGTCCACCGGCATGAGCGCGTGGCCCAGGCGGAAGAGCAGCACCACCGCGGCGGTCTTGGTGCCGATGCCCGGCGAGGCGGTCAGCCACTGAAGCGCCTCGGCGGTGGGCTTTTTCCGGAGAAAGGCCAGCGAGAGCCGGCCCCTTTCGCGTCTTAGACGTCGTAAAAATCCCCGGACCGTCGCCGTCTTTTGCTCGTGGAGCCCGCAGACCCGCAGGGCGCCCTCCACCCCGCGGCGCGGGGCGGCCAGGACCTGTTCCCACGTCGAAAAGCGCCGGCGCAGCTCCCGGAAGGCCCGCGCGGAGGTCAGGTCGGTGGTGTTCTGGCTGAGCACCGTGCCGACCAGCCCGGCCAGCGCGTCGCCGCGCGGCTCATACCGCCGCCGGCCGAAGTGCTTCACCAGGCGCCGGCCGGCCTCGGCCAGGAGCTTGGCGTCGACCTTGATGCGCTTCTTGGCCAAAAGAAAACCTCCCGGCGGCCAAGCATAGCCAGCCGGGAGGCGAGCGGCAAGTGCCGCGGACGAGTCTACTTCGAGGGGGCCAGCACCTCCGCCTTGACCTCGACCTTCACCGCGCCGGGCGCGCCCCTGAGCTGGATGGGCGCGGGCATGGGCCGGACGCCGTACTTGGCGACCGGCGGGCGGATGACCGCGCCGTAAATCACCAGGCTGTAGAGCTGGTTCAGCTTGGAGTTGGTGGCGTAGAGCGCGGCCGCCTCGGCGCGCCTCGCAGCGGCCTCGTCCTTCTTGCCCTGCTTGTCGAGGCTGCGGGCCTGGAGGCTGAGCTTGTAGGCCTCCTTCTGGATGGCCGCCTGGCGCGCGCGGATGACCACGTGCGCGGCGTTCCGGATCTTGCGCAGCTCGAGGACCGCCTTGCTGCCGCCGCCGCTCCTGATTGCGGCGATGGCCGCGGAGGCCCGCTGGCGGACCTCGGCGTCCTTGCTCTTCAATGCCGCATTGAGCTGCTTGAGGGCCTTGCCGCCGAACTTGAGGATCTCCTTGCTGGCCGCCTTGCGGGTGGCGAACACGTCCGAACCGAAGTCGGCGATCAGCTTGGCGATCTGCTTCTTCTCCGCGGCGCTGGGCTCGGCGACCTGGCCCCCGGCCATGTACTCGTCGACCAGCTTCTCGGCCTGCCGCTTCTGGGCGTCGGTGACGGCCTTCTCGTCGATCTTGGGCCCGGGCGGGCGCACCCGGATGCCGTAGACGGCCACCGCCTGGGCGGCCTCGGCCCGCGAGCCGAAGGCCAGCGCGCACAAGAGGCCCCCCAGCCACCAGACCCAACTCTTGGTCTTCCCGATGATTATCGCCATTCTCTTCTCCCGTCTCTGCCGGCGACTTTCCCGCCGGGGGCTGCATTCTACCCGGACCGCCCCGGGATTGCTACTTGGTCAGGTAGTTCTCGTGGATTACCTCCGCCTTCTCCCCGCCGATCTTCGCGCGGGTCTCGAAGAGATAGTTGTCCTTGGTCTCCTGGATTTTCATCGTGGCCCGCGGGCTGATCTTCTTCTCCCGGGCCTTGCCCTTGGCCGCGTCGGCCATGCAGGCCTGGATGTCCCCGGCGGTGACCGCCTTGTGCTTCGCGCCCTTCTTGAGCTCGGTGACCGCCTCGGTGGCGCTGGACTCCAGGAGCTTGGGCCAGAGCTTGCGGAAAAGGTCGCCCGAGGCATACACGTCGGCGCTGTTGACCTTGCCGTTGATGGCGAAGGCGAAGCCGATGACGCCCTTCTTGCCGGCGACGATCCCGGCCAGCGCGTCCCGGTACTCTTTGATCGACTTCTGGACCTTCTTGTTCTCGAGGGTGAGCTGCATGCTGCTGGCCGAGCGCGGATCGGCGACCGGGGCCCCGACGCTCCGGGCCAGCTTGCCCTGGCTCTTGGCGACCTGGGCCCAGACCCGGCCCTGGTCGGCCTCGTACTTGGCGGCCAGCTTGAGTCTCTTGCTGGCCACTATCTTCCCCGAGCCGCTGAACTTGTCGAGCCGCTCGGCGCCGCGCTTGCTCCAGCGGCCGCGCTCCACGCAGAAGGAGCTGATGGACATCCTGCCGCTCTTCGGCGGGACGATGAAGTCGTAGGCGATCACCCGGTCCTGCTTGCCGCCCTTGACGATGTCCCCGGAGTGAACGAAGACCAGCACGTCCTTGCTGGTGTTCTCAATGGCCAGCTTCTGGACGTCGCCGGTCTCGTGGACGGTGACTTTTTTCTGCTCGATGGCCTCCTTGAGGGTGAGGATATTCTTGCCCTTGATGCGGTCGGCGCCGTGCACCAGGAATACGGTCAGGTTCTTGTGCCTGTAGGGGCCGGAGAGCCTGGGGGCCTTCTTCTCCGGCGGGGCCTCCCCTCCGCACGCGGCGGCGAGCGACGCCAGGGCCGCCAGGGCCGCCAGGGCGGCGCTCAGAAACAGGTAGCGCATAACAGTCCTCCTTTCAGAACCGGCTTGCCCCATCACTCACCCCGCGGGGTTCGATATATTCCCGGGCTTCCTCCCCTCACTCGCAGTGCCGCCGCCGGGCTACTTGAGCATTATCGGCCGCCTGATCCCGTAGGCCGGCTGGACGCGGCGGTCAATCGGGACGGACGCGCCGTAGACGACCAGGTTGTAGAGCCTGGTCAGCTCGGCGATCTTCCTGTTGGTCGCGGCGGCCAACTCGCGCTGCTTGCGGGCCTCGGCGGTCTTCTTCTGGGCCTCCAGGGCGATGGCCGTGAGCTCCGCCTTGTAGGCCGCCTTCTTCAGCGCGGCCTGCTTCTCGCGGATGACCAGGTGCGCGGCCGAGCGCAGGCGGCGCAGGGCGCCCACCACCTCGCCGGCCCCGCCCCTGCGAATGGCCGCGATGGCCGTCTCCGCGCGCTGGACCACCTCGGCGTCCTTGCTCCCGGTGGCCGCCTTGAGCTGGGCCAGCGCCTTGGAGCCGTACTTGAGCACCGCCTTGCTGGCCGCCTCGCGCGTGGCGTAGTCGTCCGCGCCCATGTCGCTGATGAGCTTGGCGATCTGCTTGGTCTCCGCGGCGCTGGGCGCGGCCGCGCCCTTCCCGGCCAGGTAGGCCTCGACCAGCTCGGCGGCCTTCTTCTTCTGCTCCGCGCTGGCCACCGGCTTGACCGGCGGTGCCGGCGGGCGGATCTTGATCCCGTAGCGCACGGCGACGGGCTCCCCGGCCTGGGCGGCACCTCCGAAGACGGCCGCGCAGAGCAATCCCCCCAGCCACCACATCCAGCTCTTGGTCGTTCCAATCATCCTAGCCATGATGGGTGCTCCTATCTCTCAACTGCCTTCTCACCTCAGCAGGCCCTGCACGCCGAACACCGGGAGGACCCCCGCGGCCCCCTGCCCGGAGACCTTCTTTTCGAGGCCCTCGAGGTCGGTCAGGAGCTTCCGGGCGGCGGCCAGCCTGGCCTTGAGCTTGGCGGCCTCCTCCTTCTTGCCGGCCTTCTCGGCGGCGGCCAGCCCCGCGGCGCACTTCGCGCCGGCCCTGCTGGCCGCGACCTTCCGCTTGTAGATGATCAGCTTGGTGGACCAGCCCAGGCTGCGGAGGGCGGTCACCGCTTCGGAACCTTCGACGACCTCAATGGCCGCCTGGGCGCGCTCGGCCACCTCCAGGTCCTTGCTCTTCGTCGCCGCCCGCAGGGCGGGCAGGGCGGCCTTGCCGATCTTGGCCAGCTCTTTGGAGGCCGCGTCGCGCGCGGAGAACTCCCTGGAGCCCAGCTGCTTCACCAGGCTCGCGACTTTGGCGTTGATCTCCGGGGTGACCTTCACCGGCTTGAGCGAGGCCAGATACTGGTCCACCAGCTTCACGGCCTGCGCCTTGTTCTGGACCCGGAACCTGGTCCGGTAGATCACCTTGCCGTTCGTCGCGTAGACCCTCTGGAGCATCTTCTCGTCCTTGGAGAAGATGTGCCAGAAGTTGCGCTCGACTATCACTCCCCCGACGGGGAAGGTGGTGGTCACCTTCCAGACGGTCTTGCCGCCCTTGACGGCCTCGACGGTCTTCCCGCCCTCCTTGAACCTGGGCCGGAGCCGGTCGTCCTTCTTCTCGGCGGCGGCCGCGGCCGCAGCGGCAGCGGCCTTCCGCTTGGCGAGCTCCTCGGCCCTGGCGCGCTCCAGCGCGCGTTTCTTGGCGGCCTCCGCGGCCTTCTGCTTGGCCAGGGCCTCGGCGTCTTTGCCGGGCTCCCCGGCGCGGGCCGGGGCGGCCAGGGCCAGCGCGCAGACTATCGCGGCCAGCGCCACCCGATACCCGATTCTCCCCATCATCCCCTCACCTCACCCCTTCTTCTCTGGCTCCGACGGCTTCTCGGCGGGCGCCTCCGGTTTCGCGGCGGGCGGCTTGGGCCTCGCGGGCGTCACCGGCTTGCACCTCACGCCGTACTTGGGGACCGGCGGCTCTTCCTGCCCGCAGCCGGCCAGGCTGACCAGCAGCGCGCAGAAGATCCCCGCGATCCACCACAGCCGCGTCTTGGCTTTGCCTATCATTCGGTCCATCCCCGATCCTCCCCTAGAGGCATCCGGCCTCTTTGAGCATGTTGAAGTGGCACAGCCGCGGCTCGGCGGCGTCCCAGTCCCAGAGGTGCAGCGAGCCGCCCTCGCAGTGCTTCCACCACTTGCACTTCCGGCAGGGCCCCTTGCGGCGGGTGCCTTCCCGGTCCCGGTAGCGCGTGAAGCGCTCGTTCCAGACCTTGCTGAAGCGCTCGGTGCGCGCGTCGCCCTCGACCATGTGCCGCTCGAGCGAGGGGCAGGCACCGATGGCCCCGTCGTGCAGGATGCTGCCGATGTTGATGCCCGCCGGGCAGTGGAAGTAGTAGTCGCGGACCTTGCCCTCGTATTTCAAGCCCAGGAAGCCGGACTCCTCGAAGGTGAGCGGCATCCCGCCGGCCGCGCGCCTGGCGGAAACGAAGTCCAGCAGGCGCGCCAGCTGCTCGCCGCCCAGCAGCAGCTCGCGGTTCTCGGCGTCGAGCATCCGGCCGATGGGGTCGACCATCAAGAGGCGCCACTCGCCCACGCCCATCGAGGCGAAGGTCTCGTACATCTTCTCGAGGATGTCCACGTTGTGGGTGCCGACCACGGTGGTGACCTGCACGCACTCCAGGAACCTGGCCTGTTCGACGAGGAGCTTCAGCCCGCGCATGGACTTCCGGTAGTTCCCGACCGAGCCGCGCAGCACCGCGTGCGCGTCCGCGTCCCCGTCGATGGAGACCGAGACGGTGTCCATCCCGGACTGCTCCATCTGGCGGACGGTCCTGTCGTTGATGAGTGTGGCGTTGGTGACCATGCCCCAGAAGAAGCCCAGGTCGTGGGCCTCCTTCATGACCTCGAAGACGTCGCGGCGGGTCAGCGGCTCGCCGCCGGTCACCGCGATGGTGATCTCGCCGGGGTCGAAGTCCTCGGCGATCTCCCGGAAGATGCGCCTGACCTCCTCGCCGGGGAGGTCGTCCTTGCCGGCCTGCTTCGGGCTACAGCGCGAGCCGCAGTGGCGGCAGGCCAGGTTGCAGCCCAGGGTGCACTCCCAGAAGAGGTAGGTCAGGGGGTGCGCGGCCTTCTCTTCGTCGAAGCGGCGCTTGGCGGCGTGGAGCTGCCCGAAGGTGCGGCAGGCGCTCAAGAGTCCCATGGATCCCCTCCCTGAGGAATTAGACCCATTATATGGATGAAGGTTTCGCGCTTTTTGGAAGAAAGTTTTCGGCGTAAGCATCTGATTGCCCGCCGCTTGCGCTCGCCGCCCGCCCCCCGCGCCCTGCTCCGGGCGGCCGCTTACCAGTCCCCCAGCACGGGGCGCGGCCGGCGGTATCCGAACTTGACGTACCGCTCGGCCTTCCTGAGCCTCTTGCCGGGCCTGCCCAGGTCGGCTAGGGAGCCACCTTGCCGCCGTTCCTGCGCAGTTCGAGGATGCGCCCCACAGTCACCGGCCCGAAGCCCGGCACGCGGAGCAGCTCGAACTCCTCCGCCCTGTTGACGTCCAGCGGGAAGAACCCGGGATGGCGCTCGGCCCAGAGCTCCTTGGGGTCGGCCGCCAGCGAGAGGTTGCCGCCGGCCTCGAAGGGGATCTCCTCGGCGCCGAAGCCGTGGGTGCAGCGCGGCGCGTCCCGGCCCGCGCGCAGCGGACAGTAGGCGCAGTCGCTGAGGCAGGAGCTGGACAAAAGAGTTTTGAGGATGATCGAGGTCCCCCCGCGCGGCAGGGACGCCGGGTAGAGCCAGGTTCCGCCGGGCGCGCGGCGGCGATGGTCGTCGTGCTCCCTGGTCCCGCAGGCGCAGGAGAGGTCGAAGCGCGAGGCATCGGCGAGAACCTCCAGCTTCTGCTGCGTGTCCACGGCGCGGTCTCCCCCCTTGGCGATGCACTCTAGCGCCCGGCGGCCGGGAAGTCAATATTTCACTCAGTATTGACCGCGGCGCGCCGGCGGCGTAACATCCTTTCCAGGACGAATTAGGAGACGAGAGATGAAACTCCTCAAACGCTGGTTCCTGAGCGGGCTGCTGCTGGTCGCCCCGGTGGGCCTGACCATCGCGGTGATCGTCTGGGGGGTAAGCCTGTTCGACGGGGCGCTGGGGTCAATCTGGAAGTCGATCCTGAGCGACCCGGAGGCCAAGCTGCCCTTCCCGGGAATCGGGCTCCTGTGCTTCCTGGCCCTGGTGCTGGTGGTCGGCCTGCTGACCTCCAACTTCCTGACCAAGCGGCTGATGGCGGTTCCCGGGAAGCTCTTCGAGCGCCTGCCGCTGGTCAAGCTGCTCTACAGCTCGATCAAGGACCTCTTCGCCGCCTTCGTGGGCGACAAGAAGAGCTTCGACAAGCCGGTGCTGGTGAGCCTGGTGCCCGGCTCGGACGCGCGCGTGCTGGGCTTTGTGACCAACGAGGACCTCTCCGCGCTGGGCCTCGAAGAGGACGTGGCCGTCTACCTGCCGCAGAGCTACAACTTCGCGGGCAACGTGATCATCGTGCCCCGGGACTCGGTAACGCCGCTGGCCGCCGAGAGCGGCGAGGTGATGACCTTCATCGTCTCCGGGGGCGTCTCGTCCAAAAAACCGGAGAAAAAGCCCGCCCCGGCGGCGGGCTGAGGGCAGCGCATCCCTTGTTTTTCGGCCGTCTTTGCCTAAAATGCCCCGTTCACAGCCGCTGACCAGGAGAAGTGATGCCCAAGTTCCAGGAAGCGCCCGGCAAGTACGACTTCCCGCAGCATGAGATGAAGACCCTCGAGTTCTGGGAGCGCGAGGGGATCTTCGAGAAGAGCCTGGCGCTCCGCGAGGGCGGGCCGGTCTTCGTCTTCTACGAGGGCCCCCCCACTGCCAACGGCACGCCCCACCCCGGCCACGTCCTGACGAGATGTATCAAGGACCTCTTCCCGCGCTACAGGACCATGCGCGGCTATTCCGTGCCCCGCAAGGCCGGCTGGGACACCCACGGCCTGCCCGTGGAGATCGAGGTCGAAAAGGCGCTGGGCATCAGCGGCAAGAACCAGATCGAGGCCTACGGCGTCCAGGAGTTCGTGGACAAGTGCCGCGAGTCGGTGTGGCGCTACAAGGCCGACTGGGAGAAGATGACCCGCCGGCTGGGCTTCTGGCTGGACCTCGAAAACGCCTACGTCACCTACCACACCGAGTACGTGGGGAGCGTCTGGTGGGCGCTCAAGGAGATCTGGGGAAAGGGCCTGCTCTACAAGGGCCACAAGATAGTGCCCTACTGCCCGCGCTGCGGGACGCCGCTCTCCAACGCCGCGGTGGCGGTGAGCGGCGACTTTGACTACGCGTACGTGAAGATGCCCGACGGCGAGCGGCTGATTATGGCCGAGGCCCTGGTCGGAAAGGTAATCGGAGAAGAGGCCGTCGTCGAGAAGACCGTCAAGGGCGCGGAACTCGTCGGCCGCGAGTACGAACCGCTGTTTGGCTTCGCCAAGCCCGAGGAGAAGTGCTGGTACGCGGTGGCCGCCGACTTCGTCAGCCTGGAGGACGGCACCGGCATCGTGCACATGGCCCCGGCCTTCGGCGAGGACGATTACCGGGCGGGCCGCGAGAACGGGCTGCCGGTCATCCAGCTGGTCGAGCCCGACGGGACCCTTCCGGCCGAAGTCACCCCCTGGGCCGGCCGGTTCATCAAGGACGCCGACAAGGAGATCGTCCGCGACCTCGACGACCGCGGGCTGCTCTTTGGCCGCGAGAACTACCGCCACAACTACCCGCACTGCTGGCGCTGCGAGTCGCCGCTGATCTACTACGCCAGGAGCAGCTGGTACATCCGCACGACCCAAGTGGTGGAAAAGATGCTGGCCAACAACGCGGCCATCAACTGGCTCCCGGAGCACGTCCGCGAGGGCCGCTTCGGCGACTGGCTGAAGAACAACATCGACTGGGCCATCAGCCGCGAGCGCTACTGGGGCACGCCGCTCAACGTGTGGACCTGCCAGGCCTGCGGCGCGGAGGACTCCGCCGCCTCGGTGGCCGAGCTGCGCGAGAAGGCCGTCGACCCCTCCAGGGTCGGCGAGGGCTTCGACCCCCACAAGCCGGGGATCGACACAATCAAGCTCAAGTGCCCCAAGTGCTCCGGCC
>CAZONU010000214.1:0-8650 GCA_964581145.1 uncultured Planctomycetia bacterium
GGCGTACTCGACGGAGTCCCGCCAGGTGCTCACCCCGCCCACGCCGCTGATGGCCGCGTCGGGCCCGCAGGCCCGGCGCATCTCGTAGACGTCGCGCAGCCCCAGGGGCTTGAGCCACGGCCCGTTCATGCAGGCCATGCCGATTTCCTTCTGGAGGTGGTACATCGACTCGGTGGGCCTTTCGAGGTCGACGGGCGGGACGCCCAGGCGGTTGGCGGTGCCGCCCACCGAGGCCGCCCCGGCATTGAAGGCCGCCCTGGCGACCTGGGCGATGCGCCCGCCCTCGGGGGTGAGCTTGAGGAAGAGGGGCACCTCCAGCGCAGAAGCCACCCGGCGGACGATCTCCACGGCGACCTGCTCCTCGGAGCCCATCGACGCGCCGGTCTTGGGGCCGCCCTCCTGCTCGCCGGTGAGCTGCACGTTGAAGCTCATGTTCGGGCAGCACATGTTGAGCTCGACCACGTGCACCCCGGCGGCCTCGCACTTCCTGGCCATCTTCACCCAGCCGTCGATGCCCTCCTCCCCGGCGTAGGTGATGTTGGCGTAGAGCACCAGCTCAGGCGCGCGCTTGCGGCCCGCTTCGATGAGCCGCAGCAGTTCGTCGAGCACCAGGCGCTTCTCGGCGGTGAAGGACAGGAAGTCCTTTTCCGGGTAGTAGCCGTAGCGCGGCACCCGGTTGATGTAGGGCAGGGGGTCGACGGTGAGCTTGAGGCTGGCCCCGCCCCAGCCGGTGTCGCGGATGCGCTCGAGCTGCTCGATGGTCATGGTCGTCGGGCCGCTGGAGACGTAGAAGGGGTTGCGGTACTTGACCCCGGCGACCTCGACGGGCAAATCAAAGTCGGTGTACTTGGGCATGCCTCACCACCTCCCGGCTACGGTGCGGCCCTCGGCGTTGGACTGGTACATGGCCTGGATGACCTGCAAGGTGGCCAGGCCCGCCGCGCCGGAGACGCCCCAGAGGGGCGGCTCGTCCCTGATCACGCAGTCCACGAAGTAGCCCAGCTCCTCGACGTAGCCCAGGTTGAAGAACTCGTCGATGGCGGGCCTGGTCCAGCCCAGGGTGTTGTCGGCTTTCTCTATTGCGTAAGAATAGCCCGGCCGCGAGTAAACGGTGACCGGCGAGCCGAAAGTCAGGTCCACGCTGACTCTGCCCTCGGTGCCGTAGATCTCCACCTTGTCGTCCATGCCCCCGACGGTGATGTAGTTGCCCTCCACGAAGGCGTGCTGGCCGCCGGCGAACTTCATGACCCCCAGCGACCAGTCCTCGCCGCCGTTGTCCTTGTGGACGTAGTTGTCGGCCAGGCCGCCGTTGGCCTTGCCGATGACCTCGACGACGGGATTGGTGCCGCCGTTCGAGAGGAAGTGCAGCGCCCAGCCGATGGGGTGGATGGCCAGGTGGATCAGGCAGCCGCCTCCGCAGGTGTCCTTGTTCTTGGCGAAGGGCGAGTGCGTGCCGTTGTGGACCTCCTTGGCCTTGACGTAGAGCACCTCGCCGATCGCGCCCTCCCCGATGATCCCGATGACCTTGCGCAGCGCGGGGGCGAAGCACCAGTCCTCGGCGTAGAAGAGCTTGACCTTGTTCTCCCGGCAGGCGGCCAAGGCCTTCTCGGCGTCGGCCACGTTGGTGGCCAGGGGCTTCTCGCAGACGACGTGCTTGCCGGCTTTCGCGCACGCTTCGACCATCGAGGCGTGCAGCGAGTTCGGCGCGCAGACCGAGACCAAGTCGATGTCCTCGCGCCCCAGCATCTCGTTGTAGTCCTCGTATGTCTCGGGGACGCCCCAGCGCTTCGAGTACTCCGGGAGGCCCTCCAGCGAGGCCACGGCGACGAGCTCGGCCTTGTCGTTGCGCTTGTAGCTGTCGGCGTGGAAGTCGGCGGCGAACTTGCTGCCGATGACCCCGATGCGAATCCTGTCCTTGCTCATGGTCTTTCCCCTTGAAGCTGTCAGCGGCATTTTACTTCTTCGGCCTGGACCGCGCGGTCTTTTGGGCGAGATGTTTCAGCGCAGCCTTCAGGCGCTTCCTCTTCATCTCGTCCTTTTCCGCGTCGTGCGCCTTCTGGACAATGAACCGGGAAACCTCCGGCCCTTCCACATAGAAGATCACGTCGGCAGACAACCGTCTTGCTTTTTCGTCGCCGCTCTTCGCGATGTTCTCAAGGACGTGGCGGACCGCGGGACGACCGATCTCAATCAAGGCTTCCACGACCGGATAGCGGTCCCAAAACCATTCCCGCGCCTTCCGCCTCGGCGTGTCGTCCTCCAGCGTGATCAGGGGCAACAGGTCGTGTATCCCGCCGTCCATGCGATAGCGCCCAAACAGAAAGATAGCGGCGAACTTCTTCTCTTTCGTCTCGGCGTTTCCCATTACAGTCAGCAATGTGCCCTCGATGTCGGACCGCTCCTTGCTCAGTTCCTCAAGCAGGGCATACCTCGGTTCCGCCGCCAGAGTGTTCATCTTGGCAATACGGGCCCTGTTTCCCATTGGTCTCGGCTCGCCTTCCGGCTTTGCCGGCCTCCCGGGGAAACACCCCGCCAAGCACACCAGCGCCGCAGACACAACAGCTGTCAGGATTCGCTCACGCACGTCCCGCCCCCCGATCCTACTTGACCACCTGGGCCCTCACGGCCTTCTTGGAGAAGATGGCGTTCTCGGCCTCCTGCGTATAACCCAAGGCCTGTCAGGCACTTCGACATCGTCGGGCAGCGCGGGGCCTACCTGGCCATGATTCCCTTGACGGAGACGTCCTCGTCCAGGTCATTCCAGTGGATGCCGACGCCCCGGCCGATCAGCCGCCACTTCCTGCGCTGGGCGGCGGTGGCCTCCAGCAGCTTCGGGAACCACTCCAGCGGCGCGCCCACCTCCCGGCCGTCGGCAAGCTGCACGTAGAGCATGCCCTTGGCGAAGCGGACGCCGGTGGCCAGCGCGGTCACCGCCGGCCTATGCTTGGCGGAAGTGCGCATTCCATTTCTCCAAGAAACGGTCCCTGTTCTTCTCCACCAGGCGGCGCAGCCTGGTGAGCTGGGAGGAATTGTAACCTACCGACCCGGCCAGTTCAACCGGCCGGAGCCAGAACTTGGCGTAACGTCCCGCCGACTCGACGTGGATGTGAGGCGCTTCCTTTCCTTCATTACTGAAGAAAAAGAAGCGATGGCCGCGCAGCCGGAGGACGGTGGGCACGTCCCGCCCCGGGCCTTACTTGACGATCAGGGCCATCATGGCCTTCTTGGAGAAGATGGCGTTCTCGGTCTCCTGGCGGATTATCTGGCGCGGGCCGTCCAGCACCGCGTCGGTGGCGCAGATGCCGCGGTGCGCCGGCCCGGAGTGCGAGTAGAGGACGTCCTTCCTGGCGCAGTCCAGCACCTCGCCGGTCACCGTCCACTCCTCGACCTTTACGGCCTGCTCCTCGGGGGACTGCTCCCCGGCGAGCATGGAGCGGATCAGGGTGCTGGCCTGCACGAAGTCCGCGCCCTCGACGGCCTTCCTGAGGTCGGTGACCACCTCCAGGCGCGTGCCGGCCTCGGCGGCCCGGCCCCGGCCCTCCTCCAGAATGCCCGCGTCGATGGTCTCGGCGTAGCTGGGGGGCACGGCCAGGACCATGTTGACGCCCAGGACCGGGGCCACGCGGATGAAGCTGTGCAGGATGCCCCGGGCCATGCCGGTGTAGACCAGGTTGAGGCCCTCCAGCCGGCCCTTGGCCTGGCGGATGGCCATCAGTTCGCCGATGACGTGGGTGCTGTGGTCGTGGGGGGTGCAGGCGTTCATCACCGGCGTGGACATGTTCGCGGCGGCCTCGTCCATGTCGCTCTGCTTCCAGAGGCGGCCGGCGAAGACGTCGAGGTACTGGTCCATGGCCCGGGCGGTGTCGGCCATGCTCTCGCCGCGGCCCATCTGGGTGGTCTCCACGGGCATGTACACGGTGGAGCCGCCCAGCTGGGCCATGGCCGCCTCGAAGCCCAGGCGGGTGCGCGTCGAGGGGTAGACGAAAATCAGTCCCTGGACCCGGCCCTGCAGCAGCGCCGCATGGGTCATGTCGCAGCGGTTGTCGCGGAACCAGGCGCCCAGGTCCATGATCTCCAGCAGCTCCTCGCGCGAGAGGACGCCGATGTGCGGCACCGACTTGCCCTTGAGGCGGTCGCTGATCCGGGGGGCTTTGGACACGTCGAACCTCCTTTTGCAGGTGTAAGCGGTCTGGAGCGGAAAGGAAACGGTCTGCTAGAAGACCTTGTGCTTCCAGAGGACGTTGCGGCACCAGGTGCCGCAGCGCTCTTCCCGGCCCTCGGAGGTCTTCGCGGAATAGCGGAACATGCTCTCTCTCCCCCTCCGTTCGCCAATTATGATACAGCTCTCCCCGCGCTCCGCAAGGGCGGCTTGGGCCGCTTGCGCCGCCGGGCGCGGCGGGGATAATCCCTGCGGCAGGCACCCGGGGGGGTAATTCCGTGACCAAGAGGAAAAAAGCGCTTCTCCTGGCCCTGGGCCTTCCCGCCCTCGTCGTGGCGACGGGCTACGCGGTCTACCGGCTGCTGCCCGCCAGGCAGGGGCGGCCCGACAGCTTCCGCGTCGAGCCGCCCGCCGGGGGCTGGGTGCCCGGCGCTTCGATGAAGGTGCTGACCCTCAACATGGCCCACGGGCGCGGCCTGGCGACGCACCAGAGCCTGTGCAAGACGAAGACCATCGAGGCCAACCTCGAGAAGATCGCCGCGGTCCTGGAGCGCGAGAGGCCCGACGTGGTCGCCCTCCAGGAGGCCGACGGCCCCTCCTTCTGGAGCGGGAACTTCGACCACGTGGCCCGGCTGGCGGAGCTCGCCGGCTTTGAGCACCGCTTCCGCGGCGAGCACGTCTCCCGCGGCGTGGGCAGCCAGCGGGTCTCCTACGGCACCGCGCTGCTGGCCGGCAGCGAGCTCGGCGAGCCGGCCGCCCACAAGTTCAAGGTCACCCGCCCCACGCCCACCAAGGGGTTCGTGGTCGCCACGGTGGCCTTCCCGGGAACGAACATGAAAACGGACGTGGTCTCCGTGCACCTGGACTTCGCGCGCGCGGCGAAGCGGCAGGAGCAGATCGAGCTGCTGGCCGCGAAGCTCGCCGGGCGCGGCCGGCCGCTGGTGGTCATGGGCGACTTCAACTGCGGCTGGTCGAAGAAGGAGGACTCCCTGCGCCTGCTGGGCGAGAAGCTGGGCGTGCGCCCCTTCAGGCCGGGGGCGAAGGGGCTCTTGACCTACGAGTCGAACCGCCCGCGCACGCGCCTCGACTGGATCCTGCTGTCCCGCGAGCTGGACTTCCAGACCTACGCGGCCCTGCCCGACCGGGTGTCGGACCACCTGGGGGTGGCGGCCACGCTGCGGGTCAAGAAAAAGAAGTAGCCGGGGTCCGCCGCTACCGCCGGCGCCTTTTCCGGCGGTTGGCCGCGGTCTGGGCCAGCCTGGCGGCTTCGGCGCGCCGGGGCATGCTCGGCTGGGCCCCGCGCCGGGTCACCGAGACGGCCCCCGCCGCCGAGGCCAGCAGCGCCGCGTCCTCCAGCTTGCGGCCCTCGGCCAGCGCGGCGGCCAGGTAGCCGCAGAAGCAGTCGCCGGCGCCGACCGTGTCGATGGCCCGCACCCGGAAGCTGGGCACGGGGCTGATGCCCTCCGGGGTCAGCACCCGCGCGCCCTTGGAGCCCAGCGTGACCACCAGCGCCTTGATCCCCGCGCGGAAGAGCCGCTCGGCGGCCATGCGCTCGGCGGCCCGGCCGGCCAGGCGCACCAGCTCGCCCTGGTTGGGCACCAGGTAGTCGACGTTGCCCAGGAAAGTGCGCGGCACGGGCTCGGCGGGCATCGGCGCGGGGTTGAGCAGCACCGGCACGCCGTGCTTCCTGGCGATGGCCGCGGCGCGGGCCGAGGCGGCGGTGGGGACCTCCAGCTGCAGGAGCAGGAGGTCGGCCTTGCGGATGGCCGCGGCGGCCTTGTCCACGTCCGCGGCGCGGAGCTCCGCGTTGGTCCCGATGGAGACGCCGATGAGGTTGTCGCCGCTGGCCTCCTCGACCAGGATGAGGGCCACGCCGCTGGCCTTGCCGCGCTTGACGCTGACGTACCGGGTGTTGATCTTCTCCTTCTTGAGGTTGGCCAGGGCGGCCTTGCCGAAGTCGTCGTCGCCCACCGCGGCGACCAGGGTCACGTCGGCCCCGGCGCGCGCGGCGGCCACCGCCTGGTTGGCGCCCTTGCCGCCGCCGGTGGTGTAGATGTCCCCGCCCAGGACGGGCTGGCCCCGGCCGGGAAGCTCAGAGCAGAGCATGGTCAGGTCGGTGTTCGAGCTGCCGACGACGACGACTTTGGCCTTGGCCAAGATAGCACCTCCCTATTACCGGTTGGTGGTACGCCTGCGGACGCCCGGTATTATAGCACATCCGGCGGCCCTTTGCAGGGAATTACGGGGGATATGCGGTGCCGGGGAGCGTTAAATCTGCTCCTCCTCGCTGCGGGCGTCGAAGAGCTGGTAGAGGTCGCGACGGGTGGTCTTGGCCTCAAGCCAGAAGAAGACCACGCAGAAGAGGTAAGCGAACGGGAGCATCAGCAGGGGCATGACCGGAGCCCCCCAACTCGCCTCGCCCCGGGAGGCGTGATATGCCAGGAAGGCGACAAACGAGGCGGCCATCGCGGTCCAGAGAGCCGCGAATCCCAGGACGACCAGGTGGGGCCTCATCCTGATCTCGATGACCGTGCCATCGTCGCCCCTTCTGTACTCGCCGAATACGAAGGGAATTGCGGAGTTGACGTAGCCAATCGACCTGGTGACTACAAAGCTCCTTTCGCCGCATTTGCCCTCATAGCGGGACCCGGCAGGGGTGCCGGCCAGCCTGAAAAACGGCCAGGGCTTGACGTTGGCTGCCAGCCGCTCCCGCACTTCCTCCGGCGTCAGGTCGGTTTCGATGGTGAAACGCTCATAGGGGATAAGTTTCAACTGCCCTGCTGCTCCTTCTCCCTGAGGATGGCCTCCCGCGCCGCGGCCAGCCGCCGGGCGACCTCCGCGTGGAGCGCCTCGGGCAGGGGGCCCTTCCCCGCGTTCTCCGCGCCTTGGCGGTTCTCACTTCTTCTTCACCCGCTCGATCTTGCAGGTCCAGGTCTGGCCCTTGTAGTTGAACAGCACCAGCCGGTCGTGGGCGGCGGCGTAGGTGGTGGCGCCGACTGCTGGAGGCGGGGCTGTGGGAGTTGTGATCTCCGTCCAGCGGTTCGCGGCGGTCTCGTAGACCCAAAGGTCAGACACGGAGAGACTGTTTCCCTTCTTGTCCTTGCCGGTTCTGCCACCGAACATAACCAGCGCGCCCAGCCGGTCGTGCCAGACAAGCTTGTGGTAGTATCGCCTGGAAGGGCTCGCGGGCGGCTTCATCTCGCGCCACTTCTTGGTGCGCGGGTCAAAGGTCCAGGTGTCGTTCTGCAGCCCCACCTTCGAGATGGATCCGCCGAAAAGCACGAAAACTTTGTTCTGCCGGTCGTAGGCCAGTCCACCATGGGCAAAGCGCCCAGGCGGACCAGTGGGCAAAGGTTCGCCCTTGTTGGTGGCGGGATACAGGATGGCTCCGGGCCCATTCCACAACATGAAGCGCTTGCCGTCCGGGTCATAGGCCCAGCCGGGGGCGGGCCCGAATTTAAGCCGAACTCGCAGGCCGGTTATGTCGCCGGTCCGCTTTTTCCACTTACTCACTTTCGGGTCGTACACCCAGTCGAATCTCAACCAGTAAAGATCGTTGACTGAGTCGTAGGTGAAGTGGTGATCCCGTGTCGCGGCCGGCCGCTGCCCGGCGGCAATGGCCGGGTCTTTGGGGTCGTTCTTCTGGAGGCGGGTCCAGCGCATCCTGGCCAAGTCTAGCGCCCAGAGATCATTGAGGCTGCGGCCGCCTAGCCTTCCTCCGAAGAGCACTGCGCGCTTGCGTTTGGAGTCGTAGGTCATGGCCATCGCGATGCTTCTGCGGCGCACTGGCTTGTCCCCGGCCATCTTGAGCTGCTTCCACTCGGCGCGGAAGGCGCCCTTCTTGGACGGCGGCGGGGGTGGAGCGGGCTCAAGCCCTCGGGACGGAACAACCACCAACACCCGCAGACCGTAGTTGTTGAAGCGGGTCGACGGGTAGAAGTGGCCGCGAAAAGCCGAGCGGCATTTGCCCGGGAGGGGGTTGTTCCACGACCCGCCGCGCAGCACGCGATCCGAGCCCTTCTCGGGGCCTTTCGGATCGGTCTGGTCCTCCTTCGGGTAAGCGCCGTACCAGTCCTCGCACCACTCCCACACGTTGCCGGCCGTGTCATGCAGGCCCCATGGGTTCGGCTTGAAGCTGCCGACCGCCGTGGTCTTCCCGCGGTTCTGGCCCTTGTAGCCGTCCCAGGGCCCGCGCTGACCGTTGTAGTTGGCCAGGTCGGTGGTGATCTTCTCGCCGAACCAGAACGGCGTGTCCGTCCCCGCACGGCAGGCCTGCTCCCACTCGGCCTCGGTGGGCAGGCGGAAGGCCATCTTGCCTTTGAAGGTCTCGTTCAGCTTCTTGATGAACCCCTGGCAGTCGTTCCAGTTGACTTGCTCCACCGGGTTCTTCGCGTCCTTGAACTTCGACGGGTTCTTGCCCATCACCCGCTCCCACTGCGCCTGGGTCACCTCGTACTTGCCCAGGTAATAGGGCTTGGTGATGCGCACCTT
>CAZONU010000215.1:0-8614 GCA_964581145.1 uncultured Planctomycetia bacterium
ACCTGGCCCTGGTCGAGAAGCTGGGGCTCAAGGAAACCGGGATGCTCACCTCCTGCTCGGACTACCACGTCTTCAAGAAGCTGCGGCTGGACCGCGTGGAGGCCTTCGACAAGTACACCGGGCTGGTCAAGGACGCGCTGGCCGCCGGCATTCGGCCGCGCTGCCACCTGGAGGACGTCACCCGCGCGGACATCGAGGGCTTCGTGCTGCCCTTCGTCCAGGAGCTGATGCGCATCTCCGAGGAGGTGGACGAGAGCCTCAAGGTCAAGGTCCGGCTCTGCGACACCATGGGCTTCGGCGTTCCCTATCCCGGCGCGGCGCTGCCCCGCAGCGTGCCCAAGCTGGTGCTCTCCATGCTCCGCAGGGCCGGCGTCCCCTCCGAGCGCCTGGAGTGGCACGGGCACAACGACTTCCACAAGGTGCTGGTCAACGGGGTCACCGCCTGGCTCTACGGCGCGGACGCCCTCAACTGCACCCTGCTGGGCATCGGCGAGCGCACCGGCAACCCTCCGCTGGAGGGCGTGCTCATGGAGTACCTGGGCCTGAAGGGCGAGATGTGCGGCGTGGACACCACGGTCATCACCAAGATAGCCCACTTCTACCGCTCGATCGGCACCCGGGTCTCGGTCCGCTATCCCTTCGTGGGCGACGATTTCCACAAGACCCGCGCGGGCATCCACGCCGACGGGCTGGCCCGCGACGAACGGATTTACAGCATCTTCAACACCCAGAAGCTGCTCAACCGGCCGCCGGAGGTGGTGGTGACCGACAAGTCCGGCGCCGACGGGGTCCACCTGTGGGTCAACCACTTCCTGAGCCTGCACGGCAAGGAGATGATCCGCAAGACCAAGCTGATCAAGATAATGCGCTGGGTGACCGACCAGTACGACGTGGAGAAGCGCACCACGGCCATCTCCGACCGGGAAATGGCCGACCTGGTCAGGGAGCACCTGCCGGAGGAGTACGAGCGGGCGGTCAAGGACGGGCGGCTGACCTACACCCACCACGAGGAGTAGGCGGCGCGGCGCCGGCCGGGCTACTCCCGAGCTAGCTTCCTGACCCGCTGGTGCTCGCGCCTCGCGCCGCGCAGCCGCGGGCCGGCCAGCAGTCGGCGCTTGAGAATCCCGGCCTGTTCCGTGCGGCCCTGTTCTTCCAGAATGGCGACCATCTCTTCCGGCTCGCCGTACGTGTAGGGCCCGTAGTCGGCCATCTGCGTGAAGGGGTCGATCGACGCGCCCGGGCCGGAGCAGTGCTCGTGCCACCAGTTTGAGTAAATCTCCTCCAGCCGCGCGGCGGTCTCCCGTTCCTTGTGGATGAGATTGCGTCGGCCCAGCGGGTCGGCCGCGAGGTCGATCAGGACGCGCTCCTCCATCGGGTAGTACCCGGGGTGGATGGTGCGGATGAGCCGGTGAGTCCTGGTGCGCACCGCGCGCTGAAAAGAGTAAATGCCGCAGCCCAGCACCAGGTGGTCGCGCCCGGGGAAATCCTCGCCGCGCAGGGCCGGGGAGAGGTCGCCGCAGTCCAGCCGCTCAGGCGTCTCGCACTCCGCCGCGCCCAGGAGCGCGGGTACCACGTCGAACTGGTAGACCAGCGCGTCCGAGGTCAATCCTCCCTTGACTCCCGGGCCGGCCAGGACCAGCGGGATGTGATTCACTCCCTCCGAGCAGTTGCCGTGCTCGAAGTACATGCCCTGCTCGCCGACCGCTTCCCCGTGGTCGGCGCCGACCATGATCAGCGTGTCCTCCAGCACCCCCTGCTTCTCGAGGATGGCCAAGAAACGCGCGATCGTATCGTCGACGTAGCGCAGCGCCGCGTCGTAGCCGGTCAGAAAACGTTCGAAATCGGCGCGGCAGGAGATTTCCAACGGCACGTCCCAGTGGCGGTCGCCGGGCTCTGACCAGGGATTCTTCCCGCCGGTGTTCATGAACCAGTCGCGGGCGGTGCGCGGGCCGAACCAGCGGGCGTGGTCCTCGCGGATCTCTTCGTCGCTCGGCCAGTCTTGGCCGGGGACTTCGGCCATCATCCGGTCGTAGCTTTCGGGCTGGCGGTTGTAGGGGGTGTGCGTGTCCCAGAAGTTGATGTGCATGAACCAGCGGTCACTCTTGGCGTTGGCCTCCAGCCACGGCGCCACGTGTCCCGCGATGAAATCCGCGGACTCCGACCCGCCCGGCAGGCGGTTGGAGTAACTGTCAGTGAAGCCCACGTTGTACCACCAGGCCCGGTGCCGCTGGGCAAAGCCCGAGAAGCTCAGCGTTTTCCAGCCGGCCAATTGCAGCACCCGCAGCCAGTGCTGGCGGGTCGCGTCGTGCCAGTGGCCGTCGCCGGGATAGCGCAACTCCTGGGCGGGGCCCTCGTGGCAGGTGGTCCCGTTGTTGACCCCGAAGCGGCCGGAGAAGAGCGCCGCGCGGCTGGGCAGGCAGGGCGCGTCCGAGGTGTGGCAGTTGGTGAAGTTGACCCCGCGCGCGGCCAGCGCGTCGATGGTCGGGGTGGTCGGGCGCGGGTTGCCGTTACAGTGCAGGCGGTCCCAGCGCAGGCAGTCGATGTCGAAGTAGATGATGCGCATTCTCAACCTCCCGGGTTTCCAGCGGCCAGCCGCGCGCAGGTACGCTCGGCAGCCTCGATGAGGCGCGCGACGATCTTCCTGCCGTCGGCGGCGAAGCGCGCGCCGGGGCAGACGCTGTGCAGCTCGCCGGCCGGCCGGCCTTCGTCGTCCAGCACCACCACGCAGGCCCGGCGCGGACCGCCCCGCGCCGGCCGGCCGGGCAGGGGCTCGACGTGCACCCCGCTCCTGCGGTAGACGCTCCCCAGCCGGCGGAACTCGGCCATTGATTCAATCCGGCTCTCCGGGGAGCGCGCGAACTTGTTGAAGGCCGCCCCGGCCAAGTGAGCGGCCACCACCACGGCGGGGCCCTCCCAGGAGGCGGGCCGGAAGACCTGCCCGCGGGGGGCCAGCTTGAAGCTGTCGGCCACCTCGACCTTCTCGACCAGGACCAGCCGCTCGCCGTAGAAGCGCGCGAAGGCGACCGACTCGCCGGTCTCGCAGGAGAAGGCGTTCATGGCCTCCAGGGCCAGCTCCTCGAGCGTGCCCCCCGCCCCCAGGGCCTGGCCCAGGGCCTCCAGCTCCGGTCCCTTGGCGTAGAGGCCCGCGGGGGTCTTGACCACGTGGCCTTCGGCGATCAGCGCCTTGAGCAGCCGCGAGAGGGTGGGGGCGGGCAGCCCGCCCAGCAGGCGGCCCAGCTGGCTGAAGCTCAGCCCCGCCTCGCCGGTCGAGGCCAGGGCGCTCAGCGCGCCGAGCCCCCGGCTCAGCGCCGGGATGCGCGCGTCGGCCTTCTTGCGCGGTTCCTTCCTGCGGGCCATGGGGGCATCTCCTGTGGTAATGTATACATGACGGCCATTATATTGGTGTTACTTGCGGTTGTCAAGTGGCATTTGCCGGCGGGTAGGGCGGGCGCGCCCTTCGATCAAACGTTTGACATCCAACCGGCCCCGGGCGATAATTGCGCCAGGACGGAGGGCTTGAGATGATCAAGCGAGCGCTGATCGCGGTGGCCGTGCCGGTGCTGGCCGTCGCCCTGAGCGGCTGCGGTCAGCCGCCGCCGCCGCCGACCACTGCAGAGCCCGCCACAACCGAGCCCGACCCTGCGCAGCCGGTGGTCGTGCAGCCTCTTCTGGCGCGTCCGGTCAGCGGGGTCCAGGCCGATCTTCAAGATATAGCCCTCAGCTACCGGCAGATCGGCACACTGCTCAAGAAAAAGGACCTGGCCTTCAAGACCATCGAGGCCCGCAGCTGGCTGATAGCCGAGAAGGCCCGCGATCTGGTCGAGAAGTACGAGCATCGCCACCCGCTCAGGGAGATCGATCCCAGGAAGGCCGAGCGGCACCCGGAGCTGATCAAGATCAAGGCTCCCGCGCTCATCAAGGACCTGGACCTGGTGGCCATCAACGCCAAGCGCCTGGCTCTGGCCGCCGCCGGTTGGGACGCCAAGGAGGTGCGCGAAAAGTTCGCCAACCTGGAGACGGCCGCGGAACGCTGCCTCCCCGCTCCGCCGCCCCCGCCGGAGCCCGCCCGGCCCGCCGGCGCGGAAGAGCCGGCGTCCCCGGAGGCCCCGGTCCCGCCGGCCGAGCCCGCCCAACCGGTTCCGCCGGCCGAGCCCGCCCAACCGGCTCCGCCGGCCGATTCCGCCAAACCCAGTGCGCCGCCTCCGGCGAAAGGCGACAAGTAAGCCGGCGTCGCACTTGCGGGTTGATCTTATGATGAGAGCGCCCTTCACGCCGAGAGCCCTCGGGGCGGCGCTGGCCGTCTCTCTTGCCGGCCTGGCCCTCGGCCTCTGCGGCTGCACGCCGGGGGGGGCCGACGGCGAGGTCGGCGCGACCCGGAAGGTGATCGGCACCGACGGGGCGCTTCAGCTGGAGCTCCGGGAGGCCGCCGGGGTCAAGCGCACTCTGGAGCCGGTGCGAGTCGGGCTGCCCTTTCCGCGGGGCGTCCTGGCCCGCGCCCGGAACGTGCGGGTGGTGCTCTCGGACGGGCGCGAGACCGCCAGCCAGTGCAGGCCGCTGGCCCGCTGGCCGGACGGCTCGGTCCGCTGGCTGGAGCTCTGCTTCGAGCCCAGCGTGGCCGCGAACTCGGTGGGCCGCTACCGCGTGGAGTTCGGCCCCAAGCTCAAGGCCGCCAAGGTGCTCCAGCCCCTGACCGCGGCACTCAGCAAGGGGATCATCAACGTTGACACCGGTCGCCTGCGCCTGGCTGTTGATACGGGAAAAGGCTCCATTCAGGCCTGGCTGGACCGCGACGGCGACGGCAAGTACGCGGCCCTCGAACGGGTCCTGGCCCGTCAGGGGCTGGAGAGCTTCGTCGAGCTCGAAACGCTCAAGAAGGGGAAGAAGGCCGAGGCGGGCCGCTTCACGGCCCGGGCCGTCGGGGCCAGGCTCGAGGAGGCCGGGCCGCTTCGCGCGGTGGTCGCCTGGCGCGGGTGGCACCTGGGGAAGTCCGGCCGGCGGGTCTGCCCCTACGCGGTGCGCCTCTACGCCTATCGCGGCAAGAGCTGCCTGCGGCTGGTGCACACGCTGACCCTCAGCGAGGACCCGGCGAAGTCCCGCATCGCCGAGGCCGGGCTGGCTCTCGATCTCGAATCCGGCCGGGCGCCGCTGGCCGGGCGCGAGCTCCGCCAGGAGGTCGCCAGACCCAAGCGCTACCCGGACCTGGCCGGCTTCGAGCCCGGCTTCAGGCTGACCGCCGGGCAGCGCGTCCTGTCCAGGGGGAAGGCGCGGAGCTTCCTGGTGACCAGGGGGGAGCGCTTCCGGCTGGTCGCGGTGCGGCCGCGCGCGGCGGAGTCCGCCCCCTGGGAGATGCGCGTCGAGCCCAAGAGCTCGCGGCTGGTGTGCGCCTTCTGGCCGCGCTGGGGCGCCGCCTACACCGACGCGCGCTCGCCGGCGGGGCGGGGCGAGCCCGGCTTCCTGGAGTTCACCCGCACGGAGAGCTACGAGCGCTTCTGGACCGAGCCGGCCGGGAACCACGGGGTCGGCGCGGCGCGCACCGGGGAGCTGTGGGTGTCCTTCGATGCTCCCGGAAAGAAGGGCGGCGGCGCGGCCAGCTTCGCCGCGCGCGCCGCCTGGCCCCTCCTGGCCTGGCCGGGCGCCGGGTGGTGGGAGCTTTCCGGAGCCTTCGGGCGCTTCGCTCCCAAGGCCGGCGGCAGGATGGCGGACAGCGCCGCGCGGGGCACGGGGCGGCTGGCCGCCTGGCTGCGCTCCCACCAGCGCGAGAGGTTCGGCTGGCTGGGCCTGTGGGACTACGGCGATTACCAGACCATCTACGGCCGGCGCGGGGATCTGGACGTCGGCGCGCGCTGGTGGAACTGGCACGGGAAGTGGGGCTGGATGCAGGGCCGGGGCTCGTTCCTCTCGGCCGCGCGGCTTCCCTGGCTCGCCGGGGGCGACCCCCGGGACTGGGAGCTCTACCGCGCGGCGGTGGCCCACAACCTGGACGTCGACACCGTGCACCCCTCCGGGCGCAGCGCGGGCATGGTGGGGGCCACCCACGGGCCGGGGGCCACGCACTGGTCGACGCCGGCGGCCCCCGGCTGGACCTACCCGGCGGCCTGGCTGGACTATTACTACCTGGCCGGCGAGCGCCGCGGTCTCGAGGCGCTGGGCGCGCTGGTCGACTCCCTGGGCGGCAGGACCGTGGCGGACTTCGGCCGCAAGGGCCGGGCCTGGACCGCCGACCAGGCCGGCTACCTGCGCGCGCGCCTGGCGGCCCACGAGGCCTTCGGGAGGGAGCACGCCAAGGCCGCCGCCGCCGCGCTCAACTTCTTCGCGGGGCTCTCCGCGCGGGAGCTGGGCGGGTCCGAGCTCTGGGCCCGCGAGCTGGCCCCCGCGCTGATCCGCTATCACCGCGTATTCGGCGACGCGGCGGCCGCGCGGCTCATCGGCAGGGGCACCAAGGTCTACATCTCCTCGCGGGGCCCGGCGGGCCGGGGCGGCGCGGTGGCCCGCAACTGCTTCGACGCCTGCGCCTACGCCTGGCGGCTCACCGGCGACCGCTACTTCCTGGAGCGCGGCCGGCAGCTCGCCGAGCGCTCGGCGACGTTCGCGGCGGCGGCCATGAAGATGGATGCCGGCCTGCCCCTGGACCTGGCCACCGACACGCGGGTGCTCAGCGAGGCGGGCACGCTGCCCTACCTGGAGGCGGCCCTGCGCGACGCGGCTAAGGGGAAGTAGCGCGTTTCGATTGCGTCCGGCTGCCTGCCGGACAGAGAAAAGCTCCAATCTCGCAGAACCTCGGGGTGGTCCGCTGCGTTATGAGTGCCGGGTTTCTTGGGGAGGCTGCCTGTGCCTTCTGGCGGACAGCTGTCAAATCGCGACCGCAGGCGCTCTTGGCGGGTCCTGACCCTTTGGGTGGCGGCCATAGAGATACTCATCGTGCTCGCGCTCTTCTCCTGGCGCTGGGCCCTGCCAGCCCAGAGTGCCCGCGTGGTGGTGGCCCGGTATCACGCCGATGACAGGGCGGATTTCAAGAAGGCGGTCCGGGAACTCGGCGGCCCCAGTGAAGCCGCCCGCAAGCTGGCCCTGTATTTCAAGCTGCCGGAGCGCTTGGCGCCGCACCGCTTGACGGCCGCGGAGATGCTCGACGAGTGCGGAAAACACGCCCTCGGCGCCCTGATGGAGATCAGGCACGACCCGGACTGGAAAGTGCGCGAGGCGGTCGTGCGTGCAATGATCGACATCGACGACCCGCGGCTGGTCTGGCCTCTGATCGGCGCCCTGCGGGACGGCGATGACGACGTGCGCAGCGCAGCTGCCCATGCGCTGGGTTCGAGACGCGATCCGCGGGCGGTCGGCCCCCTCATAGAGATGATCGAGAACGACCTTTCCTCCATTTCGCTGATCGCCGGGGCCGACGCCCTCGGGGAGTTCAAGGACCGGCGCGCTGTCGCGCCCCTCAAGCGGCTGCTGGACAATGACGAGCGCTACGTGCGCATCGCCGCGCTGGAGGCGCTCAAGGAGATGGGCGTGGAGGCCCAGGAGAGCCCCCGCTTCGGCGTCTACGGATTCAGGGATTCCTCCCCCTGACCAGCGCCGCGGTCACCTCGGCCACGTACCTGCCCTGGAGCCTGGCGATCTCCAGCTCGTTCTCGCTGGGCTGGCGCGAGCCGTCCGCACCGGCCAGGGTGGAGGCCCCGGGGCTATTCCCGAAGGAAATCGCTTACTTCGGGACCATGGTGATCCGCGACGAGGCTCCCGGGTCGTCGTCTCCGGCTACGCCGAAGGCCTGCTTGGCCGGCTTGGTGTTGAGCATTATCAGCAGCGCCACCGGCCAGGCGCAGTTGAAGGCCATGCCGATCAGCGATCCAATTCCTCCCTGGAGCATCATGGCCGGGCCCATGTTCGGCATTGGGGCTCCGCCCTGGGGCGCGCCGGGCACCTGGCTCATGATCTCCTGCATCTTCTTGAGGCCCTCGGCCATTTGAGGCATGATCACCACCACGTTGAGCACCGCGAAGACCACCGCGGTGGCGATTCTGCCGATGGCGGCGGCAATGCCCAGCTTTCGCGCCCAGGGGGCCATCCCGAACATGCCGCAGCCGGCCACGAACATGGCCAGAAACAGGATCATGGCCGTGATGCCCTCGAACAGGTAGGAGTGCATCACCGCGTCGGAGAACATCTCGTCGAGCATGACCGAAGGGTCGGGGATGACCTGCTTGTCAAGGGCGGCGAGCTGCTGGTCGATGGCCGCGATTTCGTCCGCGTCGCTGGTGGCCTGTCGCTGCGCCTCCAATTCGCGCTTGCGGGTTTCGATCTGCTGCTTGGCCTTCTCCATGACCTGGGCCATGACTTTCTTCTGCACACCGATAATGGCGGGCATGGCCGTGGTCATTACCCCCCCACTGCCGCAGCATAGGCCGAGGATCAGACAGCCCACGGCGGCGATGGTGACAACGGGAGGTCTGGGGGACTCTGACATGCGCGCTTCCCTCCGCTGGCTGGACGCGCGGATTCTAAGCGGGGCCGCAGAAGTTCTCAAGGAGTCCGCCTCTCCCCGGGGGCCGGAGCCGGGGTGCAGGGGGCCTCCCTCCCTCTCAAGTAGAGGGAGGCCCCCTGCTGTTTCTCTTCG
>CAZONU010000216.1:0-8576 GCA_964581145.1 uncultured Planctomycetia bacterium
GCGGCGCCGAACTCCGCGGCCTCTAATCTTGCCGGCCGGTAGGCCCGGTCCCAGGTTTTCGCGTAAACGAACGCCCAGCGCGCGATTTCCCCGGCGGCGTGACCCGTCTCGCGGGCGACCGCTCCGGCTTCTTCGCCAAGCGCGACCCCCCGCGCCGCGGCCAGGATGGGCGTCTCCAGCTCTTCGGGCGGTTCTTCCGCGAACCAGCGTTCACAGTTCTGCGCGTCCCCACTGAACGATGTCTTTTGCCCTCCCTGGCAAATCGTGAGGTTCCGCCCTCCCGGCGTGGTTTCGTCAAGCAACTCGCCTCCCGTCGGGGGCACAAGGCCCCGCTCCGGGAGGCGACGGCTCCTCCTGCGTTCCACATGCCTGCGATGCACGAGTAACTCTCTTGCGGCGCTCTCGGCGGCGGTCTCGTCGTCGCCTTTCAGTAACGCGGTCAGGTGCGCGAGGGTCCGGCCTTCGGTTTCCTGTAAACGGAGCTTCTCGGCGCGGGCATACAGCGGTCCCCAGATCTCGGGCTGGTCCAACGCGAACGTAACAAAGTCACCCTCGGAGTAGGGCGTCTTTTCGGCAATAAGCGCCCACGACACCCCCCGGGCGCGCTGGCGGGCAGCGTCTATCAGCAGATCGCGCCCGAACGGGAGCTTCTCAGGGTCTGGGGCTTCGCGGATCAAGGTCAATAGCTCCTCTTGGCGCCTTGGCGGTTCGATATTCTATGCTCATTATACCGCATTCCGGCGGAAAAGTCAAGCAAATTCCGGGATAAAATGGGGTCTAGGGTACGGTTTACGGGGGTCCCGGGAACGGGGTGTTTTCCTCAAACCGGAAAAATTATTTTCTTAAACGTGGCCGGAGCAGGCGGATGAGAAAATAAAAAAGTCCGGAAATGACTAACCGGGGGCTGCGAAGTGAACGCGCCAAACGGGAACCCCGACTCGCAACCCGTAACCCTCAACTCGAAACTTAAGCTGTTGCCTTGACCCCGGCGGGGGCGGGGAGGTATGCTCGGGGGTTGACCGGGAGCCGGGATGGGGGTATCCTATTGTCGAGAGGGGCAGGCCATGACTCATCACGGCATTGATTTCCCGGAGGAGGGGATCGCCGAGTTCTGCCGGCGCAGCCGCATCGCGCGATTGAGCCTGTTCGGCTCGATCCTCCGCGAGGACTTCCGGCCCGACAGCGACGTTGACGTGCTCGTCGAGTTCGAGCCGGGACACGCGCCCGGGTTGGCCTTCTTCGCGATGCAGGAGGAGCTCAGCGCCCTCTTCGGCCACCGGGTGGAGCTGCACACCCCGAGTTTCCTCAGCCGCTATTTCAGGGAGAAGGTCAGGCGGGAAGCGCAGGTGCAGTATGCCGGGGGCTAGCGACCTGGTCCGCCTCCGGCACATGCTGGAGGCCGCCCGAAAGGCCGTGGGCTACGTCCAGGGGCGGGCGCGCGCGGACCTGGACGGCGACGAGCTGCTCTCCCTGGCGCTGACGCGCCTCCTGGAGGTCCTCGGCGAGGCCGGCCGAGCGGTGTCGGAGGAGGTCAAGGACCAGCACCCCGCGGTGCCCTGGCGGGAGGTGGCCGCGACGCGAAATCGGCTGATCCACGGATGCTTCGACGTGGACCTCGATATCGTCTGGTCGATAGTCAGCCGGGACCTGCCGCCCGTGGTCGCCGAGCTGGAGAGGATTCTGGCCGCAGAGCCGGAATAGCCGGGCCCCGCCGCCCGGAAGAAGCTAAGCGGCGCGTTTTCAGCGGCGATTTTTCGGAGATTTTCCGCGGGTGACTAACAAGGTTTTTTCACCACGGAGGACACGGAGAACACGGAGAACTGCCCCTGCTTTGGTCGCGGCGGGAGTTGTGCCGACTCCGCCATAGTAGCCTTGGCTACGACGGCCGGGCCGGTCAAGCGGGCGTCGATATCCGCGGCCAGCCCCAGCGCCTCTTTGTGGCCCGCCCCGGCGGGTAAACTTTGTGTGATTCAGAAACGGGGCGGAAGCGTTCATCATTTCCGGCGGGGGTCTTCATCGCCGCCGGCGGGCGCCCCGGCCCCACCGGAGACGCGAATTACTCCAGACATTTATCCCTCTAAACTGTCAAACATTTCGGGAAGGAGGACACTAGATGGAGTCTTGGGATAGTACGAGGTCTGCCCTCGCTCCGCTTCGTCACAGTCTCGGCGTTCCCGAACCTCATCCGATGCCCTCAATCCACTCCGAAAACCTCGTCACAGTCCCCTGAGCCCCTATACAGTGAACTTCCTGGCGATGCTCAAGCTGGCCATGATCCGCCTGTACTTCAGGCGATTGTCAGACAGAGCCTAGGGTTAGGATGGGTTTCATCTTGATCTCCGTTGGACTATTCGTGATCATTATGCCTTGTCAGTGGCCGGTAGGCCGCACAGGTTCTGGAGATTCGACATGCTTCTTTTGAAGCAGCGACTTGAGTTCCTCCAGAACACCTTCTGGCATCGCATCAAACGGAGTACGTTTAAACACGTTTAGAATGACAACATCTTCCTCAGGCTTTGTGTCTGCAACGTCGCGAGCCTTTAAGTATAATTTGAGAATCTCAATAAGGAGTCTTGATGAGGCCTCTCGCGGGATATCAAGAAGGTAGCCGCGTAAGGCCAGATAATCCTCATTCACCAGCTTAGCTTTTGACCAAAAGCTGACGACCCACAGCTTTCCGCCAAATGACAATGAACGGCTCTGTATAAGATCGAGAAGATCCTTTCTCTCTCTCTCCGAAAATGGCACCTGGGACATTTCTGCCGCAGGCGAATACCTATACATCCACAAACCATAAACACGTGCTTCAGCCTGACAATTAGCGTAACGCTCAATTAGGGCCGCCCTCCCGCCTTGTGTATCTGAATTATCCCGATAACGATCAACAAGGCGGTTCCTTTGGTCACTTGTCATGTGTCGGAAGTCAGGGTTCGAATACCAATTCCTAACTATAACGGCGGCAATAGCACCGAGTGTAAAAGCAATTAGCAGAGCGAGGAACCGACCAGATGCATCTTTAGTCATGTACGTACTCCAAGAAATCTTCCTACTTTTCCCAGGGAGCCAACTTTTTGTTTACAGCCTCGATATATTCGTCGTTAGGTTTACTTATCTTCCTCATCTTCTCTATGATTTCTTTTACAGGCGTAACATTTCCCTGTCTTACCTGACCGACAATACCATCCGAGGTTTGCCAGAAGTAAACTATCTGCTCTTCAATTTCATCCATTTCAACCTCATTCGGTGAAAACCAATCGCATGGGCAATGGACTTTATACTTCTTCCATGTTGTTCGAAGATATACTCGTTCATCCAAGATAAAGGTCCAGCCTATTGAAGCCAGACTGTTTGCTACGACTTCAAAGACTTGCGCCTTCTTCTTAAGGTTTTTGCTGAGAAAATCATCCAGGCCCCTTCCACCCGGTTTCTTTTTAGGCTTATCTTTACGCAAGTCCTCATCTGTCCATTTGTCATTATCGAGTTCTATCTCTTTCCTAAAGTGCTCGTCCCTCACCCTGTACCCCCCACGAAATGTTTGCCGGTTTTCCGGCGGAACCCGCTGGAGTAATTCAGCATCGCCCGGCCTGCCTTTCCATTCCCCGCTCCACCCGCATTATACCTCCCCGCCCCCGCCGGGGGCAAGGGGCTCGCCCGGAAAGCGTCTAACCGGCGCGGTTCCAGCGAGAAGATTTGCCGGGATTTTCCGGCGGGTGACTGAGAGGGCACCATCCACAGATTCCACAGATTGCGCAGATTGTGCCGGTGCCGGTGCCGGCGACCGGCCCCCGAGGCAAGCCTTGACTTCCGCCGCCGGCGGCGGCATACTTGGCTGGCGGGAGACGGGGAGGGGAAAACGGTGCTGGAAAACAGCGCGGCACCCGGAAACCGCGGCTCGCGAAACGGGCTTTCTGCCCGAAAGCGGTGACTAAAGGGGCCATTAACAGTGTGTTACGTAAATAAGTGTTATGTCCCCGGAAATCCCCGGAAATCGCGGGAAATGGGTAAACTGTCCCCGGAAATCCCGGAAATCCCCTGTCCCCGGAAATCCCCGGAAATCCCCGGAAATCCCGGAAATCGGCCAGTCGGGCCCGAACCCCGAACCCCGAGCCCCGAACCCCTGAGCCAAGCCTTGGCATTCAAGCGGACAGGGGGTATTCTATTAGTAGAAGGAATGGGAGGATTGGGGGGTTCGTCAATTGGTGATTGGTGTCACCGGAAATTCCCTGACGGTGCCACCGCGCGTGAGCTGCTGGCCCAAGCTATTAATCCAGAGTCACAGCATACAGGCGCACATCACCTCTGCGCAGCACCAGTTTGAATGCCCCGGGGTGTCCTCTGAGCATGGGCTTCAAGGGATCGGTCGTGAATGCGCTGCCCAGCACCCAGTTGGCCCCGCAGCTGCGGATCTTCTCCAAGTGTGTCTCCGAATCCGGAGACCATCTCAGCGGGCACACGCGGATATTCCTGTCGTAGTAATGGACTCCGTGACGCTCTATAGTCGCGACGGTGCCACCCCGTTCAGATATGATGGCCATGGCCTCTTCGAAACCTGTTTGGTTGGCAGCGAGACGCTCCCGCTGCGGTCGCGGCTGCATGGTGGCTCCCGCGATGCTGGCCAGCGCGGCGACAGCGAGCAGTCCGCCAGTCGCGATCGCGGCCCATCGGGTTCGATGAAGGCCGGCCGCTGATCGCGCGTCGCCATTGTCCGTCCGGGCCTTTCTTCCGGCTGCTCGGTCCCGCCGCCACAGGCTCGGGGCGAGGATCGCCCAGCACACCAGCAGCGGGACCACCGGCCAGATGAAGCGCGCGCTGACGTAGGGCCAGATGAAGCAGAGGGCGAGGTAGGCGGTCGCCGCCCAGCAGGCAGAGTCACGGCGGGCCAGGAGCAGACGGATGCACCCGCCTGCTGCCAGGAGCAGTACTGCGACCATGACGATCTTGGGCAGCAGGGCCAGGGGGGAATTGCCGACGTCCACCGGGAGCATCGCGACCCGCATGTCCCGGACATGATAGACGAGATCCGCCAGGGTCCGGCGCAGTACGCCGATGATCACGTTCCCGCCGGCATCGATTCGCGTCGCGAAGAACTGTCCACCGTAGCCCTCATCCACGCGCACGGCGCTGGCCGGCGCGAAGGCCAGCATCGCCAGCTGATACAGCAGCATTGGAAGCGAGAGCAGGCCGGCACCGGCCAGTCGCTGCCTCCAGGTCCGTGGGGGGGCAGCGGACCGGGTCTCATCTCTCGCGGGCGCGCGGACCAGGCAGTGGGCCAGCAGTCCCAGCCAGACCGCGATACCCGCGGTCCTGACGGCGGTGAGCGCGACGCAGCCAGCCCCCAGCAGCGAGTACTTGAGGAGGGGGGAGCGGGGCGCGCGGGCGTCGGCCAGCAGCAGCACCGCCCAGAACAGGAACACGAAGGCCGGCTCCGAGTGTATGTAGTCGCCGTACTGAACGGTGAGACAGTGGTTCCCGAAATAGACGGCGGTCAGCAGGGCCAGCCAAGGAGGAAGGCGCCTGCGCAGGAACATGTAGACCAGCGGCCCGGTTGCCCAGCAAAACAGGCTGGTCAGCAAGTGGGCCGCGGCCGGATACCAGCCGGTCAGCTTGAAGAGTCCGGCCATGATGAGCGGCCAACCCAGCGGGTACTGTGAGCCGAAGGGAGCGCCTGGACCCAAGCCATTCCCTTCGTAGATGGACCTGGCCACGACCATGTATTTCATGAGGTCGCAGCCGGCGACAATGTCGCTGGGGATCTGCCTGACGAAGGGAATAGCGGTCAGGGAGAAGGTTGCGAGAACCAGCCAGAGCGGGAGGGGGCGACCTGTGACCTGGCGCTCTGTGGGCTCGCCCGGCGCGTCCATCAGCCGGCGCACCCAGCCCGTGAACCGACATTTGATATGGTGAAAAGCGGGCGTTCCTCCCGTAGGAGGCGTGCGGGGGTAAACTGTCGCCGTTATCATGGGACAGCTCCGTTGCGGAGTGCCAAGCACCCGACCGCCGGAAAGGAGGAACGCCATGCCCAAGCCCCCAGCCGGCTACGTGGGAATCGACGTTCACGCCGAAGATTGTGTCCTCTGCGCCCTGGACCGTCAAGGGCAGGCGCGGCTCATGCGGCGCGGGCCGACGTCCATACCGTTGCTGCGGCAAGCACTGGGCTTTCCGGGGACGGATTTCCGAGGTCAGTTTACATCAATAGTCGCCCTCCCCGACCCCGCACTAGCCCAGGGAATGCTTGACCCCGCCCAGGGTAGACTGGAGACCGCAGGAACCCTTGACCAATCCCTTGGTGTAGGCTATGTTACCGCGATATGACCACGCCCGCGCCCGAGCCTGCCCCCGCCGCCAAGCCCCGCCGCCGCTGGTGGCTGAGGATGATTGTCGCCTCGGCAGCGCTGGTCGCGGTGCTGCTGGGGGTGGTCTGGCTTGTTCCTGCTGCTCGATTGGGCTACTACGCATGGCAGTATCGTAGGCACTACTACACTCGCCATCTGGAAACAGCCTCGGCCATGCTCGTCGAACGCCAAGCCTCCCGGCAGACCGTCGAGGCCGTGCTTGGTGAAGCTGGCGATTCATGCCAATTATCGGATGGAACGATTGTCTGGCTATACGGCGCAAGTGACGACCGGTTGATGGGCTCATATGTTCCGGTGTTACTGTACTTCAAGAAGGGGCATGTTCGCGAAGCTGAGACGGGCGCAAGTGCCAAGGCAGCCAACAAGTTTGACATACGAGCTCCCAACTGATGACCGCGCCCGAGAGCCAGCCCAAACCGAAGCGCTCCCGGCGCATGGTGGTCTGGATGATCGCCGTGCCGATTGTGATTCTGCTCCTGGCCCTGGCCGGCGCCAACTGGAAGACCTTCCACCTGGCCTACGCCAAACACCTCCTCGCCAGCGACGACCCCGACAAGCAGTGGCAGGGCGTCGACATGGTGCTGCGCACCCACCTCCGCAAGGGTATGCCCCTGGAAGAAGTACGTCGATTATTGGCACCCGCCAGAGTTACTGAGACTATCAGCCGCTGGCGACTGCCGGTTCGTGGCTTTACGGTGTCCCTGAAGGGCTACTCTTCGGACGGCGAGCTGTGCTTCGACGAGAACGACCGCCTACTCTCTGTTGCGTCCTGGGGGGCCGGCAGATGAACACGCCCGCGCCCGAGCCCAAACCCAAACGCTCCCGGCGCATGGTGGTCTGGCTGGTGGTCGCGCCGGTTGTGATTCTGCTCCTGGCCCTGGCCGCCGCCAACTGGAAGACCTTCCACCTGGCCTACGCCAAGCACCTCATCGCCGGGATTTCCGGGCAGTTTACTTAAATAAGTCCGAGCCCCGCCTGCGCCCTTCGGGCTCCGGAAATTCGAAGCGCGGATTTGCGGATTTTTCCGCCCGACGGCCAACCGGCCACCGGCCACCGGCCACTGGACACTGAACACCGCGGTTATCCTTGACTTCCCGTTCCCGACGGGGCATATTGCCGGGGGCGGAATCGGATTTCGGCGTTCCCGACTCAGGCGACCCATAGGAAGGCGCGATCATGCTCAAGAAACTTTTCAAATGGCCGGTGGCGCTGGGGGCGGGCCTGGTGGCGCTCTCGGCCGCCCTGTACGTGGTGCATTTCCTGATCTTCGGCCAGTCCCACCACATCTTCATCTACCTGGTCGGCGACATCGCCTTCGTGCCCCTGGAGGTGCTGCTGGTCGCGCTGGTCCTGCACAAGCTGCTTGGTCTGCGCGAGAAGCGGGCCCTGCTGGGCAAGCTCAACATGGTCATCGGGGCGTTCTTCAGCGAGGCGGGGACCGAGCTGCTGCTGAGGCTGTCGGCCTTCAACCCGGAGCTGGAATCACTGGCAACGAGGCTGCGGGAGGCGGGCGGGTGGACGCGAAAGGAGTTCCGCGCGGCGCGCCGCGAAGTCACCCGCCAGGAGCACCCCATGGAAGGCGCCCGCGGCGACCTTGCCGGCCTCAAGGCCTTCCTGGCCGGGCGGCGCGCCTTCCTGCTCGGGCTGCTGGAGAACCCCAACATCCTCGAGCACGAGTCCTTCACGGAAACGCTCTGGGCCGTCTTTCACCTCACCGAGGAACTCGCCCACCGGCGGGACCTCGCCGCCCTCGGCGACAATGACCTCCTGCACCTGGCCGGGGACATGCGCCGCGCCTACGGCGCGCTGATCGGCGAGTGGCTGAGCTACATGGCCCACCTCAAGAAGGACTACCCCTACCTCTTCTCCCTGGCGGTCAGGACCAACCCGTTCGACCCCCAGGCCCGCCCGGAGCTGGCTTGAACGCGCCCGCGCCCGAGAGCCAGCCCGCGCCCAAACGCTCCCGGCGCATGGTGGTCTGGATGGTGGTCGCGCCGATTGTGATACTCCTCCTGGCCCTGGCCGGCGCTGTTGCTGCTGTTGGCGACAGTCACGATGCGCCGCCGCGGCCCCGCACCAGCGGCTCGCAGCCCGGCATCCAGATGCGCTCGGGACCCAGGCCGAGCTGCCCGGCGACCTGCCAGGCGGCGGTCACGGTGCCGAGGTGCCCCAGGTTGTGCGCGTCGGAGCCCAGGGCGAAGCGGGGGCCCTCGGCGGCCACGG
>CAZONU010000217.1:0-8555 GCA_964581145.1 uncultured Planctomycetia bacterium
GCGCGGACCTTGCCGGTGAAGTTCTCCGGGACGCTGCCGCAGTCCAGGACCGGGCAGGCCAGGCGCCCGGCGAGGCGCGCGGCCAGGAGCGGCCCGAAGGCGTCGTCGCCGCGCATGGAGTTGCCCACGCCCAGAATCACCGGGCGGCGCCCGGAGAGCGCCGCCCTGATCTCGTCCCGCAGTGAGGCGCCCACGGCCCGCTTAGGTCCAATGCTCCTTGAGCAGCACGACGCGCCGGCAGCCGGGGCACAGCTTCCGGTAGAGGTCCCCGCGGGAGGCCTGCGGCGAGCCGGCCAGCTTGGGGGCCTCCTCGGCGAGGCCCAGGCTCTCCTGCGCGGCCAGCACCAGGGTCGGGTTGGTGTAGGCCATGGTCCCCAGCTTCTCGGCCATCCAGACCAGGTGGTCCCTGGCGGTTATCACCCCGCCGCAGCGCTCGCAGAAGGCCAGGTCCTTCTCCACGCTGACGAAAGCGTCGGGCCCGTGGCGGTCGAAGTTGGCGGTGTCGAAGTCCTGGCTGAGCTTGATCCCCTCGTGGGTGATGCACTCCCGCTCGCAGGTGCCGCAGAAGATGCACTGGCCCAGGTTCAGGCTCAGCTTGCGCTTGCCGACCTCGGTGAGGTCCGTGCGGGTGATGGCCCCGGAGGGACAGACCTCCGCGCAGGTCCCGCAGCCCACGCAGCCCTCCTCGTAGTACCGGGGCTTGCCGCGGAACGTCTCGCTGGGGGGCGGGGAGAGCGGGCCCGCCGGCCACCGGGTGGTGAACGGCCCGTGGACGAAGAGGACCTTGACCGCCTCCCAGAGCTCCCGGACCTTCAGCATGGCAGCCTATCCCTCGCCCCGGCGGCTCTTGTCTTCGAGGTACTGGTCGCCCACCGACCCGTCCCACAGGCGGATCCCCGAGCGGTGCGCGCCCCGGGCAATGGCGTGCGCGGCCACCGGGCTGGTGACCAGGATGAACAGCAGGCACAGCAGCGCCTTGGCGGCAATGCCCCCGCCGGCGGCGGCGGGGCAGACTTCCGACGCGCCCAGCACGGCGTTGTAGACGCTGTAACAGACCGGGGCGCTCACCACCGCCACGCCCAGCAGGATGCTGCAGGTGCCCAGCGTCACGCACTTGGTGGCGGCCTGCAGGCGGTTGTAGACGTCGGGGAGCCGCACCAGCCCCACGCAGCCGAAGACGTCGAAGGCCGCGCCGAGCACGATGAAGAAACCGCCGACGGCCCCGGGGTGAAGGATCACCCCCAGCGCCTCGGCCCAGTCCGCGGCGGCGGCCAGCGCCAGGCTACTCATCGAACTGCTTCCCCTCGAGGTACTTGGCCAGGGCGATCGAGCCCACGAAGCTCAGGAGCGCCCAGGAGATGGCCACGTTCATGTAGAAGCCCCGCCCGGTGAAGAGCGTCAAGAGCACGCAGAAGCCGACCATCATGGTCCCCAGGGCGTCGATGGCCACGGTGCGGTCGGGCGCCGTGGGGCCGGCGGCCACACGGTACAGGCACAGGAAGCTGCATCCCAGCAGGACCAGGAACAGCGCGTTCAGGAAGGCGTCGCCGTACATCAGTCAAAAATCCTCTTGAGAAGGCTCTCGAAGCGGCCCGCGATCAGCTCGGTGCGCAGCTGCGGCGAGTCGGTGACCGCGTTGATCCAGTGGACGTAGAGGTCCTGACCGACCACGTCCACGGTGAGCGTCCCGGGCGTCAGGGTTATGGAGTTGGCCAGCATGAACTTGCCCATGTCGCTCTTGATCGAGGTGCGAATCTTGACGATCGCCGGCCGGATCGGCAGGCGCAGGTGCAGCACCCGGTAGGCCACGTCCAGGTTAGCAAGGAAGCAGTCCCACACGAAGATGGGGACGTAGACCAGCAGGCACAGCCAGCGCAGGGGGTCCAGCATCTTGGCGGGGTGACGCGGGAAGACCCGCCCGAAAACCGCCGCGGCGAGGCCGGCCACCAGCACGCCGGCAATCAGGTCCTGCGCCCAGCCGTCCGAGCCGAACGGCCAGACCAGCAGAACCCAGAGCAGGTAGCTGATCACGAACTGGATTGCGTAGCTCATCCGCGCCCGCCCCTATTCCAGAGTCAACGGCCCGAGCAGCTTGAACCAGCCCTCGACCCCGCTCTGGAGGGCCTCCACCGCCGGAGCGATCGCCTCCGGGACCACCCAGAGCACCAGGACGCCCAACAGGAAGCACGCCGCGGCCAGCACGACCAGCGAGAAGCACATGCTGGCCGGGGCCTCGCGGGTGCCGCGCAGCACCCGCGCGGACATCGGCCCGAAGAGCGCGTACTTCTGCACTTTGACGAAAGACACCAGGGTCAGGAAGCTGACCACCACGGTCACCGCCGCCAGGCCCCAGTACCCGGCGAAGCCCGCCGCGGCGATGATCAGCAGCTTGCTCCAGAAGCCGTTGAAGGGCGGCACCCCGCTGATGGACAGCGCCCCCACCGCGCAGCTCGCGCTGGTCACCGGCATGCGCTGCCAGAGCCCGCCGAGCTCCTTGAGGTTGCGCGTCCCGGTGGCCCGCTCGATGGCCCCGGCGCAGAGGAAGAGCAGGCTCTTGAAGGCCGCGTGGTTCACCAGGTGGAAGATGGCGCCCAGGAGGGCCAGGGCCAGCGCCAGTTCCATGCCCGGGAGCATGGCTTCCAGTTGTGCCGCCGTCCTGCCGCCCAGCACGGTCTGGTGTCTCGCCTTTTCCTGCTTCAGCTTCTCAACATCAACGTTGCGCACCGGCTCAAGCTCCGCCAGTCGCGCTTTCATCTTACCCACGCGCCCCCTGAGGGCTTCGACCCCCGCGGGACCCGCCCTGGAGGAATCGAGCAATCCCGCGTCGATTCCCAGCAACACTGACTCCATCTGGGAAAGTGACACGCGCAGGTCGGTTTCTTCGCTCTGCAGCCTGGGCACCCGCTCGATCAGCTTCTCCACCTTTACCAAGCGGTTCGCGCGCGCGATCAAACCTGCCTTGTGCTTGCTTCCCTCGATGTCCTCGATCCCGGCCATGAGCAGCAGGGCCATCCCCAGCCCCAGCACCACGTAGCCCATCTGGCTGATGCTGTGGTAGGCGAGCAAGCGCTTGAAGTCCCACTGGCCCACGGCCATCAGCACGCCGACCACCATGGAGAGCACACCCAGGGCCACCACCACCCAGGCCAGCGACGGCACCCGCCAGGCGCCCAGCACCCCGAAGAGAATGCGGGCGAGGGCGTAGACCCCCAGGGCCTTGATCAAGAGGCCCGAGAGCATCGCCGAAATCGGCGCGGGGGCCGAAGGGTGCGCGTCGGGCAGCCAGGCGTGGAAGGGGACCATCGCGGCCTTGAGACCCAGACCTAAGATGAACAGCGCGGCGACCAGCAGCATGATGGGGCTCTGGCCCAGGCCCCCGATCCGCTCGATCTCCCGCGCCAGCTGGCCGAAGTTGAGCGTGCCGAAGGCGCCCCAGGTCAGGGCCACGCCGAACAGGAAGAAGACCGAGGCCACCGAGCCCAGCACCAGGTACTTGAAGGCCGCCTCCAGCTCCTCGCTCTCGGTGCCGAAGCCCACCAGCGCGTAGCTGGCGATGGAGGCCACCTCCAGGAAGACGAAGAAGTTGAAGAGGTCCCCGCTCATCACGCAGCCGTTCATGCCGCTCATCATCAGCAGGAACAGCGCGTAGAAGCGGTTCCGGGCGGTGTACCGGGTCATGTAGCTCGAGGCGTAGACGGCCACCAGCGTGCTGATCGCCGCGACCACTACCAGCATCAATACGCTCAGCCCGTCGGCGGTCATGGCGATTCCGCCGATCCCCGTGAAGCGCAGCTCCGTGAAGACCCGCCTGCCCGCGTCGAAGCGGGTGAGGTCCAGCGGGTTCCAGCCGCCGCCCCAGACGGTGCCGCGGGCGCCGGCCCACATCAGGCTGGCGGAAAGGACCAGTGTCGCCGCGGTGAAGGCCACCGCGATGAAGCGTCCGGCCCGCGACCAGAACCTGCCCAGGGCCAGCGCCAGGAAGGCTCCGCCCAGCGGCAGGGCCACCATCAGGGGCAGGAGCAGGTTGGCGACAGTCGGGTCCTTCATCCGCGCAGCCTCTTGATCTCGGTAATGTCGAAGGTCCGGTAGCGGTCGTAGAGCCGGAGGCAGATGGCCACGGCCAGCGCCAGGGTGCTCAGCCCCACGACTATGGCGGTCAGCACCAGGGCCTGGGGCAGGGGGTCGACCATGGCCAGGGCTTCACGGGCCTCCATCCCGACGGTCTCAACGGGGGCCACGCCCGCCTCCGGGAGTTTCTGCTTCCCGACGGCCTCGGCGCCCAGGCGGGCCAGCGGCCAGTTGTAGGCCAGCGTCACCAGGAAGAGGTTCACCGCGGCCTCGGCGATGGCCAGGCCGACCACGATCTTGATCAGGTTCTTCTTGGCCACCATGCAGTAGATGCCCAGCAGGAACATCGCGGTCAGCAGCGCGTAGGGCAGGTAGCCGCTCATGAGTCCACCCCCCGGCCCGCCTGCCGGCGGAAGACGGCCAGGCCCAGGAAGACGGCGACGACCCCCATCCAGACCTTGAGGCCGATGGCCAGGTTGGAGAGCAGCACCGTGCCCCCGGCCAGCAGCGTGCGGTCCCCGGCGCTGGAGCCCGGGAAGCCGTAGTTGGTGAAGAAGCGCAGGGCCCCCAGGCCCAGGCAGGCCACCAGCAGGAAGAGCAGCGCCCCCAGCGGCTCGAAGAGGTGGCTGGCCTCCTCCAGCCCGAAGGCCCCCTCGTTCTTCCCGTAGGCCAGGACCAGCAGGACAAAGCACCCGGCCATGATCACCCCGCCGGCGAAGCCCCCGCCGGGCGTCAAGTGCCCGTAGACCACGATGTATATCCCGAAGGTGAGGATGGCCCCGGCGAAGAGCCGCGCGGCGTCCTTGACGATCTGGCTCATGCCGCCCATCACGAACGCCCCTCCGCCCGGCCCCGCCTGCGCAGGATCACCAGCGCGCCCACGACGGCCGCCAGGATGACCGTGGCCTCGCCCAGGGTGTCGTAGGCGCGGTAGTCCAGGATCACCGCCGTCACCCGGTTGGGCAGGTGCAGCTGGCTCTGCGGCTCGTGGCCCTTGCCGCCTTCCTTCCGGGCATCGAGCGCCCGCCAGCTCTCGTCCAGGTACAGGCGCGAGACGCCGCGCTTGCCGGCCCGCTTCTCCCTGGTCTTGGGCGGCGCCTCGTAGGGCCGCAGGGCAACCGGATTCCCGAACTCCGGCAGCCCCCGCCCCCGGCCCTTCTGGGCGTAGACCGCCAGGCAGGCGACCAGCAGCACGCCGAGGGTGAGCACGCCCGCACCGACGGCGAAAGAGTCCCGGTAGCGGTGGGCGACGGCCTCGCCGCGGACCACCACCGCGCGAATCAGGACCACCAGCACGATGATCTCCACCACCACCTGGGTGATGGCCAGGTCCGGCGCGCCCAGCATCAGGAAGCCCACCGAGGTTCCGAAGCCAACCACCCCCAGGGCGATCACCGACGAGAGCAGGTCGCGGGTCTCCACCGCGACTATCGCGCCCAGCAGCATCAGGGCCAGGAGGACGGTCAGATGCCAGTCGACCTGCACGCTACCTCCTCCCCTACCAGATGGCCAGGAGCGGCGCCAGGAGCGCGGCCAGCACCGCCAGCAAACCCAGCATGCAGAACCCCAGATAGGTGGGCAGCACCCCGCTGTGCAGCCGCCTGCCGACGTCCACCAGCCGGCCGCCGTAGCTGCCGAGCAGCTCGTAGGGATCGTAAGCCCCCTCCGCGGCGTCCCGGTAGATGGTGGAAACGGCCCCCAGCTCCATCACCGTCCCGAAGAAGCCGGTGCCCGGGAAGCGCAGCTCCTCGGGGCTGTAGCGGGTGGTCTCGCCGGAAACAAACGGCCGGACCACCCGGGCCCTGCCCACCCCGAAGAGAATGTACAGAACCCCCCCGGCCAGCAGCCCCGCCAGCACCAGCCCGGCGGCCAGCAGCGGGCTCCAGAAGCTGCCCGCGGCCGGCGCGAAGCTCAGCGCTCCCGTGGAGATGCTCCCGGTCGGCCCCGCGGCCAGGCCGCTCTCGGCGACTATCGGCACCAGGAAGTTGTTGTAAATCACGAACGGGGCCACGCCCAGCACCAGGCAGAGCGCGGCCATGACCAGCATGGGCAGCCACATGGAGAAGCCCACCGGCCGGGCCGCAGCACACTCCCGGGTGGCCGGGCCCATGAATGCGGAGTGCAGCACCTTGATGAAGCTGGCCAGGGTCAGGGCGCTGCCGAACATGGCCGCCACCAGCCCGAAGACCGCCACCACCGTGAAGAGCTTGGCGAGGGGCGAAGCCGGCGGCGCATAGGCCCCCTCCAGGAGCCCACCGTAGATCATCCACTTGGACATGAAGCCGTTGAAGAGCGGCACCCCGCTGATGGCCAGCGCGGCAATGAACATGGAGCCGAACGTGAAGGGCATGCGCCGGCCCAGACCGCCCAGGCGGGACAGGTCGGTGGTCCCGGTGCGCTTCTCGATGGCCCCGGCGCCCAGGAACAGCACGTTCTTGTAAATGGCATTGTTGAGCATGTGGAACAGCGCCCCGGCCACTCCCAGCGCCGTCCCGCTGGCAATGCCCATGACCATGTAGCCCACTTGGCTGACGGCGTGATAAGAAAGCAGCTTCTTGAGGTCGTGCTGCACCAGCGCGGCCATCACCGCCAGGACCACCGTGGCCGCCCCGACCAGCATGAGCAGGATCTGCAGGCCCGCGGCACCCGCCCAGTCGAACATGTACAAGCAAACCCTGGCCAGAAGATAGATGCCCAGCAGCTTGTCAAGCGAGGCGGGCAGCAGGGCCATGGTGGCCGGGGGCGCGCCCTCGGCGGCCTTGGGTATCCAGGTATGCACCGGCACCGCGCCAGCCTTGGTCAGCGCGCCGAAGGCAATCAGCAGGAAGGCGGCCACGTTGAGCGCCGTGCCCCCGGCGCCGAGGGGCACTCCTCCCTCCCTGGCCATGACGGAAAGCTGCATCCCGTTGGCCCCGAACTGGGCGACGAGCATCACAATGCCCAAAAGCAGCGCGCAGTCGGCGGCGCCGAGCATGACCATGGTCTTGCCGGCGCCCTGCCGGGCGCGGTCGCCGCCGATGGTTATCAGGTAGAAGAGCATGATGCTGGCGATCTCCCAGCCGACCAGCATGACCAGCAAGTTGTCGCTGAGCACCGCCAGGTTGGCCCCGCCCAGCGCCCACAGCGCGTAGGCGAAGAACTCCCCGCAGCGCCCGCCCCGCCGCACGCCGCCCCAGGCGTAGACGATCACCAGGAAGGCGATCAGGCTCATGGCCAGGGCGACCAGCAGCGAGAGGCGGTCGAGGTACAGGCCCACCGGGATGGACCTGGCCGCGTCCAGGCCGGGAATCGCGAAAGAGAAGCGTTTGACGACCAGAGACCCGGCGCTCCCCGCGCCGAAGGCCAGCCGGCCGGCCAGCCAGACGGTCACCGCCGCGGCGACGGTGGCGGCCAGCTCGCGCAGGCGGGCCATCACCATCTCCGGGAGGATCAGCACTATCAGCCCGGCGGCCAGCGGCAGGAGCACCGTTCCGGCGGCCAGGGTGATCAGCTCTTCTTCCGGCATCTTACCCCTCTCGGCTCCCGCCCGCCGGGAACAAGCCCTCGCGGGACAGCACCTCTTCCAGCTTGGTCCGGCCGTATTGCCTCCTGATCTCGGCGGTCTTGCGCTGCGAGAGCCGGACCAGGTTCTCGCCGGTCAACTCCACCTCGCCGCCCGCGCCGCGGACCACCGCCAGGCGCTCGGTGCAGCTGTAGCAGGGGTCCACCGAGGCCAAGATCAGCACCGCATCTGAGATGGTCTCGCCGATGGCCCGGGCCTTGAAGCTGGGCACGTTGACGTAGCTGGGCGCGCGGATCTTGTGGCGCACCGGCTTGTTGCTCCCGTCCGAGCGCACGTAGTGGAACGTCTCTCCGCGGGGAGCCTCGGCGTGGCCCACCGCCTCGCCCGGGGGGATATCCTTGACCTTGGCGTCCACCGGCCCGTCGGGGATGCGGGCCACCGCCTGTCGCAGGATCTTGCCGGACTCGTACAGTTCCTTGATCCTGACCACGGCCATGGCAAAGACGTCACCGGCCTCCTCGGTGCAAACGTCCCAGTCCAACTCCCCGTAGGCCGCGTAGGGGTCGTCGCGGCGCACGTCGATGGGGATGCCCGCCCCTCTGGCGGTCGGCCCGGCCACCGCGTAATCGCGCCCATCAGCCCTGCTCAGGACGCCCACGCCCTTGAGCCGGGCATGGAGCACGGGGTCGTCCTCCACCGCGCCGAGGAAGAGGTCCAGAGCGCGGTCCAGAACGTCGCAGTACGGCAGGATCTTTTCGAGCAGATCGTTGGGGATGTCCCGGGCCACGCCACCCACGCGGGAGTTGGCATAGTTGATGCGGCTGCCGGTGGTTTGCTCCAGGAGGTCCAGGCAGGGGTCGCGGTACTTCCAGGCCCACATGAAGACCGTGTTGTAACCGAGGAAGTGGCCGGCCAGGCCCAGCCACAACATGTGGCTGTGGATGCGCTCCAGCTCGCAGACGATGGTCCGGAGGTAAAGCGCTCG
>CAZONU010000218.1:0-6231 GCA_964581145.1 uncultured Planctomycetia bacterium
CCGCTGACGGGCACAGCGTGACCACCGTCACGGACGAGTACGCCGCCGGGGGCAGGACCATCTGCATCCCGCACACCCTGCTGATCTCCGCGCTGGGCGTGGTCCCCGACCTCTACCGGGCGACGACCTCGGAGGCCAAGAAGCCGGGGAACGCGGTCTTCATGGTGGGGGTGACCCGCGACGAGCTGGGCGGCAGCCACTACGCGGCGATACACGGGAAGCGCGGCGCGAACGTTCCCAAGGTGGACAAGAAGCTGGCCCCCCAGCTCTTCCGCAAGCTGCACGGGGCCGTGATCGCCGGGCTGGTGCGCGCCTGTCACGACCTCTCCGAGGGCGGGCTGGCCGCCGCCGCCGCGGAGATGTGCATCGGCGGCGAGCTGGGCATGGAGCTGGAGCTGGCCCGCGTGCCGGCCGGCGGCGGCAAGCTCGACGACGCCCGGCTGCTCTTTTCCGAAAGCAACAGCCGCTTCCTGGTGGAGGTCGACGAGGAGAAGGTAGCCCGCTTCGAGAAGTGGATGGCGAACCTGCCGGTGGGGCAGATCGGGGAGGTCACCGCCGGGCCGTATCTGGTCGTCCGCAGCGCGGGCGGCACCCCGGCGGTCAGCGCCACCTGGCAGGACCTCAAGAAGGCCTGGCAGGGAACCTTCAAGGACTGGTAGAGCCATGAGCGAAGAGAAGTCCGGCAAGGGCCTGGGCCTCGGCTGCGTCATCGCCCTGGTGATCGGCCTGCTGCTGCTCCTCCTGGTGCTGGTGGGTGCGGGCGTGGCCGGGTACTTGTTCTGGAGGAACCAGCTGGTCACTGCTGAGCCTCCTCCCCCGCAGCCGGAGGTGGTCATTACCACGGACGTCGCCAAGCGCAAGCCGCCGGAATACGACGAGAAGAAGGAACGGGACATCTTCAGGTCGCCGGGCGCGGCGGCGAGGACCGTCACCGTCGGGCTCACCGGCACCGGCGACGGCGGCACCTGGTACACGGTGGACGGGGACATCCGCGAGGGCGACGTGGAGCTCAGCGAGGTCGTCACCGAGCTGGTCGCCGAGGCCCGCAAGAAGGGCCAGCCCCTGATCGTCAAGCTCGAGGCGACGGAGGACGCGGGCATCACCGAGAGGGCCCTGGAGGCCGCCGGCAAGGTCTGCGAGGCGGCCGGCGCCCGGCTCGCGGAGCCGGAGGCGGAGAAGCGTTGAGAGCGGGCGGGGAGGGCTCCGGGGCGCGGACCATCGGCTTCATCGTCGCCGGGGCCGTCGGCCTGCTGATCCTGGCGTTCTTCGCGGCCGCCGCCGCCTTTGTGGTTATGAAGCAGCAGGCCTCCGACGCCTACGACCTGGCGCCGGTCCCGGCTATGCCGGAAACCGAGGTCAGGACCGCGGTGGTCATGTCCGTGTTGGTGGACAGCAAGAAGGACGGCAAGGTCGTTTACAGCATCGCCGGCAAAGACTTCGAAGGTGCGGCTGCCTTGGCGGCGGCGCTCAAAGCAGAAGTTGTCGGCGCCCGCCTCGACAACGACGAGGTTTTCCTGCACTTCGAGGTGTTCGACGCAGGAAACCTCACCAGGGAAGACCTGAGGGCGGTCGAGTCCGCGTGCAGGACCCTGGGGGTTCCGACCGAGGGGAAGCTGCCCAAGCCGCTCTTCGAGTGGCACAGCGCCGGCGCGATAGTCGCAGTGAGGACCAGCACCTGGGGGCCGGGCATAACCATTGCCTGGACGGAGAACGGGAAGTACGACATCGGGGGGAGGAAGGCCGGCGACGAGGCGGTCCTGGGAGAGATACTCAAGAGTTACCTGGCGTCACACGACGTCGCCGGGACGGATTTCGTAATCGAGCTGAAGAGGTCTCCCGGGATGAGCGACGCGAAGGTTGCCGCCGCCCGGGCCGCCTGCAAGGCCGCCGGCGTGGACCTGCTGGTGATCGGCACCGGGAAGAGCGTGAACCTCGAGGTCAAGGTCACCGGGGTCCGAAACGGCGTGATGCATTTCACCGCCGACGGGGAGAAGTGCGCGGGAACGGCGGCACTGACTGCAGCAATGCGCCGCAAGATGGCCGCGCTCGTCAAGGAGCGCGGCGGGGCGGTGGTGGCCAATCCGAGCGTGGGATTTGGTCCTGGCGTGGACTTGAACCGGAAGCAACGTGACGAGGTCGAGAAGGCCGTGCGCGACGCAATACCGGTGATGTGCTACATGAGCTTCGAGGGCCGCAAGAGAGTGGTACGGAGGAAACCGGCAGAAGCGCCACTCAAGGAGATAACCAAGTGAGCACCACCAAAGCCATGGTCCTGCGCACCGCGGGAACCAACTGCGACTGCGAAACCGCCTACGCCCTGGAGACCGCCGGGGCCGCCGCCGAGCGCGTGCACATCAACCGCCTGGCCGAGAAGCCGGCGATGCTCGAGGACTTCGCCATCCTGGCGGTGCCCGGGGGCTTCAGCTACGGCGACGACGTGGCCGCCGGGCGCATCCTGGCCGCCGAGATGATCGCCCGGCTGGGCGACGCGGTGCGCAAGTTCGTGGAGAAGAACGGGCTGGTCATCGGCATCTGCAACGGCTTCCAGGTGCTGGTCAAGACCGGGCTGCTGCCCGGAGCGGGGCTGGGCGCCGGCGCGGCCACGCTCACCGACAACAACTGCCGCCGCTACTACGACGGCTGGGTCTACCTGCGCTGCCTGCCCTCCCGGAGCTTGTTCACGTTAGGCAGGAACGAGATCATCCGCCTGCCGGTGGCCCACGCCGAGGGCAAGTTCGTGACCCGGGACAAAGAGACCCTGGACGCCGTCGCCAGCGGCGGCCACGTGGCCATGCAGTACTGCGACCCCGACGGCCGCGCCGCCGAGGAGTTCCCGGCCAACCCCAACGGCAGCCAGCTCTCGATAGCGGCGATAAGCGACGAGAGCGGGCAGGTCCTGGGGATGATGCCCCACCCCGAGCGCTTCATCTTCGGCCGCCTCTCTCCCGACTGGACCCGCGGCGAGCAGCTTCCGGAAACCGGCGACGGCCTGGACATCTTCAAGAACGCCGTGGCCGCCGCCCGCAGCTGATGGCCCCGCCTGAGCCCGCGCGCGCCGAGCCCGGCGTGCTCTATCTCGTGCCCACGCCCATTGGCAACCTCCGGGACGTCACCCTGCGCGCCCTGGACGTGCTGTCCAGCGCCGACATCCTGGCCTGCGAGGACACCCGCCGCACCGGGCGGCTCCTGGAGGGGCACGGCGCCGCCCGCGCCGGGCGCATGACCAGCTACCACGAGCACAACGAGGGGGCGCGCTCGGGCGAGCTGGCCGCCGAGCTGGCCGCCGGCCGCTCGGTGGCGCTGGTCACCAACGCGGGCATGCCCTCGATAAGCGACCCCGGCTACCGCCTGGTCCGCGCGGCGATTGACGCCGGGGTTCGCGTGGAGGCCCTGCCGGGGCCGTCCGCGGTCCCCGCGGCGCTGGCGGCCAGCGGCCTGGCCGTCTACCGCTTCGCCTTCCTGGGCTACTGCCCCAGGAAGCCCGGCGCGCGCGGGCGCTTCCTGGCCGAGGCCGCCGGTAGAGGCGAGACGGTGATATTCTTCGAGACCGCCCCGCGCCTGGCCCGCACGCTGAAGGAATGCGCCGGAGCCTTCGGGCCCGGGCGCCGCGCGGTGGTGGCCCGCGAGCTCTCCAAGCTCCACGAGGAGTACGTTCGCGGGGAGCTCGCCGAGCTGGCCGCGCGCTACGGGAAGAGCCCGCCCAAGGGGGAGATCACCGTGCTGGTCGAGGGGATTTCCTGATTTCCGCCGAGGGCCGGGCAATGAAAGGGCCCCGCCGCCTGCCGGCAGCGGGGCCCCCCGTTCTTGTGGGTCGGGCTACTTCAGCGTGCCCGCGGGAACGACGCCGCTGCCCCTGCCGAGGGGCACGGCGAAGACTTCCACCCGGCGGTTCTCGGACTTCTTGTTGGAGAGGGGCCTGAACTGGCCCCAGCCGCGGACCACCGCGCGCCTGGGCTTGATGGCCTTTTTCCTGACCAGGTAATCGATCACCGCGCCGGCGCGCTTGCCGGAGAGCTCCCAGTTGGAGGCGTGGTACTTGCGGCTGACCCTGACCGGGTCGGTGTCGGTGTGGCCGTCCACGACCAGGAAGACGTTGCCCATGTTGGCCAGCTTGCCGGCCAGCGCGTTCAGGGCGGCAACGCCCCGGGGGGTCAGGGTGGCGCTGCCGGAGCGGAAGGTCACACCTCTCAGACGAATGCCGCCCTTGGGCAGCGGCGTCCAGTACTCGCTTTCTCCGAAGCGCAGGCCCATGCCCTTCTTGTAGGCGGCGATGATCTGCTCGGCCTCGCCGAGCTTGAGGTCCTTGCCGGCGAGCAGGACCCTCAGCCGGTCGATCTCGGTGTTGAGCCGCTGGTTCTCGTTGGCCAGCTCCCGGTTCTTGCTGGCGGCCTCCTCGTACATGGAGCGCATCTCGATGTACCGGCCGGTGGGCACGCAGCCCGAAGCCAGCAAGAGCGCCCCACAGGCTGCAAAGAGCCACATGCGAGACATCCGCTTTCCTCCTCTTCCCCCTCCGGTAGAGTTATCCATTGCGCGGGGCGGCCCGTTATTCAGGCTCGCCCCAGCTCTTCCAGTCCCAGCCGCCATCCTTCTTGTCCTTGTAGAACTGCTGCAGGTAACCGGGCACGTAGATGGTCTCGGCCTTGGTGCCCTGGCCCGCGCGGTGGCCCTTCATCAGCACCACCCCGAAGACGCTCAGGGCGAAGATCGCGAACGCGGCGGTGGCCCCCAGCAGCACGGCCATGAAGGGGCTGCCCCTGCGGACCTCGAAGGCCGCCGACTTCCGGCGGCTGGCCGCCGGGCCCACCCGGCTGGAGAGCACCCGCCGGCGGCTGGAGGGCGGCCGGGCCTCGGCGGCCTCCTCCTCGTAGCCGGCCTCCTCGCCCGCGACGGTGATCTCCCCGCTGGCGTCCTCCACCACCGTGGCTGCCTCGGCGGCCTGGGTGCCGGCAGCCTCCTCCTCGAGGGGCAGAACCTCCAGCTCCTTGTCGTCGAAGACCAGCTCTTCGGTGCCCTGGTCGGGGATGGCCACGGTGGGCGTGCCCGCCTCGTCGGCGCCGGCGCCGACCACCGTCTGGGCGGACTCGTCGACCACCAGGTCGGCGGGCATCTCCACCTGGAGGTCCTCGCTGACCCCGGCCACCACGGTCTCGTCGGCGGCCTCGCCGCCGCCGGCCGCGGGGATGATGATGGTCGGCTCGGTCTCGCGCTCCTTCTTGACCGCGTCCAGGTCGCCGGCGCGGAACTTCATCTCGCCTCCCGAGCGGAAGGCGCGCAGCGCGCCGCTGGTCACCAGCTTCTGCAGCTCATCCTCGGTGAACTGAAGCTGCCGCATGGCCTCTTCGAAGCTCATCATGTCTTCGGGCATGACCAGTCCTCCCCTTTTGCGGCACCCGCTACTTGCGCGGCTTGAGCTCCTTGGCGCGCCTGGCGGCCTCCACCTGAGCCTTGACGTAGCCGCGCGTCGCGCCCCTGCCCTCTATGGTCCGATCCCCGGAGGAATCGAGTATCTCCATGTCGAAATCGTAGCCCCGCGCCGCGACCAGGCGCAGGCCGGGGTTCAGCCAGCGGTAAACGCATATCCGCTGCTTGCCGGTGTCCACCACGTAGAGGATGTCCGCCTTCTCGCCGTTGCCGGCGATGGCGATGATTCCCCCGGTGGCACCGCCGCCGCCGGCGTAGGCCTTCCCGCCGCTGGGCCCCCCGCGGACCACCAGCGCGGTAAGCACGACGCCAAGCAGCACCAGCAGCAGGGTTTCCGTCCACGTGGGGCGGCGTACGGACATGCCAGTTCTCCGCGGGACCGGCACCGGACCGATCCGCTGCGCGGATTATATTGGGGCGCCGAAACGCACGCAAGCCATTTTTCGGGCCTACGCACTGGTGCCGGAAAGCTCCCCGGCGAGCTCCTCCAGCTGGCCCGCGGCGCTCAGGGACAGGAACCGCGCGCGCTGCCCGCGGCTCATCTGCAGGGCCGAGCCGTACTGGCGGACCCACTTGCGGAAGCGGTAGCAGGCCAGGCGCTCGCCCCTGATCTCGACCATCCGCCGGAAGTGCCCCAGCATGAGCCGCACGCGCTCGGCGCGGGAGGGCTCCCGAACCGGGCGGCCCTCGGCCTCGGCGATTATCTGCCTGAACAGCCACGGGTTGCGGAGCGCCGCCCGGCCGATGGCTAGGCCCGCCGCGCCGGTGGCCGCCAGCATCTCGCCGGCGGTGGCCGTGGAGGGCACG
>CAZONU010000218.1:6241-8531 GCA_964581145.1 uncultured Planctomycetia bacterium
CCAGATGCGGAACATGTTGAAGCCGACCTTCTTCACCCGGCGGATGGCCTCGCGGTCCACCGGGCCGGAGTAGCGCTGCTCGGCGGTGCGGCCGTGGACGGTGAGGGCCGCGACCCCGGCCTCGCGCAGGGGGCGGGCGAGCTCCGGTGCGATGATGTTCCCGGCGTCAACGCCCAGGCGGAGCTTGACGGTGACCGGGCGGCTGGCGGCCTTCACGACGTGCTCGGCCAGGCGCGCGGCCTTCGCGGGATCGGCGAGCAGCGCGGAGCCGCCGCCCTTGCGGGTCACCTTCCAGGCCGGGCAGCCCATGTTGATGTCGATGAGGGCGGGGGCCAGCTCTCCCTCCAGGTGGCGGGCGGCCTCGGCCAGAAGCTCGGGCTCGGCACCGTAGAGCTGGACGACCAGCGGGCGGTCGGCCTCGCAGGTGGCCAGGATCTGCGCGGTCTTGAGGTTGCGCTCCAGCACTCCTCGAGGATTGACCAGATCGGTGGAGGCCAGGGCGGCGCCGCCCAGGCGGCGCAACTCCATGCGGAAGGCCAGGTCCGTCCGCCCGGAGAGCGGGGCCATTATCAGCGGAGAGCCCAGCTGCAAGTCACCGATGCGCGGCGGCGGCGGGAGCATCGCGAGGGCTAGCGGCGCCTCAGAATCCTGTCCAGGAGGTTGGCGGCTTTGGGACGGACCCAGTCGAGGGCGATCTTGAACTCCTCGAACTTGAGCAGCCAGGCGGTGCCCAGGAAGGTGACCGTGGCGGTGGCGCCGATGGCCGCGAGATGAGCGAAGAGGGTCAGCTTCAGGCGGGCGCCGCTGAGCCCCTCCAGCGTCAGGACCTGGTTGGCCAGCTGCCTCGATCCCCAAGCGAGCAGCACGCACCCCGCGGTCAGGGCCACGACGCACAGGAAGAAAGGCAGCGCCTCCCGCGGGCGGAACATGGGAATCGAGCGCCTGAGCACGACCACCAGGGTGATGGCCTTGAGCACCCGCGTGCCCGCGTAGGCCAGCGCCACCACCATCAGCGCGTCCGTGCCGCGCCAGCCCAGGTGGCCCACCAGCAGCCAGCAGGCCGCCATGCTGACCGTCGACCAGAACAGGCCGATCAGGAAGGGCGAGAGCGTGTTGCGGTTGGAGAAGAAGCCCTTCATCATCACCCGCTCAATGCCGTAGGCCGGCAGGGCCACCGCGTAGCAGGCGGTCACCAGGCCGACCATCTCGGCCTGGACGGTTTTAAGCCGGCCCATTTCGAAGAGCAGCCGGGCCAGGGGCTCGGCGGCCACGACCAGGACCGCGGCCATGGGCAGGAAGAGGAAGACCATGAACCGGGCGGAGCGGTCCAGCACCCGGGCCAGAGCCCGGTGGTCGCCCTTGTCCACCATCTCGCACAGGTACGGGAACATGGCCACCGAGAGGGCGTAGGGCACCAGGAAACCCAGCGTGTCGGTGAACATCCGCCCCATCATGTTGATGGAGATCAGCCCCTTCTCGACCTCGCTGAGCACGTAGAACTGGTTGAAGACGTCGCGCACCTTGGCGTAGAGGGACCCGGCCACGAGCGGGGCTACCAGCAGCAGAAACGCGCGGAACTGGGGGCTGCGCAGGTCCAGCACCGGGCGGTAGTGCCTCAGCTGGTCGCGGAGCCCGGGCAGGTGGGTGAGTATCTTGGCGGCCGAGCCGGCCAGCACCCCGACGGGCAGCGCCCAGGGGCCTATGAACCGCTCGGTGCCCAGGGTGATGACCACCGCCGCGAAGATGCCCCGCACCGAACCCTCGCCCATCGCCGCCCAGAAGAACTTCTTGCGGGCGTTGAGCAGTATGAAGGTCACGCTGCCCAGAGAGAAGCCGATCAGCGCCGGAGCCATGACCCGCAGGAACTTGGCGGCGTTCTCCCGGCTGATCTGCTTCTCGCCGACCTCCCAGGTGGTCAGAAAGCCGATGATCCTCGCCGGCCAGAGCATCAGGAACGACACGGTGAGCAGCAGCACCAGGAACTGGGCGTTCAGGATCGTGCTGGCGAAGCGCCAGGCCTGCTTCTCGCCGTTCTTCTCCGCGTCCTCCATGAAGATCGGCAGGAAGGCCGGCTGGATGCACTCCTCCCCGATGAGGAAGAGCGACATCACGATCCCGTTGAACACCAGCCAGTAGGAGTCGGTGACCTCCCCGGCCCCGAACTGCCGGGCCACTGCCTGGATGCGCACCAGGCCCAGCAGCTTGACCAGCAGGTTGGCCAGCGAGACCACCAGTGCCGCGCGCACTATGCGCGAGCCGACCACGGCCCCCCGTGCGGCCGTGTCCAGCC
>CAZONU010000219.1:0-8522 GCA_964581145.1 uncultured Planctomycetia bacterium
ACGGTGTAGCCGTAGATCTCGACCGGCGAGCCCCGGGGGTGGGGCTGGGCCTGGGTGTAGCGCCTGGCGCGCTTGACGTTGAGGAGGGTGGTGGCGTCCTTGCCGTCGTACTCGAATATCTCGCTGCCGACGACGAAGGCCCCCCGGCTGGGGAAGTCGGAGGTGTCGTCCACGTTGACCTCGCGAGCGGCGGGCGGCGTGGACCAGTCGTCGAGGTCCTCGGTGAGCATGGTCCCGGGAAGGTAGGTCCCCGGCCCCTGGGGGATCACCTGGCCGCCGTCGACGGCGAAGGCCTGCCCGCCCAGGCGGGTGGATTTGTAGATGGCCTTGATGTGGTACCAGGTCTTGGTGTCCAGGTCGTAGGGCTGGCGGTAGATGACCGTGCGGCCCTCGCGGGTGCCGTCGCCCAGTTCCATGACCAGCTCGCCCTGCTGCGGGTCGTAGGAGACGTCGATGAGGTTGCGGGTGCTATTGTTGCCGCGCGCGGCGCGGAAGATGCTGCCCCTCCAGGAGTCGGCCTTGACCCACACCTCCAGCGAGCCGGGGGTGACGCTGCCGCCCGAGCGCTTGAAGCAGGTGCCCGAGGAGTAGGACAGCCCCCCCCCGCCGCCCAGGCTGAGCCCGTCGGGGGTCAGCCGCGCGGCCCGCACCGGCTTCTCGCAGTGGTCGGTGAGCACCGTGCCGGGCAGGACCCTGCCCACCCGCCCGGTCCCCAGGCGCACGTCGCCGATGCCCTCGTCGGTGCTCTCGTCCGGCGCGGCGTCCTTGTTGACCAGCGCGGCCGGCCAGCTGACCATCAGCCGGCCGAAGCCCGCGCGCATCTGCTCCTCGAACTCCTTCTGGCTGCGCACCAGGAAGACCCCCGGCGCGGCGGTGGGCATCTGCACCAGCTGGCGGATGGTGTGGACCGCCAGCGGCCGGCCGGAGGCGGGGTTGTTGACGATCCCGCTGGCCTCCACGGTGAAGAGGTTGTGGGCCCGGTAGCAGAAGGGCGCGGTGGTAACCCTCAGCCGGGTGGAGCCCGGCACGGTGGCGTTCTCCAGGAGCGCCCGGCGCTGGTTCTCGGTGATGTCGCCGGCGTTGCGGACCGCGGTGAGCGCGGCGCCCAGGTCGTCCTTGCTGCGGATCACCGAGCCCACCAGCTGCTGGGCCACCAGGCGGGCCTGGTCGGGGTTCACCCCCCGGCCGCCCTGGAAGGCCACCCCGGTCATGCAGGCGGCCAGCACCGGAAGGCGCGCGGTGTTCACGTTGATCGCGTGGGCCAGCTCGGCCTCCACGAAGAAGTCCGATCCGCCCGGGTGGCCGAAGCCCACGTCGTATTCCAGAGTTATCCGGGCGCCCCGGGTGCTGGGCCTCGCGCGGTACTGGGCGCGGAGCACCCTCCCGTAGGAGCGCACCCGGCCGGCATCGTCCAGGAAGCGCACCACCGTGCCCGGGCCGTAGTTGGAGTTGTCCTTGAGGAGGAAGTCGCGCGCGTCGGGATTCCAGGAGCCGTTCAGCACCTTTTCGCGGCGCACCCAGCCGTCGGCCTTGGGCCGGTAGCTGCCGGCGGTGAGGTGGCGCTCGATGGCCTCGTACTCGGCGGGGGCCAGGGCCAGAGAGTAGCGCTTGCCCCCGTAGGTGCCGCCGAAGACGGAGATTCCCCGGATGGCCGAGGCCCCCCCGAAGGCGGTCGGGGGCCCGCCGCCGCGCGTCCCCAGCATGCGCAGCGCCGAGACCGCCCAGCCCCGCGCGTCGCAGACCAGCGCGCCGGTCGAGTGGTCGTCCATCTCCGTGCCGAACTGCCCGCGGAGCACGCCCTCCAGGGTGGTTTCCGTCTTGGAGGCGTAGGCCAGTATCTCCCGCCCGATGCGCACGAAGCCGTCGATGGTCTCCTCGTCGTCGTCGGCCGGGAAGTAGTAGGTGTCCGAGACCTGGATGATCGGGGCGAGGTCGGCGCCCTTCACCGGCGCGTCCAGGATCGCCGCGCCCAGCAGGCTGCCCAAGAGCGCGGGGCTGGCCGAGTTGACGTTGATCTTGCCCTGCTCGTCCTCCACCGTGGCCGTCCAGATCTCGCCGCGGGGGTCGTGGAAGCTCTCCGAGGAGAGTTTGTCGGCGGGCCAGGGCGGCGGCTTCTTCTCGCCCTTGAGGAGCGGCGGCTGGGAGAAGGCGAAGCTCACCTTGAACTCGTCGAGGGTGTCCCAGTCGGGGGTGTCGAAGGGCTGGCCGTAGTAGCCGGCGCGCTCGGCGCTCTCCGACGTGCGCGTGAGGCACCACAGCGCCCGGGCCAGGGCCCCCTCGGCCGCGTGGCGCGCCCGGGCGCGGGCGGCGAACAGGCGGCTCTCGCGCCGCTCCAGCCCCGCCGAGAGCAGGAAGGGCGCGGCCACCGCGGCCAGCGCGGCGAGCATCAGCACGACCACGATCAGGGCCACGCCGGTCCTGGAGGAACGCTTACTCTTCACGAACCTCTCCGGTAATTCCGATGGTCAGCCAGCGCTTCTCGGTGACTCCGCCCTCCTTGGGCGCGGAAACGCCCAGCCTGACCGGCCCGTTGTGGTAGCGGCGGTCGAGCATCCCCGCGGAGTCGAAGTGGACGCGGTCGACCCGGCTCTCCAGCTTCACCCCGTCGGCCAGGCGGAAGGCCTGCTCCCGGACCGCGCGATGCACGGCGATCTCGTCCACCCGGCCGTAGAGCACCCACTCCCCCGAACCCATCTCCAGGGGGAGGTCCAGCTCCTCCTCGTCGGGCATCTCAATGGGCTCCCGGGGGTCGCTGCGGGCGCGGGCCACCCCGTCCACCGAGATGGTCACCACCTCCGGCGAGTAGAAGAGGGCCACCCGGCTCCAGCGGTCGAGCGGCAGGCGGTAGCCCGTGGTGGTCACCAGCACGGAGCCGGCCCGGGCCTCCAGCTCGCCCTGCATGGTGATGACGAATTCCAGGTCCTTGCCGCGGGTCAGAATGCGCTGCTTCTTGTCCCTCCCGTCCGCCGTCGGGTAGAGGTAGCAGCTGAACTGCCCGCCGCGGGGCAGGCGCAGGGAGTCGGCGGGCAGGGTGATGCCGCCGCCGCCGTCGGGGAACTCCAGGCAGGTCCCCCGGAAGCCGTCGGGGTGCACGGTCCCGCCGGACTGGGCCAGCTCGCGGCTGGCGAAGCCCACCAAGTGGTCGTTCGCGCCGTGCTTGGCGGGGTCCGTCGAGCCCTCCAGGTGCCAGAAGCCCACCAGGCGCAGGCCCTCGGCGTGGAAGCTGTGCGGCCCCTTCTGAGGGCGCTGGAGGATCAGCCGGCTGGGGGCGGATTCCTCCAGGGAGAACACCCGCGCCCGCCGGCAGGCGCCGGCCAGCATGCGGTAGGCCCGCTTGCGGGCCGAGCCCCCCCGGAAGGAAATCCACACCCCCGCGCCGATGGCCATCAGCATCCCCATAATGGCGATGACCACCAGGAGCTCGGTGAGGGTCAGACCCCGGGCGGGGCCTGAAGCGTGAAGAGTGCAGCGTGAAGGGTGAAGCGCATCTGCTGGAGAAGCTTCGGGTCCAGTCACTTCATTTGTCCCCACGCTTCACGTTTCACGAGCCCCGCTTCACGAAGCCCCTTATTTCTTCCAGTTGGTGATGTCGTCGTCGGTGCCCGGCTTGCGGTCCAGGCCCGCCGACTCCAGGCGGTACTCGTCGGCCCTGGGGTCCCCGGTGTAGTGGCGGTGGTGGGTGTAGCCGATGGGCCGGCCCCAGTGGTCGACCAGCTCCTTGCGCCTGTTGTTGTCCGTGTCCTTGGCCGGGGGGTACTTGCCCTGCAGGTAGGGGCCCTCGAAGCGCGTGGAGGAGAGCGCCCGGTAGAGGTCCTCGGAGCCGCCCGGGCCGCCCTCCCCCGGGGGGAAGTCGCCCCAGTCGTTCTGGTAGCTCTCGATGGCCGCCGCGACGGCCTGGAGCATGACCCTGGTGTTGTCCCGGCCGATCTTGCGCCGGGCGGCCATCACCCCGGTGAGGATCAGGCCGGCCAGGAGCCCGATGATGAAGAGCACCACCAGGATCTCGGTGAGCGTGAACCCGGCGCGAGAGCGCGCCCGGCTTGCCCTACTTGCCATCGCCCTTGGCCTTCCTGGTGACCAGCGTGGCGTTGTCCAGCTCGACCCTGACCTCCTCGCCGAGCTGCGCGCGGCAGAAGGCGCCCACCTGGTAGCCCTGGACGTTGGCCAGGGTGTCCACGGTCACGTCCTTCACCGCCCGGCCGCCCACGTACAGCCGGAAGGCGCCCCGGTTGGCGCTGAGCACTTCGACGGCCAGGCGCACCCTGCCGGGCTTGCCGCCGGCGCCCGCGGGCCAGTCCATGATGTCGGCCGGCACGCTGTAGCCGCTCTTGCTCTTCATCCGCCAGCAGAGCTTGCCGCTCTCGAAGAGGCCCAGCTCGAGGAAGCCCCGCGAGCCGGCCACGAACATGCCGGCCACCAGCCCTCCCGTGGGCGCGGTCTCCACGTCCATCTCCAGCCGGACGAGCTTGCGGGCGTCCTGGCGCAGGTAGAAGCGGGTGTTCCGCCCGCCGACCTGCTTCTGCTTGCCGGAGAGCACCACCCGGCCGCCCTTGGCCTCGGCCAGGATCCCGTAGCGCTGGTCCTTGCTCCAGCCGGTGGGCAGGCCCGGCCCGTCGAAAGCGTAGAGATCCACGTTCTCCCCGCGGCCGGCGCGCAGCAGGCTCAGGGCCCTGGCGGCGTACCTGCTGCCCCCGGAGAGCCCCGCGGCGCGCTCGAAGTACTTGATGGCCGCAATCTCGCTCTTCCGGCGGTTGGCCAGGTACCCCAGACCCAGATGGGCCTCGAGGTTCCTGCCGTCGATGGCCAGGGCCCGGCGCAGCTCCAGGTCGGCGTCCTCGCCGCGGCCCACCTGCCCCAGGCAGGCCAGGCCCAGCCCGGCGTGAGCCGCGGCGGACTTCTCGTCAACCCTCACCGCCGCGCGGTAGGCCCGGGCGGCGTCCGGGTACTTCCTGGCGGCCAGCGCCGCCGCCCCGGCGGCCAGGTAAGGGTCGATCCAGGAGGGATTGGCTGCTGCGGGAGTGAAGTGAGCGGCCGTGTTGAAGGCGGAGAGGGGATTGGCGTAATAGGGCTTGCGGTAGAGGAGGTGGGATTGGAGGTAGTGGACGTAGGCGTCGCGGCACCGGGAGCCGGCCTTCTCCAGGGGGCCCTCCAGGGCGCGCAGGGCGTCGTCCTCGGACTTCCCGGCGGCCAGGTCCACGACCGCCTTGGCGGCGGCGGCCCGGGCCAGGTTGGGGCTGGCGCGCATGGCCGCGTCGACGCTCTTCGCGGCCCGGTCGGGCTTGCCGTCGCGCAGCTCGATGAGCGCCTTGAGCGCGTGGCAGCGCGCCCGGCCGCCGTAGTTGAGCCCCTCGTTGACCTCCTGCAGGGCGGTCTTGAGGTCGCCCTTGAGGTAGAGCAGCGCGGCCAGCGCCAGGTGCGGCTCGCTCTGGTCCTTGAGCTTGTCGCGGGCGTCGGTGAGCAGCTTCTCGGCCTGGACCAGGTCGGCCCCGCGGAGGGCGACCAGCCCGGCGACCAGCTGGGCGCCGGCGTTGTGGGGCGAGTCCTTGAGGACCTGGTCAATGACCTCCTTGGCGCGCTTGAGGCTGCCGATCTCGGCCAGGATGCGGGCCACCCCGATGCGGTCCCCCTCCGAGGGCTTGTAGGCCAGGGCCTTCTCCACGGCCTGCTCGGCCTTCTTGACGTCCCCCTGCCGGCCGAGGGCGATGCCCAGGAGCACGTGCCCCGAGGGGTCCTCGGGATGCGCGGCCACGACCGCGAGGGCCTCCTTGCGGGCGCTCTCGGTTTCGCCCCTCTTGAGGTAGAGCTGCCCGAGGAGCAGCCGAGTGGCCACGTGCTTGGCCTCGTGCTTGCGGCCGGCCTCCAGGGCCTTGACCGCGTTGTCGATCATCTTGACCGCTTCGAGCCGCAGGGCGGCGCGGGCCAGGGCGTAGTACCTGGCCGCGTCCGGGGCCTTCCCGACCTTCTCGAAGCGGCGGTCGAAGGCCTCCTGGGCGTTCTGGCGGCGGAGCACCCGGCGCACGTTGCTCATCTGTACGATGCGGGTAATGCCGCCCTTGATCCGGATGCTGAGCTCCTTCTTGTTCTGATAGACTATCTTGCCGACCAGGGGTTCGAGGCTGTCCCTGAGGTAGACCTTGTCGTCGGTGCGGACCACCAGGTCGTCGCCCTCGGCGGCGGCGGCCGCCGCGGCGAGCAGCGCGGCCGCGAAGAGCGCCGCGAGCAGCGCGCGAGCAGCGGCGCGCATCACCCGGCGCCTCCCGCCTTGGCCGGCGCGGGAGCCGGCGCCGGGGCCGGCGCGACCGAGCCGTCCGAGCGCGGCAGCGAGTCGCTGTGCTTCAGGAGCGGCCCGGGGTCCGGCAGGGGCATGACTATCTTGGGCGGCTGCATGCCCGGCACCTCCAGCTCGACCGGCTTGAAAGGTATCACTTTCTTGGGCTCGACGAACACGTAGCGGGCGCCGTCGTCCCAGTAGGAGCCCCGCGCGAAGAGCTTGCCGGCGCGCAGGACCTCTCCGGCCGGGGCCGGCTCGTCGACCCGCGGCTCGGCGGGCAGGGGCACCGGCTCGGCGGGCGGCCAGAAGACCCCCAGGGTCACCAGGGCGGTGACCAGCACCGCGGCCGCGAAGAGCAGCCTCTCCTTGTGCTGTTCCAGGGCGCCGGTTTTCTTGGGCAGGATCGGCCTCCTTGCGGAGCGCGCTAGTAGCGGCCGATGGGCAGCGGGCGCGTGCCCCGGGTCGGGCCTCGTCCCCGCCGCCCGGGAGCGGCCCCCTCACGCCGCAGCAAAGCGCTTACTCCCGCTACCATTGTGAACTTACGGGCCTTGGGATCGGTCACTTCCACGTGGAGGCTGTCCAGGGCCAGGAAGCGCCCCTTCCGGCTGATCTCCTCCACGAAGGCGATCATTCCGCGCTCGTCGGCGGTGACCTTGACGTACATGGGCACCAGCGCCACGTGCATGTCGGTCACGCCCCTGGCGGGGGGGACCTTGACCGGCCCGTGGCGGATGGACTGGACCCGCAGGAGCCCGGCGCTCTCGACCGCGCGGGTCAGGCGCTCGACGGCGGCCAGGCGTTCCAGGAGCAGCGCCGGCTTCTGCTTGTCGACCATCTCCGGGGTGAAGCCCAGCGGGGTCTTGGCCGGGTAGGGCCGGTCCGCGCAGCGCTCCTTCTGGAGCTCGGCGAGCTGCTTCTGGAAGTAGAAGCGCGGGTCGGCCCTGGCCTCGCCCCTTATCCGGAACCGGGAGTTCTTGGGAATCTCCAGCAGCACGCCGTTCAGGCCCTCGATGATGGCCTTCAGCTCGGCGCGCTCGGCCTTCATCTTCGCGATGACCTTCGCGGCGGTGGGCGGCAGGAGCGCGTCCACCGCCGCGCGCAGGGGCGCGATCTCGCCCGGCGCGATCCTCCCGTCCTTGAGGTGCCCGAGCTGGTCCAGCCGCCCGCGGCCGCCCAGCTTCTTGAAGCCCTCGCGCACTCTGGTAACGGCCTCCTCCTGCTGCGCGTTCCCGGACCCGACGTCGTCGAGCGCCTCCTTGACCTGCTCGGCGAGCATCACCTTCTTGAAGGCGGTCAGCTTCTCCGCCCGGTCCCGCAGCTTGCGGTTCTCTCCTTCGATCTCGATGGCCCTGCCCCGCCGCGGGGCGGCGACCGCGAAGTGGACGATGATGGCCGCGAGCAGGACCACCCCGACGCAGATGAACAGCTTGCGGTTGGCCTCCCAGAGGTTCACGGCCGCCCCCCCCCGTCGAAGGCGCTCTTGCCGCCGGCGTCGTCATCGTCGTCGTCCGCCCCCTTCTGGGGTTCGCTGGGGACGTACGGCTTGGGCTTGCTGGGCAGGCCCCGGGGCGGCCGCGGACGGCGCGGCTCGATGACCGGGCCCTCGGCCGGCTCGGCGGTCTCGGCCGGCTCGCCGGCTTCGGGCTCCTCAGCCTCCTCCTTGACGCCCAGGGTGGAAATCCGCGCCGTGAGGGTGAAGGCCCGCCCGCGGCTGCCGACCAGGTCACCGGTGTCGATCCTGGACTTATCGATCTTGAAGGCCAGCTTGACGCTCTCGGCCTCGAGTTTCTTGCGGTAGTTCCCCAGGGCCTCGAAGGCGTCCTTCTCGGCGACCACGTCCTTGTTGGCCCAGCCCTCCACGGTGACTTCCACCTGGTTGACCTTGGCGCCCGTCTCGGGCCGCCCCGCGTCGAGCTCGGTGAGCACTACGCCCTGGGGCGTGACCTCGCGGAGCAGCTTGAGGAAGCCGAGCAGCGGCACGTTGCGCTGGGCCGGGCCGGCCAGCATCCTGGCCCGACCGGCCAGCAGCCGGTTCTGCTTGGCCTCCTTCTCGACCTCCTTGAGCTTCTGGTTGAGCCCCGCCGGCTTCTCGGCGGGGTCGCCGTCGAGGACCTTCTTGAGCTCCTGGCTGACCTCCTCGGCCCGGTCCCGGCGGCGGTTCGCGCCGAGGAAGTCCACGGCCAGGAGCCCGGCCAGCACCGCCCCCGCGGCGAGGGCCCAGGCGGTGCCCCGCCAGAACCTGCGCTTCCCG
>CAZONU010000220.1:0-8445 GCA_964581145.1 uncultured Planctomycetia bacterium
CAAGAAGCTCTATCCCCGGATCCGCCAGACACGGGGGGCCATGGGGGCCATCCCGGACATCCGCACCAAGGTGGTGGACGTCAGACCCGCCACCGGCCACGTGGCCCTGGGCGCGGGCAAGAAGTCGGGGGTCAAGGAGGGTTTCGTCTTCCTGATTCACCGCGGCGACGTGTACGTCGGCAAGGTGCGGGTCACCACCGTGTGGGACAGCTTCGCCGGCGGGACCATCGTCGAGCGCAAGCAGCCCCTCAAGGCCGGCGACGACGCCATGACCGACACTGCCCCGGGGCCATGACCGAGACCTCCCCGGCCCCGTCCCGCTCCAAGAGAATCTATGTCCTGTGGGGCGTGGCGCTGGCGCTGCTTCTGGTGCTGGGCCTCTTCTGCTGGCTGGTGGTGGTGCCGGTGTGGAGGGTGAGGATCTCGGCAGGACGTTTTGCAGCGGTCGGAGACTTTCGTGTTCTTTCAACTAACTGGGAAGAGGTTGCGCAGGACGAGGTTACTGCACTTGGAGGACCGCAACGAGCTGCTGTTCTCTTACACAACTACTTGCGCCTTCCGAGCTTTCTGGCTTCCAACCGTCACGCTGCAACAGAAATGCTCGGGTGGTGCGGCGAAGTGGCTGTAGGTGCTCTTCTTGAAGCCATGACAGATGATGACATCTCGGTACGATCAGCGGCGGCCCGTGCGCTAGGTAGGATTGGGCATGATGCTCAAGGTGTTGTGGCTGTACTCACAGAGGCTCTTGGCGACAAAGACGAGTATGTCCGCGCCGCCGCCGCCGAGGCGCTGAAGAAGATCAAGGCCGCGCAGGAGCTGAAGTAGTGACCGCCCCCGCCCCTTGCCCACAGTCTCCACAGGGCGGGGCCGCTGTGGGCAAGAAGCACCGCTTCCTGGCTTGGGGATGCTTGTGGAGCGTGATCTGCGCGGGCCTGGGGTTCGCAGCCTGCTGGTTGCCTTGGGGCGAACCGGACAGACTCCATGGTCAGGGCTTCCCTGTACCCATTGTCATGTGGGACAAGCCGCCGGGCAGTGATCACTTCATCGACTACGTTGGCTTTGCCGGGGTCATTCTGAATCCGGTGTGCTTCCTCGTGGCCGGGTGGCTGCTGGCCGGGACTGTCTATGCTGCATGGTGGGTCTTGAGAAGGTTCTTGAGGCTTGCCAAAGCATGACCGCCCCCGCCCCCTTGGCCCGCCGTAGCTCGTCCGGAGCGAAGGGGGCTTCCCCGCAGTTGCCGCAGGAGCCCAAGCTCGTGGATAGGAGGTCGCGGAAGGTCTACGTGCTCTGGGGCGTGGCGCTGGCGCTGCTGCTGGCCGCGGGCCTCTTCTGCTGGCTGGTGGTGCTGCCGGTGCTGGAAGTGCGGAGGGTGCGGGCGGCACTGAAACCGGTCAGGGCCCCTATCATTATTTGCTTTGTGGAGTCGGACTCTGCGGATCAGGGGTCGACACTCAGCCGTGAGGAAGTGGGGCCCATCATTCGGCACTTACCGGCGCCGAGCTTCAGCCGTGATGAAGCGGCGCCCATCATTCAGCAGTTGGGCGGGCCGGGAAGGGCCGCACACAAACTGGGGCTCTTCCTGCGCCTGCCGCCTTGGCTGACCGGCGCCGACATTAGCCCCAATCCCCCGCTTGCGTCGCTGTATGATGACTATGGACTGAGAGCTGCCCACCTACTGTGCTACTGCGCTGAGCCCGCAGTTCCGGAACTTCTGCTGCTATTGGACCATCGCGACAAGGGTGTGCGCCAGTGGGTCATGTTCGGCTTTGCCACCATCAGGCCGAAAGACCCAGAGGTCGCGACCGCACTCGAAGAGGAGCTTAGGGATGAAGACAAGGATATCCGCCAAGCCGCCGCCGAAGCCCTGAAGAGGATTCGCGCCGCGGAGAAGAAAGAGGACCCGCCGCAGTGAGCGGCAGGGGAGGGAGGGACCATGTCCAAGCCGGCCGACGTCGAATGGAAAGCCACCCGGGCCACCTTTCACGAGATGGAGCAGACGCTCAACGAGCTGGCCGGCGAGGGCTGGGACATGGTCTATATGTTCGCGCCGATAAGCAAGGACCAGGGCTTCACCCTGGTCCACAAGAGAAAGCCCGCGCCCAAGGGCGGCGCCAGCCGGGCCATGGGCTGGAGCGAGTAGGCGGCCGGGCATCAACCCCGCGGCCGGGGGTCCTCTTCTTTGGCGGCGGGGCACTTCGCGCAGGGCGGGACGTCGGAGTTCGCGAAGGCGCAGCCGCAGCCGTCCTTGCCCTGAAACGCGCGACGGATTCTGTAAACGGCGTAGCCGGCCGCGGCGGCCACGAGTATCCCGACGAGCGCGTACTCCATCACGTGTACAGCCCCCAGCCCATGAGCTTGCCGACCTGGAAGATTATCGTGGCCACCGTGAAGGCCAGCGTCGTGGTGTAGAGCGTCGCGAAGGCCGCCCACTTCCAGGTGCCGGTCTCTCGACGTATGACCACTAACGTGGCCACGCAGGGCGCGTAGATCATCACGAAGACCATCAGGGTGAAGGCCCGCAGGGGGTTCCAGTTCTTGGTGGTGCGGGCCTCCTCGCGCAGGCGCTCGGACAGTCTCTGGGGCTCGTCGGGGTCGACGTCGCCCAGCGAGTAGGCGGTGCCCAGCGCGCCGACCACCACCTCCTTGGCGGCGAAGCCGCCGATCAGCGCGATGTTCTCCCGCCAGGTGAAGCCCAGCGTCGGCTTGGTGACCCGCTCCAGGGCGCCGCCGGCGCGCCCGGCGGCGCTGGCGGCCAGCGCCGTCTTCTTCTTCTCGGCGATGACCGCGTCGCGCTCCGCTTCGGCCGCGCTGGCGGCCAGCTCCGCGCTCTTCTTCGCGGTCAGGACCCGTTCGCGCTCCGCCCCGGCGACGCTGGCGGCCAGCTCCGCGCTGCTCCTCGCGGCCAGCACCCGCTCGCGCTCGGCCTCGCCCGCCGCCGCCGCGGCCTTCACGTCAAATTCCGCGGCGGTCTTCTCGTCCAGCCGCGGGAAGTACATCAGCGCCCAGAGCACGATGTTCACGGCCAGCAGTATCGTCCCGGCCTTCTTGAGGTACATCCAGGTGCGCTCCCAGGTGTGGCGCACGACGCCCTTGAGGGTGGGCCGGTGGTAGGGGGGCAGCTCCATGACGAAGGGGGTCTGCCGGCCGCGGACCACGAACTTCCTCAAGAGCCAGGCCGCGCCCAGCGCGAAGCACCAGGAGAGCGCCCAGAGCAGGAAGAGCATCCGGGCCTTGTGCGCCGCGAAGAAGGCGGCCACCAGCATGAGGTACACGGGCAGCTTCGCGCCGCAGTTCATCAGCGGAGCCACCAGGATGGTTATCAGCCTGTCCTTCTCCTCGCGCAAAGTCCTGGTGGCCATCACCCCGGGCACCGCGCAGCCGCCGCCGCCCAGGCCCCCGCTCACGATCATGGCCAGGATGGATTTCCCCTGCAGGCCGAAGACCTTGAAGGGCCGGTCCATGATGAAGGCCACCCTGGCGATGTAGCCGGAGTCCTTCAGTATGGCCACGAAGCAGAACATCACGAAGATCAGCGGCACGAAGCCGACCACCCCGCCGACCCCGCCGATGACCCCGTCGGCCAGCAGGGAGTGAAGCATGGGCGCGCTCTCGGCCAGGGGGGCGAGCTGGGCGCCCAGCCACTCGAAGAAGGTCTCGGTCCAGCCCACCATGCTCTTCTTGAATATCCAGGGCCCGTCGGCGATCTTGAAGACCGCCAGGAACAGGCCGTAGACCACCCCGGCGAGGATGACCGGCCCCAGGTAGCGGTTGCAGACCACCGCGTCGATCTTGTCGGTGAGGTTCTGGCGGGCCTGGCCGCCCAGCTTCACGCAGTCCCTGATGGCCCCGGCGGCGAAGCCGTAGCGCCGCTCGGCGATGATCGTCGCGGGGTCCTCGTCGAAGTGGCTCTCGATGCGCCGGGCGCTTTCGGCGGCGGCCCTCTCCAGGGCCTCGGAATCCGCGGAGAGCTCGCGGACGCGGGCCAGGACGTCCTCGTCCTTCTCCAGGAGCTTGACGGCCAGCCAGCGCGGGTCGTAGCGCGCGGCGAGCTTCTCGTCGGCACCGGCCAGCGCCGCCAGACGCGCCACCTCGCCCTCGACCATGTGCCCGTAGGTGACCTGCGCGGGCCCGGGGCGCTGCTCCCCGTCCGCGGCCCGCGCGCAGGCGGCCATCAGCTCGTCGAGCCCCTGGCCGCGGTTGGCCACGGTGGGCACCACCGCCACGCCCAGCAGCTCGCCGAGGCGCTCCGCGTCTATTTCCACGCCGCGCGCGCGGGCCACGTCGACCATGTTCAGGGCGATGACCAGCGGGGCGCGCATCTCCATGAGCTGCACGGCGAGGTACAGGTTGCGCTCCAGGTTGGAGGCGTCGACCACGTCGAGGACCACCTCGGGGCGCTCCTCGACCACGTAATTGCGGGCGACCAGCTCCTCGCCGCTGTAGGCGGTCAGCGAGTAGGTGCCGGGCAGGTCGACGATCTCGTACTTGCGGCCGCCGTGCTCGGCGGTGCCGGTCTTGATCTCCACGGTGACCCCGGGGTAGTTGGCCACCGACTGGACCATGCCGGTGAGGCTGTTGAGGATGCTGGTCTTGCCGGTGTTGGGGTTGCCGGCCACGGCGATGCGCGGGAGGTGCTGCCTGGCGGCGGCCATCTCAGACCTCCTCCACCATAATTCCGGCGGCCTCCTCGCCGCGCAGCGCCAGGTAGTAGCCCTTCACGGATATCTCTATGGGGTCGCCCAGCGGCGCGTGACGCTCGACCTTGACCCTGGTCCCGCGGGTCACGCCCATGTCCAGCAGGCGCTGGCGTATCGCCCCGCCGCCGCGGATCTTCACGATTACCGCCTCGCGGCCCTCCTCGACGTCAGCCAGGGTCATGCTCACCGCCAATCGCCCCCCCGCTCAGCGCCCCAGCGGGCAGAAGCGTTCAAGGTCCAGCAGCGCCGCCGCGGCCGCGCAGGTCACGCCGTAAAAGGCGATCGGCTTGCCGGACTCGACCAGCGCGTCGGCGGTCCCGTTGGCGACGGTCGACCCGGCGGCCAGAACGGCGTCGCACCACTCGAGGCACTCCGGCGCGGCCGCGGCGGGCTCCACGCTGACGCCGGACCGCCGCTGCCCGATGCCGTCGGGATCGAGGTCCGTGACCCGGACCTCGAACTGAGCGGCCAGCGCGTCGAGCAACTGCGGCTGGAGCCCCACCAGGAACACCCGCCGGCACTCCGGAAAGCGCTTGCGCAGGAAGTCGGCGGCCTTCCCGGCGCAGGCCACCAGGTCACCGCTCCGGCAGTGAACGGTCCGGCCGGCCAGGCCCAGCTCCCCGGCCACCGCGTTGGCGGTGGCGACCAGCACGGCCCGGCGGTAGTTGTTCTCCAGGGGCATGTGCAGCACCGCGGACAGCGTCCCCGAGAAGTTGCCGGGCCGGTCGGTGAAGGCCTGCCCCCTGGAGGTGCCGAGCCGGGCCTCGATGATCCGCTCCCGGCCGGTCATTGCGGGGTAGTCGTCGTGATCGGGGTCGCCCAGGGCCTCCTCGGGGGTGAGGTCCCGGGCGCTGACCTCGATCCCGCGGTCGAGCAGGCCGTTCTCCACGCACACGTGCCGGAGCCTCAGCCGGAGCTTCTCCATGAGCGTCGACAGGTCCCGGCCTCCCGCGTCTGCGCTCGCGTACAGGCAGTCCTCGACCGCGGCGTGAAGGGCCTCGGCCGCGGAGTTGGAGCAGTGCATCTTGAATTCCGGCAGCTCGCCGAGCGCGGAGACGATCTGGTCGTCGGTCAGCGCCAGGGCCTCGTCCAGGGTCCGGCCCTCGGCCAGCACGGTCATCATGCTGGCCGTGGCGATGGCCGCCGGACAGCCCCGCACCTGGAAGGCGGCCCTCTGAACCCGGCCGCCGCGGACCCGGACCCACACCTTGAAGACGTCGTGACATGCGCGGTCTCCGACGCAGCCCACGCCGTCCGCCGCCGGGATGGGCCCGAGGTTGCGCGGATTGGCGAAGTGGTCGAGGACCCTGTCGACGTAGGCCATCGTCAGAACTCCAGGACGGTGCCGGCGGGGCAGTCCCGGCAGCGATGCCCGTAGGCCCCGCGAAAGGCGCCGGCCGCGGCCTGGCCGGTGCAGTGCGCCGGGCCGAGCAAGTCCACCTCGAAATCGCGCAGGCCGGCGACGGTCCGGGCTATGCGCTCAGGGGAGGCCGCGCCCAGGTGCATGCCGCCGAGCACCGCCGCGAAGCGCTTTCCGCCGGCGAGACCGGCCGCGTGCCGCAGCGTGTTGACGATGCCCGCGTGCGCGCAGCCGGCGAGCAGGACCGGGCCGGACCCCGTGGAAATCAGCAGGGAGGTGTCGTCCAGCAGGGGGTCGGGCACGCCGCCCCCGGCGTCCAGGAAGAACGGACCGCCAGGGTCCTCGTATTCCGTGGTGCGCGGCACCTGTCCCAGCCAGAGCACCCCGGGCAGAAGCTCCTGCGGAGCCGCGGAGACTTGCAGACGGCCCTTCCCCGGCGCCGGACCCATCCCGATCTCGCGGGGGGGGCTGCCGGGCCGCACCGCGAACTTGGGCTCGAGCGCGGCCGGGTGGACATGCACCCCGGCTTCGGGACGGGCCGCGCCGAGCACCGCGGAGAGCCCTCCGGTGTGGTCCCGGTGCCCGTGCGAGAGGGCCACGGCGCGGACCGCGGAGAGGTCCAGGCCCAGCGCGCGGGCGTTCCGGATCACCAGGTCGCTCGCTCCGGTGTCAAACAGAACCGCCCGCCCGCCGCTCTCGACCAGCACGGCGAAGCCGTGCTCCGCACCCAGGTCGGGCCGGGCCGAGCGGTTCTCGACCAGGACCGTCAGCCGGACGGGGGACACTCTCGGGCCGCTAGTGCTCACACGCGCTCTCACCTGTCGGGAGCGTGCCGTCCAGGCAGGCCTGCACGATCTCCTCCGGCGGCAGGGGCGGCCGGCCCGCGGCTCTGGCGCGTCGGCGAGTTCCGCAGCAGAGCACTAGCTGTCCCTCCGCCGGACCATCACCTTGCGGGCCATGCCCCGGCCGACGGCCACCCGCGAGCCGCGCACCAGGGCCAGCACCGGCCCGCGGCTGGCCAGCACCTCCACCGCCGTCCCCGGGGTGAGGCCCAGCTCGGCCAGGCGCCGCCGCGCGCCGCGCCCGCCGGCCAGCGACTCCACCTCGCCGCGCTCGCCGGGGGCCAGCTCGGAGAGGGGCAGCACCGCCGCGCGCTCGGCCATGCAGCGCGCGCAGATCCCGAAGAGCTGCATGCGGTGGAACAGCGGCCGGAAGCCGGCCAGTCGCGCGCGCTCCAGCTGGCGGGCCTCGATGCGCTCGTCCAGGAACTCCTCCAGGCGCCCGCAGCGCACGCAGATCAGGTGGTCGTGATGCTCGCCGATGTGCAGGTGCTCCCAGTACTCGCGCTCGGCGGTGCGCACCCGCCGGGCGATGCCCAGTTGCTCCAGCGTGCGCAGCACCGAGCGCACCTGGCCCGAGTCCAGCTCCGGGTGCCGGCGGGAGAGCTCCTCGGCGAGCTCGGACGCGGTCACGTGGCCCTCGGCGGCGATGAAGGCGTCGATGACCGCCTGCTCCTCGGGGTCGACCTCCCGGCCGGTGGCGGCCAGCAGGTCGTCGAGCTGGCGGCGGAGCTCGCGGTGCTTGCGGAGCCGCGGCCGGCCGCGCCCGCCAGGCGGGCTCATCGCTTCGCCCTCCTCTTCGGCTTGCGCCGCTTGGCCCCGTTCCGGCAGCGCGCGCAAAGGCCGCGGACGATGAAGCTGTGCGAGCGCTCCTCGAAGCCGTGCCGGCGGCAGAGCCGCTTCTGCTCGCGCTCGATGGCCGCGCTGGCGACTTCGATCACCCGCCCGCAGCGGGCGCAGAGCAGGTGGCCGTGGTGCTCGTGGCCCACTACGTGCTCGTAGTGCCAGTGGTCGAGCTTCTCGCGGACCCGGCGGATGATCCCGGCCTCCTCCAGGAGCGGCAGCGTGCGGTAAAGGGTCGCGCGGTGGACGCCGCTGCCGGCCAGCTTGCGTTCCAGGTGGGGCAGGCCGAAGTGCCTTTCGAGATTCATCACCGCGCGGAGCGCCGCGCGCCGCGGAATGGTGAGGCGCAGGCCGCGCCCGGCCAGGAAATCGCGGAAAATGGCCTCGGCGGTCCGGTATTCGGGGTCCAAGGGGGCCTCCACGTAATTGCGACCCTGTCGCAATAAAGTATACCCCGCCCCGCGGGGGTTGTCAACCCCTTTCCGGCTTCCCGGGGAAAGTATTGACCGCGGGCGGCCCCGGGGCTATGCTTGCGCCGGTGCGCGAGCCGGCGCGGGAAAGCGCCCGCCGACGGGGGCAAGTCCATGGACGACAAGTACGAAAAGTGGCTGCTCAAGGCGGTCAACGAGGTCCTGCGCAAGACCCGGGACTGCGCCGACCGCCTGGAGGAGCTGGACGAGCGCATGGCGCGCGTGGAGGACTCGCT
>CAZONU010000221.1:0-8443 GCA_964581145.1 uncultured Planctomycetia bacterium
CCAAACTGCTCAACAGCCGCCAAACACCTCGACCCAGAGCTTCTTGACGCAACCCGCGGGCTGCCCCGCACTTGACACTCCCCCGGCCGGCGATAACATCGGTTTTCCGCCGCGCGGGGGGCGCGGCGCGCTGCGCTCCGACTCCGCCCCCGAAAGGAACGCCATGAAGCTGGAAGTCGTCGACCTGGGCCCCTGCAAGAAGCGCCTCAGCGTGGAGGTCGGGGTCGAGAAGGTCAAGGAGGAGTACGACGAGGTCTGCCAGGAGCTGGGCCGCAGCGTGCAGCTGCCCGGCTTCCGCAAGGGGCGGGTGCCCCGGACGCTGCTGGTCAGCAAGTTCGGCCGGCAGATAGACGCCGACGTCAAGGGCAAGCTGCTGGACTCCTCCTTCAAGGACGCCGTCAAGGAGAAGGAGCTGGAGCCCGTCGGCGAGCCGGACCTGGACATCGAGAAGGTCGAGTTCGACGCCGAGCAGCCCCTCAAGTACGAGTGCGAGATCGAGGTCAAGCCCGAGTTCGAGGCCCCCCAGTGCGAGGGGCTGGAGCTCCACAGGCCCGGCGAGGAGGTCACCGACGAGGAGGTCGCGGCGGCCATCGACCGCATCCGCCGGCGCTTCGCCGAGGTCCACCCCGTCGCCGGCCCGGCCCAGGCCGAGGACTTCCTGGTCGTGGACGTCAAGCTGACCATCGACGGCAAGGAGGCCTGGAAGGACTCCGAGTTGGCCGTGGGCCTCACCGAAGAGCGCGCCCTGGGGCTGCCCTTCGAGCTGGCCAGCTCCGCGCTGGTCGGCCAGGCGGCCGGCAGGAAGATCCGCGCCGAGGTGGAGGTGCCCCTCAACTTCAAGATCGAGGAGTACCGCGGCAAGAAAGCGGACGCCGAGATCGAGGTCAAGGACGTCAAGCGCCCCAAGCTGCCGGAGCTGGACGACGAGCTCGCCAAGCGCGTGGGCGAGCCCAGCGCCGAGGGCCTGCGCCTCCGCGTGCGCGGGGGCCTCATCGAGGAGAAGAAGTCCCAGGCCGAGAACGAGGTGCGCCGCCAGGTGCTCGACCAGCTCATCGCCGCGACCAGCTTCGAGCTGCCCGAGAAGCTCCTGGAGCGCACCGCCGAGCGCGACGAGCTCCGCCGGCGCTACCAGCTGGAGCAAATGGGGCTCAAGGAGGACACCCTCTCCGACGACGCCCGTCAGGAGATGCGCAACGTCAGCCGCCAGCAGGCCGAGCACGACCTGCGCGCCTTCCTGATCCTCGAACGCATCGCCAAGGCCCGGGGCATCGAGGCCTCGGACGAGGAGGTCGACGCCCACTTCGCGGCGCTGGCCGCCCGCCGCGGCGTAGAAGCGCGCGCCCTCAAGCGCCACGCCGAGGAGCGCGGCGAGTTGGAGGCCGTCAAGGGCGAGCTTCGCGAGCGCAAGGTCATGGAGCTTATTCTCGCCAAGGCGCAGATGACCGACAAGAAGCCCGGGAAGCCCGCCAAGAAGCCCGCCGAGAAGGCCGAGAAGAAGCCCGCCAAGAAGCCCGCGGCCAGGAAGCCGGAGAAGAAACCGGCCGGGAAACCCGCCAAGAAGTCCGCGGCCAGGAAGGCCGCCCCCAGGAAAAAGGCTCCAAAGAAATCCGCCAAGAAGTCCGATAAGAAGAAATAGGGGCCGCCCGCTTTTCGAGCGGGTGCGCCGGCGGCGCCGCCAGAGGGGAGAAGACCATGAGCCTGGTTCCCATCGTCGTCGAGAAGACCGGCCGGGGCGAGCGCTCCTACGACATCTTCAGCCGGCTGCTCAAGGACCGCATCGTCTTCATCGGCGAGGAGGTCAACGACTACACCGCCAATCTGGTCATCGCCCAGATGCTCTTCCTGCAGCTGGACAACAAGGACCAGGACATCAACGTGTACGTCAACTCCCCGGGCGGCTCGATCACCGCGGGGATGGCCATCTACGACACCATGCAGTTCGTCACCAACGACGTGGCCACCTACTGCCTGGGCCAGGCCGCCTCGATGGGCGCGGTGCTGCTCTCCGCCGGCGCCAAGGGCAAGCGCCACATCCTGCCCAACAGCCGGGTGCTGATCCACCAGCCCTGGGGCGGCTTCCAGGGCACGGCCTCAGACATCTCCATCCACGCCGACGAGATTCTCAAGCTCAAGAAGCGGCTCAACGGCATCCTGGCCCACCACACCGGCCAGAGCGTCGAGAAGATCGAGCAGGACACCGACCGCGACCGCTACATGTCCGCCGAGGAGGCCCAGGAGTACGGCCTGGTGGACGAGATCATCCGGCCCGACGAGGAGAAAAAGGACAAGAAGAAAAAGGACGGGGAGAAGAAGGCGGAGCAGTGAGCAAGCGCAAGTCGGGCAACAAGGGCAAGGGCGGCAGCCGGGGCGAGCGGCCCACCGATTTCGAGTTCTGCACCTTCTGCGGCCGCGACCGGGACGAGGCCGGCCGGATGGTCGCCGGCCCCCCGGGCATCTACATCTGCGCGGAGTGCATCGACCTCTGCAACTCCATCCTCGACCAGGACAAGGTGCGCCGCGGGGAGGCCCCCGGCTTCGAGAAAATCCCCTCCCCGCGCCAGATCAAGGCGCGGCTGGACGAGTACGTGGTCGGCCAGGAGCGCGCCAAGCGGGTGCTCTCCGTGGCGGTGCACAACCACTACCGGCGGATCACCAACCCGGTGGCCGACGACGAGGTGGAGATCGAAAAGAGCAACATCATGCTCATCGGCCCCACCGGCTGCGGCAAGACCCTGCTGGCCCAGGTGCTGGCCAAGACCCTGGACGTGCCCCTGGCCATCGGCGACGCCACCACCCTCACCGAGGCCGGCTACGTCGGCGAGGACGTGGAAAACTTGCTGCTCAGGCTCCTGCAGGTGGCCGACTTCAACCTGGAGCTGGCCGAGCGGGGCATCATCTACGTCGACGAGATCGACAAGATCGGCCGGAGGAGCGAGAACCCCTCGATAACCCGGGACGTCTCCGGCGAGGGCGTGCAGCAGGCCCTGCTCAAGATCCTGGAGGGCACCACCGCCAACATCCCGCCGCAGGGCGGGCGCAAGCACCCCGAGCAGAAATACATCCAGATGAACACCTCCAATATCCTGTTCATCTGCGGGGGCATGTTCGACGGCCTGGAGGAGATCGTCGGCCTGCGCACCGGGCACCGCCTGATGGGTTTCACCGAGGAGGCCCGCGGCGTCGGAGAGGTCGAGCGCTCGGACATCCTCAGCAACGTGGAGAGCCACGACCTGGTCAAGTTCGGGCTGATCCCCGAGCTGGTCGGGCGGGTGCCGGTCATCTGCAACCTGGAGCCCCTGGACGAAGACGCCCTGGTGCACATCCTCACCGATCCCAAGAACGCGCTGATCAAGCAGTACCAGAAGCTCTTCGATCTCGAAGGCGCCAGGCTGACCTTCACCGGGGACACCCTGCGCCTGGTGGCCAAGAAAGCCCAGGAGAAGAAGACCGGCGCGCGCGGCCTGCGCTCCATCCTCGAGAACATCATGATCGACATCATGTTCGACCTGCCCGAGCGCGAGGACGTGCGCGAGTACGTGATCACGCCCGAAGTCATCGAAAAGGGCCCGGATGCGCTGGAGCTCCCCGAGCCCCTGGAGCTCCCCAGGCCGAAGAAGCCCGAAAGCGCCGAGCCCGGGGAGCAGAAGGAGAGCGCCTGAGCCCGTTGACCCGCCGGGCCCCTCGGCTGTTATAATACTCGCCATGAGATTCGCCCCGGTCCTGACCGCCGCGCTCCTCCCGGCCCTGGCCGCCGCCGGCGAGCCCGCGGAGACGCCCCCCGCGCCCAAGCCCAAGCTCAAGGCCGTCTCCGGCGAGGAGGCCGAGAAGCTCAAGGACAAGGCGCTCCTGGTGGTGCTCCACAAGAAGGACGGGGGAACGGTCAAGGGGCTCCTCAAGCAGTTCAGCACCGAGGCCGGGGAAAAGGGCACCTACCTGTTAGTGATCGTGGAGGGCGAGAAGCGCTCCGAGAAGATGATCGCCGGCGAGGAGGTGGCCAGGGTCGAGTTCAAGGAGGTCGTCGAGGCGCGGCCCAGGAACGCCGGGGAGATGATCACCAGGGCCCTCAAGAGGGAGATCGGCGAGACCGTCCGGCGAATATTCAAGGATATCGCCGAGGCCAAGAAGAAACCCGGCGGCATCGAGAAGCTCATCAGCGCCCACGAGGAAAAGGTCAAGAAGATGAAAGTCGGCTCCCGGCGCATGGACCGCTGGAAGCTCCACCGCCAGGTCGGCGAGGAGTTCGCCTATCTGTTCTTCGCCTACCTGCACGAGTCCGGCAAGCCCGACAAGGACGGCGCCAGGAAGGCGCTGGCGAAGATCGAGAAGCTCAGCCGCGAAACCGAGGACCGGCGGGTGGGGGAGATGCTGCGCATGCGCCTGGAGCGCCTGCGCGGCGGCAAGGCCGGCCACTGGCGGCGCCCCGGCGGCGGCGGCCCGCGCGGGAGGCGTGACGGGGATTCCCGGAAGCGACCGGGGGGAGCGACCGACTAGCTGCGGCCGGCCTTCCCGGCGAGAATCAGCATGCCGCGGGCCCGGTGCCGCGGCATTTCTTTTTCCCCGGCTCCCTGCGCGCGGACCCACCCGGTGATCCGCGCCAGGCCCTCGGCGAACTCGGCCTCACTCATCAGCTCAAACGTGCTGATGTGCCGGTTCCCGACGCGCTGCAGATACTCCTCGTCCAGTGCGTAGTCGGCGACCACCATGGGCCGCTCGGCCTCCGGAACCAGCCCCGCGGCGGCCAGCCCCGCGCGCACCGCGGAGAGACTCGGGAAGCGCGCGCAGTCGATCTCCCCGAAACGCGGGAAGAACTGGTTGAGGAAGTGCCCCCGGATCTGCCGGTGACTGGCGGTGAGCACGGCCAGCTTCCCGCCGGGGGCCAGGGCGCGCGCGGCCTCCGCGTAGAAGTCGGCGGGGCGCGCCAAGTGATGCAGCATGTAGGCGCTGAAAATGAGATCGAAGACGCCGCCGACGAAGGGCAGCCGCGCGGCGTCGCCGCGGACCAGCCCGGCGCCGGGGAGCTTCTCTCCGGCCCGGGAGAGCATCCCCGCCGAGAGGTCCAGGCCAATTACGCGGGCCCCCGGCCAGGCCTCGCGCAGGCAGCGCGTGGCGTTGCCCGTCCCGCAGCCGGCGTCCAGCGCCGCGCGCGGCGCGAAGCCGGGGGGCAGGAGGCGCGCCAGCTCGCCGGCCAGCTCCGAGCCGAAGCGCCGGGAGCGGTCGTAGCGCCCGGAGATGCGATCGTAATCGATGCGCTTCACTTCAACCCTTCAAGAAAGCGGTCGGCGTCTTCCAGCATCCGGCGGGTCGCCTCGAAGCCCAGGAGCGGCAGGGCCGCCTCGAGGGGGAGCCAGCGGGTCTCGCCGGCCTCGGCGGGCCCCGGCTTCACGTCTCCGGGACAGCGCGCCGGGAAGTAGACCGAGAGCTTCCCGGCGCCGCCCTCCGGCAGGGGATAACGCAGCTCCCGGCGGAAGCCGGGGACCACCTCGGCGCCGGCCAGGCCCACCTCCTCGCGGACCTCGCGGCGCGCGGCGGCGAGCTCGGTCTCGCCGGGCTCCAGATGCCCCTTGGGGAAGCTCCAGTAGTTGCGGTCGCGTATCAACAAGTATTCGCGGCGGCCGCCCAGCTCACGAAAAAGGATCAGTCCCGCAGAGTGCTCGCGTTCCCCGCTCACGCGCCGCCCTCCGCTTCCAGCCGCGCGCGGGTGCCCAGGTGATGGGCCAGGCGGGTGGGCTCGGGCAGGCGGCAGCCCGCCCCGCAGGCCAGGACCAGCCGCGCCGCGCCGGCCAGGTCTACAAGGTGGCCCACCGAGACGTAGACCGGCTTGACCCCGTCCCGGGTGCGCAGCGCCAGGCCCACTATTTCGCCGCCGTGTCTCATTTGCGCGCGCGAGCCGCGCGCCTTCGCCGGCTCGTGAAAATCTCCGACCAGCACGCTCTTGGCGCAGCCGGCCGTAGGCACGCCGAGAAAAAGCCCCAGGTGGCTGGCCAGCCCCAGCCGCCTCATGTGCGCGCGGCCCTGGCCGTCGGCGATGACCGCCTCGGGGCGGCGCGAGAGCTTCCCGAAACACGCCAGGACCGCGGGGGCTTCACGAAAGCTGAGCAGCCCGGGCACGTAGGGCATGGGCGGTCGCGCGGCGTGGACGCGCTCCTCTATGACTTCGACGTCGTCGGGCTTGCGGAGCCTCCCGGCCGGCAACCGGCAGAGCACCACCGCGGCGTACAGGGTGTCGGTTGCCTTTGAATATCCGCAGTCGACGCCGGCGACGATGCGGGGCAGTTTCCCCAGCGGCTTCTCGCGCACCCGCCCGGCCAGCTTCCTCTGCAGCCGGACCGCCTCCCTGGGCGGGAGCTTCCAGCCGTGCAGCCGCTTGACTTTCACGGCTTGTACTCTTTGAAGCTCTCCACGAACTTCTCCCCGAGGTAGGGCTCCAGCCCGCCGAGGTCGAACCTGGGGTTCTTGAGCGTGCCGGTGACCTTGACTGTGGCAGCCACTTCCTCCGCCTCGAACTCGAACTTGCCGTCCAGGCTGCGGACCTCAATGTTGCTTAGTCTGATGGAAACGCTGCAGTCCAGTTCGGGGCGGCTCAGGTCCAGAGGGGCGTTTACAATGAGGCTCCCCCGCTCGAACCGGACCTTGCCGTACTTCTTCAGCAACGGATTGAGATCCGTGCATTGCAGACTGAGGTGAAGCTCCCCCGCTATGTAGGCGAGGTACAGATCCTTCAGCTCCAGCCGCGGCCAGTCGGGATGGTTCAGCACGACCCGCTTCCGCCCCAGGAAGACCCTGGTGAGCACCCCCCGGCTGTCGAAACCCAGGACGGGCTCGTCGACCTCGAGCACGGGGGAGTCCGGCGGCCCGAGGCAGAAACGGTCAGTCTGGAAATCGCGGCCGGGCATGGGGCGTCCGTCGCCCAGGTCGCAGTGCAGCCCGGTAGCCTTCTTGACAGCCTTCTCCAACACCGATCTGAACAGCATCACCGGGACCAGATGCCAGACACCGATGCCGGCGAGTACGGCGAGCAGAATGCCCAGGACGACGAACTGTGCCTTGCGGCCCTTCACCTGGAGATGCTAGCCCACGAACTGCGCGCCGGCCTCGTAGCGCCCGCCCACCTTGCGGCAGCGCGCCACGCTCATCAGCGCGCTGACCCGGATGTGCGTGCCGGTGCCGCCCACGGGGCTCCGGGCCGCGCCGCTGACCACCACCGCGGCCAGCGCGCCGATGCGCAGCCGCCGGTCGCAGGAGAAGCGCAGCCCGCCCCGGGAGATGTCCCGCACCCGGCCGCGGCGGGGGGGCCGGTCCTCCTCGCCGGAGAGGCGGTAGCTCATGTCCAGGTCGACGGTGAAGCGCCGCGCGCGCCGCCGCTCGGTGCTCTTGAACTTCTCGAGGGGCGTGGGACTGAAGCGGGTGCCCACCTCCCAGAGCTCGCCGGACTTGCGGCAGTGGACCACCTCCAGGTACATCTGCCCCTCGGCGCGCGGGCCGGGCCCGCCCGGCGCGTGCACCGAGCACTGCAGCGCCAGCCCGGGCATCAGCCGCCGGGAGGCCGAGAAGCGCACCCCCCCGCGGGAGATGTCCCGCACCCGGCCGACCAGGGGGGCGGGCCGCCCCGGCCAGCGGTAGCGGATCACCAGGTCGGCGGCCTGCCGGGGGAAGGTCCGGCGGTCGTCGCCGCGGCCCTTGCCGCGGCCCCGGGCCGAGGCGCCCTCCTCCAGGCGGGCCTCCAGGCGCACCAGCAGGCGGTCGATCTCCTGGACCTTGCGGCGCTCGGCGGCGGCCTTGCGGCGCAGGCTCTCCGGCCCCGGCGGCCTCTTGGAGTCCGGCACGCGCTCTCCCTTAACCGAGACGCTTGATGACCGCGTCGGTGAAGGCGGTGGTTCCCAGCGGCTCCACTCCGTCCAGGCGCCGGGTGATGTCCTGGGTGACCTGGTGGGCCTTGAAGCAGCCGGCTATGGCGCTCTTGACCGCGGCGGCGGCCTCGGTCCAGGCCAGGTGCTCGAGCATCATCACCGCGCTCAGGACCAGCGAGCTGGGGTTGATGACGTCCTGGCCCTTGTACTTGGGGGCGGTGCCGTGGGTGGCCTCGAAGACGGCCACGCCGTCGCCGATGTTCGCGCCCGGGGCGATGCCCAGCCCGCCGACCTGCGCGGCGGCCGCGTCGGAGACGTAGTCGCCGTTGAGGTTGGGCAGGGCCAGCACGTCGTACTCCGCGGTGCGGGTCAGGATCTGCTGGAGCATGTTGTCGGCGATGCGGTCCTTGACCACTATCTTGCCGGCCGGGACCTTCCCGCCGTGCTTCTCGAGGACCTCGGTCTCGGTGATCGTCTCGCTGCCGAACTCGCGCTCGGCGAGCCTGTAGCCCCACTCGCGGAAGGCGCCCTCGGTGAACTTCATGATGTTGCCCTTGTGCACCAGGGTCACCGAGCCGCGCTCGTTCTTGATCGCG
>CAZONU010000222.1:0-8418 GCA_964581145.1 uncultured Planctomycetia bacterium
GGACGATGGTGGGCAGCCCTGTGGTCTCTGTTAGGGCGATGAGCACGGCGAGGCGGTATCTGGCGTCGGGCAGCTTCAGCAGCCTCTCCAGCGCCGGTCCGGCGGCCGGCCCCAGGGCGACCAGCTCCCCCAGGGGCTTCTCGATCTCGCCGCTGAGGTCCGGGTACGCCGCTGGCCCGGTCACCGGGGCGCCGGCGCCGGCGCTCTTCAGGTGGCCCACGATCTTGCGCTCGTAGTACCACACCCTGAGCGGCGTCCAGCCGAAGGCGATGGCTAGGGCCAGCGCCAGGACGGCGCCGGCGCCGACGTAGAAACCCAGCAGGCCGCGGCGTTTTCCGGGGCTCTCGTCGCTCATCTGCGCGCATCCTCTTTCTTATCCGCGGCGCGGATTTTCTTCAGCGCCGTGGCGGCGGCTCGGCGGACGGACTCTCTTTCGTCTCTGAGCGCAGCTTGCAGGGACTGGACAGCTTTGGGGTCGCCGATTTGCTGCAATGCTTCCGCAGCATAGCAACGCGCCACCCAATCGGAGTCCGTGAGCACCACCATGATTGGCTCCACGGCCTGGGCGCCGCCAATGGCACCCAGTGCCTTTGCGGCATTGGCGCGCACTCTCGAATCCCCATCTTTGAGAGCGGCGATAAGCGGCCGAATTGCCCGGCGGTCCCTGATTACTCCCAACGCATAGGCAGCGTGGTAGCGCACCCCGCCGTCCTTGTCTCGCAGCGCAGCGACCAGAACATCAGCAGCCCGGCAGTCGCCGATCTCGGCCAATCCGGACGCTGCCCACATGCGCACGCCCGCAGCTTCATCCTTGTCCGCGAAGACTCTCAGGCACTCGGCAAGACCCTCCAGTCCGCAGTGGCCCAGCAGGTACGCGGCCATCTCGCGGTTCGGCGCCATGCTCCTGGGCAAGCGCAGGTAGAAGGTCAGCTGCCGCGCAGCCGCGTGCGGGCCGCCGAGGCGACTTACTTCTGCCCGAGCTTGCTCCAAGAGGGGAGAGCCGCTCAGGTCCATGCAACGCTCTGCAGCGGTGCGGGCCCGGAAGTACGGCAAGACCATTTGCCAACACGCCAGCCCCACGGTCAGCAGCAGCGCCAGCGCGGCGCCCCAGTAGACATACAGGCGCTTCGAGCGCTTGGCTGGTTCCTGTGGGGAAAGCGCGGGGATGGTCATCTGGGCTGCTTCTCCGGCTTCTGTTTCGCCGTCTTCTCGTCGCTGCGCCGGGGGAAGTCTGCATCGTCCCGATCCTTTGGGGCTTCTGCAGAGCCAATCCGGCAGTACTCCCAGCGGTCCTTGCCTGTTTCTGACAGCACCAGCAACTTGCCCGCGACAAGCACGACCGTCCATTCTTCACTGTAGGGTGTCGACCTTGCTTCGGATGCAGGATACCTGGGATGATGCCAAACCTGCTTGACTGTGACGGTGAGCTGGCGGCCCCGACGCCTCCATTCTCCGCTGCAGTTGGAGACGATCATGCCATACGGCCCCCCGGGCCACTGGCGCTTGAAATACCCACCCCGCGAAAAGGCAATATCGGAAGGGATGCTCATCGAGCGCCACTGCCCCTCGAACCGGCCTCGGTCCTGTTCAGACGCGGCTGCCTTGATTCGCCCAAGGGCTTTATCGGCAGCATCACGTACGGACACGCTGGTGTCTCTTTCTCGCTTCCTCAAGTCCTCGACGGCGCGGGGGTCACCGAGCCAGCCCAGGGCCTTCGCCGCAACCATACGAACTCCATCATTCTTGTCTCGCAGGAGCGCAATCAAGGGGGAGACCGCCCGGGAGTCACAAATCCTCCCCAAGACGCTGACCGCTTGCATCCGCGCCAAGGCGTTCTCGCTTCGCAATGCACCGATCACGGCAGGCACGGCGTCCTCGCCGATGGCCAGCAGTGCTGCCGCCGCCGCCGTGTTCGTGTCCTTGGACTTCATCGCGGCGACGAGCGCCCCAACTGTCCTTGGGTCCCGAAGGCGCGCAAGCGCTCTAGCTGCTTCGTATCGTACCCGGCCGTTGCTGTCACGGAGCGCTCTTGCCAGCGGCTCGGCGGCTTGGCGGTCACTCGACAGACCGAGAGACTCCGCCGCTCTTGCGCGGACGTTAGCTTCGGGGTCGCTGAGCGCCGAAGTCAGGGGTCTGATCCTGCCCGGCCCGCGAACATAGCCCAAGACCAAGGCGGCTGTGTAACGGGCAGATGTGCATTCCCCCTTCAGAGCGGCAATTGCGGGATCGATGACTGCTGGGCTAGTGGTTCTCCTCAATGCCCCAAACGCAGCCGAGTGGGCAGTCCTGTCTTCTTCCGCCAATGCTTCAAAAAGAGCAGTGTAGGCAGGTGCTTTCTCGATGGCCCCCAGCGCCCGGATAGCGCTACAGCGTACCTGTATGTCTTCATCTTCCAGTAGCTGAATCAACTCGCCCAGAGCAGCGCCGCCGCACAGACACAACATGAACTTGGCAGTCTTACGATGGGGCGTGAATTTGCTCGGAAGCCGGAGGTAAAGGCGAAGTCCTCTGACCGCTTCTGTCGGACCACCCAGCTCACTTACACACTCTTCAGCGGCCCGCTCGTTGAACTGGTATACGTCCCCGAAACCTTTCATCCCGACATACGAAGCCTTCTCCACTCGCGCTACTGCGGACCGTGTTCGCCACGCCGGCACCACCACCAGCCAGCAGACCAGGCCGGCTGTGAGCAGCAGCGCCAGCGCGGCGCCCCAGAGGACGTAGATTTTCTTGGACCGCTTTCCCGTAGTGCGCCGTTCGTCAGTCACCGGATACTCCTCTGAGCACAGCATACCCCCGGGAGGCCGGCGGGTCAAGCCTGCGGCTCCTGCTCTTGCCCCCCGCCCGCGGCGGAACTATACTGCGCCCGACCGCAGGGCCGTCCCGGCCCGCGGCGGAAAGCCGCGGGGGTCTGGTCGGCGAAAAAGTAAAGGAGCGCGGCGGCATGAAGGCCTGCGACGTACTGGAGCACTTCAAGTCGGTGGGCACCTGGGTGGACTGGGCGGACACCTGCGACGGGTTCCTGCACGGCGACCCGGAGGCCGAGGTGGCGGGCATGGTCGCCGCCTGGATACCCACCACCATGGCCATCGAGGAGGCTGCCGCGCGCGGGGCCAACCTGATCGTGACCCACGAGCCGGCCTTCTTCACCGAGCGGCTCTACCGGGAGCACCCCGCCTCCCGCCGCGTCGCCGAGGCGCGCCGCGCGCTCCTGGACGAGCTGGGCATTACCCTGCTGCGCTGCCACGACACCTGGGACCGCATGCCCGGGGTGGGCATCCCCGCGGCCTGGGCGCGCTGGCTGGGCTTCCCGGTCGTCGACCCCGACGAGTCGAGCTTCTACCGGCTGCTGGACGTCTCCGGGCACACCGTGAAGAGCCTGGCGCGGAAGATACTGGAAAAAACCCGCCCCCTGGGCCAGGACGTGGTCCTGGTCTACGGCGACCGCTCCCGGGAGGTCTCGCGCATGGGGGTGGGCACCGGGGCGATCACCAGGCTGCCGCTGATGGCCGAGCTGGGCGCGGACGTCTGCCTGGGCACCGACGACGGCTGCAACGCCTGGAACGCGGGGCTCTGGGCGCTGGACTCGGACACCCCCACCCTGCTGGTGCACCACGCGGTGGCCGAGCTTCCCGGGATGAGGGCCCTGGCCGAGCATCTCGACGGGAAGTTCCCGGTGAAGACCAGCTACGTGCCGGTGGCCTTCCCCTACAGCTCGGTGCGTTGAGCCGCGCCGGGCGCAGGCCAATAGCGCACCGCCGCCCCGTGGCGGGGGCGCTCTGACCTGGCTCCGCGGGTGCTGGGGGTGCCTACTCGGCGGCGGCGGCGGGAGTTACGTTGACGGCCTCGGGGCCCTTTTTCCCCTCGGCGGCCTCGAACTCGACCTTCTGGCCTTCCTGCAGCGTCTTGAAGCCTTCCCCTGCGATGTTGGAGTGATGCACGAACAGATCCTTCCCGCCATCGTCGGGAACGATAAATCCGTAGCCCTTCTGGTCACTGAACCACTTGACTGTACCTGTTGCCAAAGCAAATTCCTCCTCAGGCGTCCCCGGGCAGGGGCTCAGGCAAGACCGTCTTGGCAGCGCCCCCTGCCCATAGGCCACCATTGAGCGTATTCTACCGCCGGGGGGCCGGAAATGCAACCGCAGGAAGGCGGATGTCCCTTTTCCCCTGCGGCGCGGGGAAATCAGTCTCCGGGCCGCTTCCCGGCGCGGGCCGGCGCGGGCCGGCGAGGCGCCCAGGAGGCCCGCGCCGAGGCGGGCAGCGATTCCCTGGACTCTCAACCCGCAATTTACCCGTTGTGGCGGGCTCGTAACTCGGAACCGGCCTCCGGCCGGGCAGTGGTCAAGGGTTCTCCGAACTCTCAACCTGCAACTCTTAACTCGTAACCTGGTCTATAATGGTGGGCTGTCACCGGAATGGTACGGAATGCCCGGAAGAGTCATCCGGGAAATGCCGGCTGACTTCTCACCAGACTAGAAATTGCTGTACGGGTCGGGGAGCAGGTCCCGCGCGCGGGCCTTGACCACCTTCGAATCGCGCCCGACCAGCACCATGCAGTCCGGTGCGTAGTCGAAGAGCAGCTGCCGGCAGTTGCCGCACGGGGGAATCACGTGATACGGGGGGGCATCCCCGCCGACCGCGACGATCCTCTCCAGCGCCCGCTCCCCGGCGGAGATGGCGCAGCCCACGGCTATCGGCTCGGCGCACGGCCCGAAGCCGCAGGAGTCGACGTTGACCGCCGCGTAGACCTTCCCCGACGCGCACAGCACCGCCGCGCCCACGGTGTGGCGATGGTCGGTGTAGTTTCTTTCCAGGACATCGGCGGCCGCCGCGATCAGCTCCCGGTCCTTCCCGTCGATCTCGTGGTACTGCATCACGACCTCCCCACCTTGACCTTCCTGCCGCCGCTCTTGAGCGATTTCCGCCCACACACCTCTTTACTGCCCGGCGGGTCGCCCGTACAGGTAACATAGCTCCGCCGGGTGGCGGGGTCAAGGCCGAGCGATAACGGTTGGGTGTCACCGGAATGACCTCGGTGGGCCTCTTCGGGGAGCAGGATAGCTCCGTCGGGCTTCCAGGTCAAGGATTCTCGGGACCTTGCCCGACGTAGCCTCGGCGAAGTCGGGTCGTAACTCGCAACTCGCAACTCGTAACCCAGGCAGTAACGGTAGGCGTCACGGGAATGATCCCTGAAAGCCCCAGCTTTGGGGAGTGCACATGTGCAGAGTTCTTTTCGGCGCCTTTTACTCAATATGAGTGTTGCGGCGATGAGAGGAAAGTATTGAGAAGTACATTTCCCGGGATTTCCCTATTGACATTTGCTTGCGAAGGCGCCATTAATATATGTAGTCATTTCTAACTAACGGTGAATGTAGTGGGGGGTATGCCAATGGCTCGTCCTTCAGCGCTCGTGTGGCTCAGACGGATTGCGCTGTCCGTTTGCGTGATGAGTCTGCTTGGGTTCCAAGCTTCTGCTGCCGAAGATGAACCCACTGTCCAATGGGGGGGAGATACTACAGCCCACTCCAGGGAATCCCACTCATCACGCTTACCTGCGCCTTCCAGAACTCGCCCAGCAAGTCAAAGACCAATACGGCGAAGACGCTGAGCTTGGTCCCTGTCGTGAAGTGCAGCTCCGGAGCAATTACAGGCTAGTGTTCTACATCGCGAAGCGCTACAACCCTCCACAGCTAATACCGATAACTGTTACTTTCTGGCGGTCGTCAGCGGGCGTGTGGGAACAGAACGTGGGTATCGGCTTCGCAGCCCCAACCGAATACCAGCCTTCTCCCACTGCCGTGCGCTACCTTGTGTTCGTCCGAGTGAATTGGAACTCCGCGAGAGCGAGGGACGGAATAGAAGAATTGCGGGAGGAAGGAGTTGAGCAGTTCTACTTCGCAGCCGGACTCTCTGATGTCCAGTTGCCTCCGGAGTGGCAGTCAAAGGTCTATGTTCCACCTGGCGGGATTTCACATTCTCACTGGGCGATAGTGACTTTCGCTGTTGTGCCGCCAAATCAGCCGCCGGTGGCGGTGGCGTCCGCCGATCCCACGGTGGTTGCGGTCGGCCAGCCGATTCAGTTCAGCGGTGAAGGGAGCTCAGACCCCGACGGAGATCCGCTTACCTACTATTGGGATTTCAAGGACGGGGGCTGGTCCATCGACAAGAACACCACGCATACCTACACTCAGCCGGACACCTACAAAGTCACGCTGACCGTGTCCGACCCGCTGAGCGAGTCGGACACAGCCGAAGTGGAAGTGATGGCCGTGGGGGCGAGCTTCGACAGGGACCCGGTCCTGGTGGGCGTAGCCAAGATTAAAACCGTAACGGCTGCAATCAGCCCGTCGGCGGGCTATGGCTACGTGTCCTTCTCCACGGCCGACCCGGCCGTTGCCACAGTGGAGCCGGCGACGGCGGATGGCCCCATACAGGAGTTGAGAATAAGCGGCTTGAAGAAAGGCGTTACCACCCTGGACGCCAGGGTAAACGGCGAGATTTGCGGCAGCCTCACTATTAAGGTGGGGCATATTGATTTCGTGCGGATCACTCCGAACCCGGGGTACCTGGTGCCGGGCGAACGGACCACCTTCACGGCGATAGGTTTTGCCGCGGTGCAGGGCTGCCTGGCGCTGCCCAGGGGTTACGCGCCGGACCTTGCGACGTCGCTGGGCGCCGAGGTGAGATTCGTGACCCCACAGGGGGCAGGCACCCGGGGTGTTTATCTCGGTCCGGTGAAGGGCCGCTGGAAGCTGGAGGGCGGACCCAACGCCGAGGCGTTCATTCCTCCGGATGTTCCCTCAGAGAACGTCAGCACAGTGGCGGTGGAGGCCGCGCCGCACGCCGCGGGCGACATCTCGCCGGACCTGTTCTTTTACCTCGCTAACGGCGATGGAGCGTCGGCGAAGTTAGGAGCACCCGGCGTCCAGTTCCTGAAGTTCGGTACCGGCCAGGTCATAACTAAGGTCGTAACTGGATACAGTGTGCCCGCCAACAAGTCGACATTGGCTAAGAAAATCACGGTCAGTGTAAATCCCGCCAAGGATGCGGTGAACGTCAAGTTCACGGTCACTGGGCAGAACCGTGTGCGGATCAACGTCCTCAGAAACAAGAAAGACCTGGCCAAAGGCCTCCTCACTGTCGAAATCTTGGGCCGGAGTGCCACCCCGGCAAACAAGCCGAATGGCGACACCGTGTTGCAGGCGAAGTTGGGGGCGAAAGCGTTCACCCTGAACGTGGTGGTGGCGGTTCCCAAACACCATTCCCATGTTGTTGCAGGGAAGTCAGAGCACGTTAATGATCTCTACCTTGACCCATATGGCGACGGCAAGAACTATCTAGGGACCTATCATTTCAGGCGGGTTGCGATTAGCGTCAGCGACCAGTTCAATAAGGCGTTAGACTCCGTTTATGATAGAACGCGTTTGGAGGAAAGATTTGACAATATCGCGGGAGATCCGAAAGCTTTCCCCAAAGTAGCGATAGGCAAATGGGCGGTCATGACGGCAGTGCCCGTCGCTATGACCAATGGAAAGTTCGATGATCCGGTGGGCACAACTTCCCTCGACAGGACAAATCCTGATCCGACGAAACCCGAGATCCGAAAGTGGTTGAAGGGGCCACCTCCTCAGGTTGATATCACGACTACCAGGAAAGGCAGTGCGGACATGAAGCTCAGAATCGCGGGCCACCAGCTTGACGAAGTCTCTCGCCGGCAAGTGCAGATAGCGCCGAAAGACACCGTGAATGTAACGGACAAGCAGAACCCGTGAGTGCAAGGAGGTTGAGCATGACCGCCTTAAAGTACCTTGCTGTAATAGCAATAACAATTGTCGCGACGATGACCTGCATGTTGGTTATCCATCACGGCGTGGACAAAGATGACAACGGGCTTGCCGTGAACGCACGTGAATCGGGTTCGATATACATAGTGGTCTTGGAAAAGAAGCATCCTCACGTCAACTTTGAGGGCAACGCTTTCGAGTTCCAAAACTATCTTCACTCATTGGAACCACGAATTGCGGCGCCGCAATTGACCGATCTTCCCATCGGCACTGTCAAGGGCGTCAGAGGGGTGAATAAAGACAAGCCTGTGGACCTGGACAATCTGGAAAAACACAGGCCGCGACATCCTAAGGGGAAAGTGGATGTTAAGGCAAAGACGCTTCGGGAAATTGTGGACATATTTGCGAAGAGAATAGACTGCCGATGGTCCGCAATCGTCGCCCCCGACGGGCAGATTGAACTATCGTTTATGCCGCTCAAGGACGACCGTGAATCCAGAGACCCGAAGCCGGCGCCGGAGGGAAAATAAAGCCCAGGGGACTGCTTCTGGCGGCGGGGGATTCCGGGGGGGATTCCGGGGACCGGATTCCGGGATTCCGGGGGGATTCCGGGGACGGGGGATTCCGGGGG
>CAZONU010000223.1:0-8271 GCA_964581145.1 uncultured Planctomycetia bacterium
GGTCTGCGACTATCTGCAAGACGCTTGCCTCTGCGAAGGACTCGTCGGCTGATGCACACGCACCGGCAGGGTGAGTTTTACAGTGCGAGCCAATTTTGATACTATTGTGCCACAGGCTAGTGAAGCAGTCAATTCGACGGAGGACTTGACGGATGGCGAAGCAGGATTTCGGAGTGGTCGGAATGGCCGTGATGGGCCAGAACCTCGCCCTAAACGCGGAAAGCCGCGGATTCGGCGTGGCCGTCTTCAACCGCACGACTTCAAAGACGGAAGACTTCGTGCGCGAGAGGTGCGAGGGCAAGAACGTGATCGGCGCGAAGACGATGAAGGAGTTCGTGGCATCGATGAAGCGTCCGCGCAGGATCATGCTGATGGTCAAGGCGGGCGAGCCGGTGGACGACATGATCGGGCAGCTCATGCCCTATGTGGACAAGGGCGACGTGCTCATAGACGGCGGGAACAGCTTCTTCCAGGACACCATCCGCCGCTGCCGCGAGGTCGAGTCCAAGGGCCTGCTCTACGTCGGCACTGGCGTGAGCGGCGGCGAGGAGGGCGCCCTGAAGGGCCCGAGCATAATGCCCGGCGGCAGCCGCAGGGCATACACACTCGTGGCGCCCGTCCTGACGAAGATCGCCGCGAAGGTGGACGGCAAGCCGTGCTGCACCTACATCGGCGACAACGGCGCCGGCCACTACGTCAAGATGGTCCACAACGGCATCGAGTACGGCGACATGCAGCTCATCTCCGAGACCTACGACATCATGGCCCGGGGGGCGGGCATGCCCGCCGGCGAGATCGCCGAGGTCTTCAATGAGTGGAACGAGGGCGAGCTTTCCTCTTACCTGGTCGAAATCACCGCGGAGGTGCTGGCCTACAGCGACCCCGAAACCGGGAAGCCGCTCATAGACGTCATCCTCGACGCCGCCGGGCAGAAGGGCACCGGCAAGTGGACCAGCCAGGACGCCCTGGACCTGGGCGCGCCGACCCCGACGATCAATGCCGCCGTTGAGGCCCGGATCATCAGCGCCTACAAGGAGGAGCGGGTGGCGGCCAGCAAGCTCATCAAGGGGCCCGAGGCCAAGGTCGCGCTGGAGGAGAAAACGCTGGTCGGGAAGCTCCGCAACGCGCTCTACGCCGCGAAGATCTGCTCCTACGCGCAGGGCATGGCCTTGCTGCGCCAGGCCAGCGCGGAGTACGATTACAGTCTCGACTACGGGGCCTGCGCGCGCATCTGGCGGGGCGGCTGCATCATCCGCGCGCAGTTCCTGAACCGCATCACCGAGGCCTTCACGCGCAATCCGGACCTCCCCAATCTGCTTCTCGACGAGGAGTTCAAGGCCGACGTGGAGAAGCGCCAGGGGGATTTGCGCGACGTTGTCAAGATCGCGGTGGACGCGGGCCTGCCCTGCGGCGCCTACGCGTCGTCTCTCCGCTACTTTGACGCCTACCGCTCAGAGAGAATCCCCGCCAACATGATCCAGGGCCTGCGCGACTACTTCGGCGCGCACACCTACGAGCGGGTGGACAAGCCCCGCGGCGAGAAGTTCCACACCGAGTGGATGGAGGTCTGACCCGAGCTGAACGCCGGGAGAAAGGCACAAACTGAAACGGCCTCCGGAAGGCTCCGGGGGCCGTCTTGTCTCGACGTGAGAAACCGGCGCGTTACCGCTTCCAGGTGCCCTGGAAGTCCGCCAGGTGCGCGGCGGTGTCCTTCCTGGCCTTCACCGACCACTCCTGCGCGGGGTCGTCGTTGAGGATGATGGCCGGGTCTTCCAACTGCTTGTTCCACAGCCAGTCGATGAACCCGGGCGCGCTCATCAGCCGGCAGTCGGCCTTGCAGACCTTGCCCTTGGTGTAGAGCCCGGCCGCGTCCCAGGCCAGCGCCACCTTGGAGTCCTTCCTGTAAAAATCGCGCGGGCCCTTGGGGCTCATGGTCGTTTCGACCTCGATGGTCTTCCCGCCGTCCTCGACCAGGGCGATGCACTTGGACATGTAGGGCAGCTGCATCCAGTCCTCGACCACGTGCACCGCGGTCTGGGTGCGCATGTCCGTGCCCAGCCAGAGTATCTTGCCGTCCCAGTCGATCAGCTTGCCCCAGGGGCCGTTGCGGTCGAAGGTGCTGGCCCCCTCCTTCCAGGAGTGGCCCGCGCAGAACTCCGCGGCGCGCTTTCCCAGCGCGGCCAGCGAATGGGTGGGATGGTCGCTGCGCGCCCGGCCGGGCTGTTTGAGGACATAGTTGGTCAGGCTGCCCACCCGGCTGGGGGTCGTATCCGGGTTCCAGACCTTGCCGCCAGGGCCGGACTTCTCGTCCTTGAAGGTGCTGGTGAAGGTGGGCACGGCCAGGAGCCCCTCGGGGCCGAGCACTTCCAGCAGCGCGTCGAGCACCCAGCGCATCCCGGTGTCCGGGGCCTTGACCATCTGGCGGGCCGGGCCCACCGAGCTGGCGTTGGAGTGCATCAGCAAGGTGTCGCCGCTCTCGATGCCCAGCGCGCAGAGGTCGCTAACCAGCGTCTCTTTGGTGAAAGTGTATTCCTGCTTGGCCATCCTCGCCTCCCGGTTGCTAACCTGTCCGGCCGACAGTCTATAGCTTGTCCGGACAACCTGCAACGGGAAATCGGGAGGGGCGCGCAAGCGGCCATTGAGCAAGGACTTGTGGTCCGGGGCCGGCTTTTGACCTCCGCTTACTTGCCCAGCGGGCGGAGGTCGGCGCTCTTGAGGTCGAGGCGCATGACCCACACCCGGCACCAGTTGTTGACCGCCCAGAAGAGCTTGCGCCCCGGATCGTAGCGCAGACCGATGCTGTGGTTGCCGGAGGGAGAGTAGGGAAGCGAGTACTTGAGCGGGTACTTCTTTCTCGCCTTGAGGCCGCCGATCTTGAGAGATACCCAGCGGTTCTTCGCGCAGTCGTAGGCCAGGGTGCGCTCCAGCGAGTCCTTCCCGGTGACGCTGATGAGGATCAGGTCGCCCTCGGGGTAATAGGCCGACTCGCGCAGGGCGAACCCTCGCTTCATCGGCTCACGGCCGGCGGGGTTCAGCGCCTTGACCGTCCAGGTCTTGCGGTCTATCGCGTAGACCTGTCCGTCGTGCGCCCTGCCGTACCAGCCCTTCATGCACAGCAGCCGGTCGCGCTTGGGGTCGTAGGTGATGGCGCAGGTGTCAACGGAGGTGCCGGGCAGCTTCTCCCCGGTGAGCTTGACCTCGTTCCACGCCAGCTTCCTCTCGTCGAGCGAAAAGAGCTTGCCCTTGCGGTTCCAGACATAGGTCCCGACCGGCGAGCAGCAGATGAAGAGAGTGTGGTAGGCCCCGGAGTAGTTCATGCTCGCCGGCCGGGGCGCGCGAGCGCACCAGTCGGCCCTGGCCGGGTCGTACAGGTAAAAGTGGGGGTCCTTGCTCGGCGGGGCCACGAAGACCATCTTCTTGAGGCGCCGGTCATAGCCGTAGGTCTTGCGGGTGTGCCCGTTCATCCACGGGCGGAGGTTGAAGTTGAAGCCCGCCGGGTAGCCCTCTCCGCCGATGTAGAGCGGTCCCAACGGGAGTTCAACCGGACAGGGCAGTTCCCAGCGGTTGGTCGCGGGATGATAGTGGAGGACGTCGGTGCCTCCGTGGGCGCAGTGCCCCCCGCTCCAGAAGAGGATCAGGTCGCGGTCGAAGTCGAAGACCGCCGTGCCCCAGTCGCGATTCATCTTCGGTCGATGCGACTGCTTCAGCTCGACCCAGGTGTTGACCGGCAGCGACTTGAGCCTGGCCGCCTGCCCCGCCGCGTCGGGCTTCTCGCCCTCCAGGAAGTGCCCGGGCAGGAAGGGTCCCTGGCGGTAGACGCGCTTCGTGGCGGGGTGCGCCTTGCCCGCGCCGGTCCAGGTGTCCGCGGCGATGTCGTAAGTCCACTCGCCGCCCTCGACGGCCCCGTACTGGGCGGCCATGTAGCCCAAGCTGTAACGGTAGGCATACCCGCCGGAGAGCTTGAGCTTGCCGTCGGCGGCGGCGGCAAGCTTGTGGTCCGCGCGCGGCTGGGGGGCGCTCTGGGGGTGCCGCTGCGTCCACCTGACGGCCTTGGGGTCGAATACCCAGGTGTCGTTGGTCAGGTAATCGTAGTGGTCGCCGCCAAACAGGACATAAAGGCCGGTCTTGGCGTCGAAAGCGATTGCCGCGGCCACCCGCGCGGGCGGCTCGGCGTCCAGCGCCTCGGCGGCTTGGGCAATGCTCATCTGCGCGCGGCGCATGGCCTTGATGGCCTCGGCGTCGATGCCCCGCGAGAGGCTGCCGGCGGCCGATCCCACCTCGCCGCCGGCCTTGGCCAGCAATCCCAGGGCGAAGCCGGCTTGCCCGGCCTCGTACTTGCCCGCGCCGCTCGCCGCCGCTTTCAAGTCTCTCACCAGCGAAGACAGGCCGTCGCCGAGTTTCTTCACGCCGGCGGAGAGTTCCTTGTCCGACTTCGACCACCTGCCCTCGAAGTACAGGTGGCGTGCGCTTGCGCGCAGATCCTTGATCCGGGTCCGCAGCCGCCAGGCGCGCTCGCGGAACTTCTGGAGGGGATTTCTTTTACGCAGATCTTCAGCGATGCTCACCCACTTCCCGCCGCGCTTGGCGCGGGTGTGCGGCCTCCCGTCGGGGGCCTTGCGGTCCTGCCCGCCGAAGGCCAGCCCCTTTCCCTCCGGTTTCTCGCAGTAAGCGCCCCAGGTGACATCGCCCACGTACTTCATCCTGGGCGCCTTGTAGGGCTTGAGCCTGGTCTTCTGGGCGGCCGCGGCCCTTGAACCGAGCGCGATTCCCGAGAGCAGGACCAGCCATCCCGGCAAGCTTCTCATTTTCACGCCTCTCCCCCCCCTCGACCAGCGACCCGGCGCCCTCAGGCGCCCGGACCCTTTCCCCCAGTGCCCCGGTCCACGATCTCCGTCGGTATCAATGTGGTGGCGGGCGGCAGCCCCGGGCGCTCGAGCCGCAGCCGCAGGCGCCTCGCCCCTTCGGCACCCATTTGCTCCCGGCTCCAGGACACCGACGTCGGGAAGCCCTTCTCCCCGGCCGCGGGCGGCTCGCCCCAGGCCACCAAGCCGAAACTCCGTCCCCTGAGCTTGCCCGCCTTCCCCAGCGCCCGCCGCACCGGTTCAAGCAGCCCGCGGTGAGGGACCACCAGCGCCGTAGCCCCGGCCTTCAGCAACTTCCGAACGGAGCCGAGTTCGTCAGCACCGTAGTAATCAGCCGGAGCGATGAGGTCAGGGCTGACTCCCACTCCGAACTCGTCGCAGGCCGCAACGTAGCCCGCGCGACGCTGAATAGCGTGGGCCGCGTGATTAAAGGCGGCCAGGCGCTCGGACGTATCCAGGTACCCGATCCTGCGATGCCCGCGCGCGTGCAGGTGGGCCACGGCCCCCCGGATGCCTCCGCTGTCGTCCTGCACCACGCAGTCGATCGGCAGCTTGCTCCCCCGGTAGTGGATGTGCACCACGGCCAGCCCCGCGTCCAGGAGCCGGGCGATGCCCGCGTCATCTTCATAGTCGCAGAGAACGCCCGCCGCGCTGGCCGCCAATTCGCCGGCCAGTTCACTGGTGAGTGTTTCCTGCTCGACGGAGCTGACCATGGTCAGCCGGCCGTCACGTGCGAACTCTTCGCGCGCGCTGGCCCACATACGTGCGTGGTCCCCACCGATCGCGAGCTCAGACTCCGGCCGGGCGTGAAGAAAGACCACCGCCGATCCCCGCCCCGCCGGCCGCGGTCCGCTGGGGCTCTGCGGCAGCGGGCCCACCAGGTACCCGCGCCCCGGCCGGCGCGAGAGCAGCCCGCAGTTGACCAGCCGTTCGAGCCCCCGGCGCACGGTCATGCGGCTCACGCCCAGGTCGCGGCACAGGCTGCGCTCGGACTGGACGAAATCGCCCGGGCGCAGCTCCCCGCGGCGGATGCGCCCGCGGACGCTCTCGGCCACCATCTCGCTGGGACGGGTCTTGCGACTGGCTGCCTTGACCATCCTGGACATCCTCCGGTCTAGGATATACATACACCGGTCTACGGACATTGGAGGCCGGAATCTGCCGAAAACACCACGGCCTTGTGAATTGCCAATATCAAGCGGAACAGGCTGATATACAAGCTGTTATGGCGATGCAACGCGTTGCGGCTAGGCTCTTTTCCGCCAGAGCATCATCCCGGAGTGCAGACAGTCGAGTAGACCACTGGTCTACTTATATGCCGGGCTACTGACTCGCCCCATCGCCGGCCGCAGAGAGCTTCCCGAGGCTGATTGTCGCCCTCGCCCACCTTGAAGCCCGCCCCCCGCCGCCTATGATTCGAGCGGGAGGTGTTTCTTGAGGCGACCCGGGGATTATCTCAAAGCCGACGGCGTAACCATCGACGCGAAGGTCGAATGCGGCGCGGTCGGGAACCTGCGCTGGGTCAAGGGACTCTACTCCGGGCCGCTGGTCTGCTTCGAGGCCCCCAAGGACGGCAGCCCCCAGGGCATGTGGTGGCGCTTCCGGGTGCGCGGCGCGGGGGGCAGGAAGCTCTGGTTTCACCTGACCAACGTGCCCGAGGTCCTCGGCGGCGGCGGACTGGGGGAGGCCGTCCCGGTAATGCGCGAGGGGCGGGGCGCCTGGCGGCGCGTCGATCCGGAGACATGCCAAAAGCTCGGGCCCCGCGGGCCTTTCGAGTTCGCGGTTGATTTCCAGACCAGCCGCGCCGAAGTGGCTTGGTGTTACCCCTACGGCCCCAGCGACCTGGCCGCCTTCCTCAAAGCCCTGCCCGCGTCCAAGAGAAAACGTCTTCGCGCCAAGCGCATCGGCACCAGCGCCGAAGGGCGCGCGCTGAAGATGATCTCGGTCGCTGAGGGCAGGAAGCCCGCCGTCTGGCTCACCGCCCGCAACCACGCCGGCGAGGTGGCCGGCAGCCACGCCATCGAGGGGGCACTGGGCGCGCTGGCCGGCGGCGGACCGGCGGCCAGCTGGCTCCGGAGGAACTGCGTCATACACGCCGTCCCCTTCGTGGACCTGGACAGCGTGGCCGAGGGCCGCTACGGCAAGAACCACCGGCCCCGCGATCCCAACCGCGACTGGTCGGCGCGGCCGATCCGCCCCGAGCCGGCCGCGGTCATCAAGGCAATCGAGGCCTCGCGCCGCGCCGAGCGCCCCGCGCTCTTCATCGACCTGCACTGCCCGGGGGCCGGCGAGCCGCGCTCCTACCCGGTGATGCCCAACCCCACCGCGGTGGACGACGCCGGCTGGTCGCGCCACGCCGCCCTGGCCCGGGCGGTGGAGCGCGCCGCTCCGCGTGATTTCCCGGTGCGCCTTCGCGACTGGTCGACGCGCACCGTGGACTGGGCCACGTGGCCCTCGGCGGGGGTGGCCAACTCCTTCGCCCGCAACGCGGGCATGACCGCCCTGACCCTGGAACTGACCTACAACCGCACCGCGCGCGGCAACCTGGCCACCGCGGAGCTCTACCGCGCGCTGGGCCGGAGCCTGCTCGGCGCCCTGGCCGCTTTCCTGAAGCGCGAGAAGTTACCCAAAGCCAAGAAGCCCCGCGTCCCCGCGGCCCGCGGCTGGGAGACCGTCAACCTGCCCAAGAAGGCGCGGCTCTGGTCGGGAGGCGGCGGCGCGGCGCGCTTCTCGGGCAGGGGGGAGGGCTCGCGGGTCCTGGTCAAGAAGCTGGCCGCGCTGCCGGCCGGGAGGGGCCGACGGGCCGGCTTCACACTGGAGGCAACGGTGAAAGGCACCCGACGCATTCCGGTCAAGGCGGTGATATTGCCCGAAACCGCGGACGGCCACTGGACGGGACAGGTCATTGAGAAGCGCGTCTCGCTGGCGCGCGGGCGGACGCGACGGCACCTGAGCGCCAAGATGAAATCTCCCGCCCGCGCCTTCCGCGTGGGCCTGGAGGTCGTCGACTTTTCCGGAACCGCGACCGTCGCGATAATCTAGTCCGCAGTCGCCTCGGGGTTCTCCGCCCAGGCCAGGAGCTTCCCGGCCAGCTCGTCGATGAGTTCGGGCATGGCCGCGCTCTTCACCCCGGCGACCTGGACCCCGCAGGCCGAGATGGGCAGCAGGAACTTCTCGGCGGGGCTGGAGGCCACCGCCTCGGCCATCCGCGGGGTCACCTCCCCGAGCATGGAGTTGGCCAGCACCGCGCCCAGCGGCCCGGCGATGGCCGCGGCGCGCAGCGAGTTCCAGACCACCGCGCCCTCGCCGCTGGCCCCGCGCTCGGCCCCGGCCGCGAGCATCGCCGCGGTGGCCGCCGCGTTGGTGCCCAGGGCCAGGATTTCAATGGACTCACCATAGGCTTCCCGCA